>CAYFHK010000261.1:0-1564 GCA_964342585.1 uncultured Caulobacterales bacterium | reverse complement strand
CTACTGCAAATCGACAAAGATTTGCGACGCAACTCCGGCCTGGCCGAGCGCTGTCTTGATTTCATCAATGGCAGCAACATCGGGCGAGCTGACAATGACAACGTCATTCACAATCAAAGTGAACAGCGGCGTTGTTTCTGTCGCTTCAACTTCAACTTCGACCTCAGCCGCGGCATCGGCTTCGAGATGGGCGAGATATTCGTCAGCTGCGCGACGGGAAATTGGGCCCCAGCTGCCGTCATAGGCGACGCCGATCGTGTATTGAACATCCATGATGACTTCGCGGCTCACGGAACGGCCATTCTTGAGATCGATCAGGATGCTCTCAAGCTCGGCCTCGTCGGTGATGCGGTCGGGAACGAACACATTTGTGCAGGTCTCGACGTCGCGGTAGCGGGTCACGGTCGTGGTGCTGGATTCATTCGCCAAGGCCCCGCCAATGATCGCTCCAATCGCAGCCGCTCCGTTGTCGTCGGTTGCCGCCTTGCCCAGCAATCCGCCAATAATCGCGCCGCCGAGTACCTCTTCCGGCGTGCCGCCTTTGACCGCCTCTTGGTAGGGGACGCTCTCGGTCTTGCACCTAACCTGGTAGGTTCCGGCGAACGATTGCGTTGCGATCAAAACGGCCGCTGCTGCTGTGACGAGTAATTTCATATTGGTGCTCCTTCTGTCCGCATGTGCGGGTCTATGGCCAGTCTATATCCGATTATCGCCAACGCGTCATTGTTCGGGGTCAAGCGGCGGGGCGAGACCGATCAGGTTGGCTTGATCTTGAGGATGTTTAGCGATCTCGTCGAGCGTTATTCAATATCAGGGGGATTATGAGCAGGTTTAAGGACTTTGGCGCAGCTATTTACGGGGCGCGAGGGCGAAAAGAGTCGCCGTCGAAAACGCGCCAACCGCGATCCAGCCAAAGTACCAAAGCTGACCCGCGAAGCGGTCGTCGCCATAGGCGGCCACGAACCCCATCTTGCCATAGGTCGCCACCGAGATTGCCGCGATCAGAAGGATGACCGCCGCAATGATAAGCCATTTCTGCCCAAACCCGGCCATCTGCGCCCCAAGGATCAAGAGCACCCCAATCGGAGCACCAATAGCGATTGTCTGAACCTCCCAAAACGGATGCGCGCCTAAAGCACGCGACAGGCCAAGCCACGCAAGCAGGATTGGAACGAGGATCGCGATAGCGGAGGAGAGGACGGTTTTCATCATGAGCAACTTGTGCCGCAAAACCCGATCACGAACCAATCAAGCTGTTGTGTTTGGGGGAGCGGGAAAGGGGGGATGGGGTGGAATTTCCAAACGGATTCGTTGGCGGCCGATGGAGTGGCGCGAGCGCGCGTATCCGCAACAGAAGGATCAATTCGGGTCAAACACGGGCTGTGTGCAAAGCCTGCTGATTTGCCACAGTCATCGATCCATCGAGATGTGCCTTGTGAGCGTTGATCTTGAGGCTATCGGCGATGTGAGTTAAGGCAGGTAAGAGAGATGTTTAGGCTTGGAGTTCTCCCTGAGGTTTACTCACAACAAGCATTGCGTGTATCTGCTTTATGTGAAAACGATT
>CAYFHK010000260.1:0-1577 GCA_964342585.1 uncultured Caulobacterales bacterium | reverse complement strand
GCCATGGGGCGTTGAAAACGTCTTGTGCAGATTAATGTGCATCGCGTCGACGCCAAGATCACCAGGGCGGGCTTTGCCCATGATCGCGTTGAAGTTCGCGCCATCGCAATAGAAGAAGCCGCCCACCTCATGCACAGCGTCCGCCAACGCGCGGATATCGCGTTCGAACAAGCCGCACGTGTTGGGGTTGGTGACCATGATGGCCGCCACGTCAGGGGCAAGCTTTTCCTTGAACGCCTCGAGATCGACACGGCCGGTTTTGTCGGCCGGGATATCGTCGACGGTGAAGCCGCATTGTGCCGCCGTTGCCGGATTTGTGCCGTGGGCGGATTCAGGCGCCAGCACGCGAACGCGCGTTTCCGCCTCGCCACGCGCGACGATGGCCGCTTTGATCGCCATCATCCCGCAAAGTTCACCATGGGCACCGGCTTTGGGCGACATGGCAACGGCGGGCATGCCGGTCAGTTCTTTCAGCCAGCCGCCAAGCCGGTCCATCAGCTCGAGCGCGCCTTGTACGGTCGACAAGGGCTGAAGCGGGTGGATGTCACTAAAGCCGGCCAGCCGCGCCATCTTCTCGTTGAGTCGCGGATTGTGTTTCATCGTACACGACCCAAGCGGGAACAATCCCATATCGATGGCATAGTTCTTCTGGCTTAAGCGCACATAGTGGCGCATCGCTTCTGGCTCGGCGAGGCCCGGGAGCGCGGGCGCCTCGGCTGCCGCGTGATCGCCAAGGCGGGATGCGGAAAGATCTGTGTCAGGAAAATCGACACCGCTGCCTTCAAAGTCACCGATCTCAAACAAGAGCGGCTCTTCGATTTGCAGCGCGCGATTGCCGGTGAAGGTCTCGGGACGGTTGGCAGCGACAGATTGGCTGCGTGTCGGGCGGCCTTGATCGTTCATGCTCATTGCGTCACCTCTTTCTTCAGCGCCGCGGCGAAGGCGTCGATATCTTCCGTTTGCGTAATTTCTGTCGCGGCCACGATCAACAGGTCATGGAGTTCCGGCGTGCCCGGCCACAGCCGCTCACCTGGCACTCCTGCAATGATGCCTTGCGCCGCCAGCTTCTCCACAACGTCTGTCGCATTCTTCGGTAGACGGACGGTGAACTCGTTGAAGAAGGCGGGCGTTACCAACTCCACACAGCTGATTGCGGTGAGCGCGTCCGCCGTTTTGCATGCGGCGGCATGGTTGAGCTGCGCGAGATTGCGCAGACCTTGCCCCCCGAGCAAACTCATATGCACGGTGAAGGCCAGCGCACAGAGGCCGGAGTTCGTGCAGATATTTGAGGTCGCCTTATCCCGACGAATATGCTGCTCCCGCGTCGAAAGCGTGAGGACATAGCCGCGCTGACCATCCGCATCCACCGTTTCACCGGCGAGACGGCCCGGCATATGCCGAACATGCTTTTGCCGCGCTGCAAAGAGACCGACATAAGGGCCGCCATAATTCAGCGCATTGCCGATGGATTGGCCTTCGGCGACAACGATATCAGCGCCCTGGCTGCCCGGGGATTTGAGCAATCCCATGCTGACAGCTTCGGTCACCACAGCAACGAGCAGCGCGCCATCGCCGCC
>CAYFHK010000259.1:0-1587 GCA_964342585.1 uncultured Caulobacterales bacterium | reverse complement strand
CCTTTCCCTTGAGGGGAAAGGTGCCCGCGCAGCGGGCGGATAGGGTGCGGCCCGTAGGGCCCGCCAAATCGTTTTCAGCTGCGCCGCTGGCGCGCACCCACTCCGTCTCAGTGCGACGCACTGAGCCACCTCGCCCATCAAGGGAGAGGATGAGAATGCAGGAGCAATCCTCATGAGACTTCCCCTGCGTGGCGGCTGCCAGTGCGGCGCAATCCGCTTTGAGATCACCAAGCGTCCGCTGACGCTGTTTTGCAATCACAGCGTCGACAGCCAGCGCGAGACATCTTCGGCCTTCTCCATGTCTCTGCTCGTGCCGCGCGATGGTCTGAAATATCTCAAAGGCGCGCCGAAAGTCTTCGAAACCCAGATCGCCGATGGCAAGGCCACCAAATCGGCGCTCTTCTGCGAGAAATGCGGCACGCGTATCGCCAATGATACCGCCGGAAATCACTCGCTCTCGGTCAAGGCCTCCTGCCTTGATGATCGCGCCAAGCTCAAGCCGGTCGGTCATATCTGGGTAAAGGAAGCGCAGGACTGGGTCGTCTTCCACGAAGACGCGCTGATTTATGAAGAAGCCCCCGATGACGGCTATTTCGCCCTCATGGAGCGCTGGGCCGCACAAGAGTACGCTTAATGTCCGAACTTCTCTTTGAAATCTTCTGCGAGGAAATCCCCGCAGGCATGCAGGCCAAGGCGGCCAAGGATCTGGAAATGGCTCTGGGCAAGGCGTTGGGCGAAGCCGGGCTGACTGCCGGGACCAGTGCATCCTATGTCGGCGCGCGCCGTTTGACGGTCGTGATGACCGGCCTTCCGGACAAGGCGGATGATGTGCGCGATGAGCGCAAAGGCCCCCGCGTCGGCGCTCCGGACAAGGCGGTTGAGGGCTTTTTGCGCGGCGCCGGTCTGACCAGCCTCGATCAGTGCGAACAGCGCGAGGACAAGAAGGGCGCTTTCTGGGTCGCCATAATTGACAAGCCGGGCCGCAAGACCACGGACGTCATCGCCGAAGCCATTCCGGCCATCATCTCCAACTTCCATTGGCCCAAATCGATGAAAATCGGCGAGGGCGAAAAGGCCCAGCGCTGGGTGCGCCCGATCCAGCGCATTCTCTGCGTCTTCAATGGCGAAGTGGTGGATTTCGACGTTTTCGGTCTTGCAGCGGGCAATGTCACTGAAGGCCATCGCGTGCACGGGCGCGGGCCGTTCGAGGTGACAGGCTTTGCCGATTACAAGGCGCAGCTCGAGGCGCAAGGTCATGTGATTCTCGATGCCGAGGAGCGCAAGCGGCTAATCCTTGAAGGCGCCAGCAAGGCCTGCGCGAATGCCGGTCTGGAACTGGTTGAGGATCTCGGCCTGCTCAATGAAGTGTGCGGCCTGGTGGAGTGGCCGGTGCCGGTGCTCGGCGAGATGGATCCGGACTTCCTCGATCTGCCGCCGGAAGTCATCACCCTGACCATGAAGACGCACCAGAAATATTTCGCGGTGCGCGATCCGAAGACGAACAAGCTGTCGGCGCATTTCGTGACGGTGGCCAACCAGCAGGCCCCCGATGGCGGCAAGGCCATTGCCGCGGGTAATTCCCGCGTG
>CAYFHK010000258.1:0-1612 GCA_964342585.1 uncultured Caulobacterales bacterium | reverse complement strand
CTCAAGCAGCGCATCTCCGATCTCGGCACTGCCACCGTCGAAAGCTTCGCCGGCCGCATGACCGACAGCTACTGGCTGGTGGTGGACCCGGACACGCAGGAACGCCATGCCCGCCTCATGGCCGGCGCGGACACGTCCCATGGCGATGAAGCGGTGCTGGAAATCGACGTCACCCCGCTGCCCGACGATGATGCGACGGAAATCTCCGTCTACGCGCTCGACCACCCGGGCATCTTCTCGCGCATCGCCGGTGCCGTCGCCATGACCGGCGCCAACATCGTCGACGCCAAGATCTTCACCACCAATGACGGCATGGCGCTCGATACCTTCTGGGTACAGAGCGACAATTCCGAGGTGCTGGATGACGCCCGCCGCGTGCAGCGCCTGCGCGAGCTGATCGACAAGACCCTCCGCGGCGAGGCCAAGCCCAAGGAAGCCATCGCCCGCGAGCGCAAGCGCACCCGCCGCCAGCAGGCCTTTGAGATCGAGCCCCAGGTCCTGATCGACAATTCAGTGTCCGACCGTTTCACGGTCATCGAGGTCAACGCGCTGGACCGCCCGGGCCTGCTCTATGACCTCACCCGCGCCCTGTTCCACCTGGGCCTCACCATCACCTCCGCCCACATCGCCACCTATGGCGAGCGTGTCGTCGACGTGTTCTATGTGAAGGATGTCGCCGGCGGCAAAGTGGTGCAGGACGGCAAGAAGGAAGCCGTGGAAGACGGCCTCCTCGCCGCCATCAACTCAGCCTTGAGCCCCCGCCCCAAGGACGTCGAGGAACGCGTCCAGAAACGCACCGAACGCCGCGAAGCCGCCCGCGAAACCGGCCAGAAGGCAAGGGACGCGAGGACGAAGCGGCTAAAGGGCGCGGCTGAATAGGGCTTGGCACCCAATCAAATCGTAACTACAATATAATAATCAGGCGTTACGATGGAATTCGAATGGGATGACGCAAAAGCCGCCGCCAATCTGGCTAAACACGGCGTTGCCTTTGACGAAATCCTAGATTTCCGATGGGATCGGGCCATTTTGCTTGAGGACACGCGCCGCGATTACGGCGAGCCACGCTACATAGCGCTCGGCCCTATAGCCTCGCGCATCTATGTGGTTGTGTTTACGCGGCGCAGCCCGGCTATCCGTCTGATCAGTTTGCGTAAAGCCAATCGGCGAGAGGTGGCTAGTTATGAGCGGGAAGAAAAAGCCTGACGCGATATCCCAAGAGGATTGGGATGCTGTCGACAGTCCTGAGCTTACCGATGATCAACTCGCAGCCATGCGCCCGGCCGTCGACGTCCTGCCGGACGTGGTGGACGCGTATCGGAAAACGCGCGGCCAGCAGAAGGCGCCGACAAAGCAGCAGGTGACCCTTCGGCTGGATCAGGATGTCGTCCAGCACTTCAAACAGGATGGTGCCGGTTGGCAGACCCGTATCAACGCTGCATTGCGCACGATGATCACGGTAGACGAAAAAAGATAGGCTGAGCGCACAGGCCACGTCCCTCGGCCTTGCTTTCGCCCCCAAACACCCGCATCCCTTTCGCCCATGAACCTCCTGCGCGCCTTCGCCACGGTCGGTGGCATGACCATTATGAGCCGGGTGCTGGGCTTCGTG
>CAYFHK010000257.1:0-1617 GCA_964342585.1 uncultured Caulobacterales bacterium | reverse complement strand
CGATATCTGGCGTGCCGAGATGGGGTTGGAGCCGTTAGCAGATTATTTTTCGAGCTTGATCGAGATCTACGGAGAAGCCTGTTAGCACCTGTCGCGTTTGTATCCGCGGCCGGCACCAGGGCGTAAACGAAGCAAGTCCTGACATTTGAGTTGGGCTGAGGCTAGCGCCTCGACCGACTGAGCGCGGAAGACCGTGTTGGCCCGCGCTTGCAGATCCGATACCTATGGCGTTAGCGTAAAATCAAACCCTCAGGATTGTTCCATGCTTAGTTTCATCGCCGCGGCCACACTCGCCCTGTCTGCTACCGATCATCACGGGCATCATGGCGATCATCATCACGCTGAAGCGCAAACCAGTTCAACGGTTGCTGCGGACGTGCGCGCAGTCAATGCCGCCGACCGGACCGCGGTTGTTCGGCACGATGCGCTGACCGAACTCGGCATGGGTGCCATGACGATGCGGTTCGCGGTGAACGAGGCGGTGGATTTCAGCCTGTTTCAGACCGGTGCTGCACTGACGATCACGGTCGTTAATGGCGAAACCGATTTCGAGATTATCGCGGCCGAAGCACGCATCCAGTGACACGAATTCAAATGCGGGCTCGGGCGCGTAAGTTCTGAGTGCGCGCGTTGAATACGAAGCGGTGGCGCAAGAAGGCGCCCCCCCCTTCTCTATTTGCGGAGCTTTCTGGACGGCGAAGGCAGTTACAATCCGATCGCCGTTCAGCCGCCGGCAAACACAATCCAAATACGCTGCCCAGGATTCGCTTCGTGTATGAATTTGGCGTGGCGTTTGCTTCTCTCACGGATGACCGCGTCGAAAACTTGAAACAGCTTCAATTCTGTCTCGATGCGGCACTTGGAGCTTGTGCAAATGCCTGCGATCGAAGTCAGCCAGAAGCGCCCGAGCGAGCTTACAGCGTCCGAACAGGACGCCTGGCGGATGTTCGTGCTGGCTGACCCGGCTCTGGGCAGCCCATACTTCGCTCTTGAATTCGCGCAATGCTGCGAAGAAGCTCGGTCGGATACGCGAGTTTTGATCGCCAGCCGGCGCGGACAGCCTGTCGCGTTCTTGCCATTGCAAACCGGCCGTTTGGGTTTTGCGCGACCTCTGGCGGGCCCGTTGGGTGATGTGCACGGTGTCATCGCCGAACCTGGTTTTCATATCGATCCCAAAGACCTTCTTCGCCGCGCCGACATCCCCGTGTTCCAGTATCACGGTGCATTGGCGTCGCAGGCCGGCTTCAGATCGGGCGCGCGGGACGTCGAAGGATCCTGGGTCATGGGTCTGTCCCAGGGCTATGCGTCGTGGGAATCATCCCGGCAACAGCTCGCACCCAAGGCCATGCGGAATCTACGGGCGCGCCGCCGGCGGCTCGAAGAGCTTGAGGGCGGTTTTTCCTTCGTGATTGCAGATTGTGGAGATACAGCGCTTCACACCCTCTTGCGCTGGAAAAGCGAGCAATACAGACGCACGGGCGTGTTTGATGCGTTTTCCGTCTCCTGGATTCGCAATCTGCTCGAAGCCGTGCTTCGGCGGCAGAGCGATCTTTTCACGGGCATCTGCTCCACGCTCTACATCAATGGCGAAATCGCTGCTGTGCATGTTGGCATGGC
>CAYFHK010000256.1:0-1622 GCA_964342585.1 uncultured Caulobacterales bacterium | reverse complement strand
GGCGGGACGAGGGCGGCGGATAGGGCGGTGGCAGCATCCCTATCCGCCGTTTCGTACTTAAGGGGTCAATTTTGATCGGGGGAAAGGTGAGGACAGTGGACCGTAAACTCAGGTTCATAGGCGAAAGCCACCACAAAGTGGACGGTAAGGGCAGGGTCTCGATTCCTGCTGCATTCCGGCGTGTTCTTGCTTCGGGCGATCCGGATTTTCCAGAAGGCGGCAATCCGCAGCTAGTCATCGTTTATGGCGATGAAAAGCGCGATTACCTCGAATGCTTTACCCTTGCGGCCATTGAAAAGATTTACGACCAGATTGAGCGCCTCGCGCGGGCCAACCCGCGCCGCAAAGCGCTCCAGCGGCTTTATTCCACACATGCGGTCTTTACCTCGGTCGACGAAACCGGCCGTTTGGTTTTGCCTGCGAAACTGCGTGAGAAAATCGGGCTGGATGACTCGGCTTTCTTTGCGTCCACCGGCGAGACGTTTGAGATCTGGAAGCCCGAGACCTATGACAAGGCCTATGAGAGCGCATTAGACGCGGATGAGGATTTTGATCCGGATGTCGATGCCTCGGCCTATTTGGATGGCGACGAGGGGATATAGTCGATGTCCGCGCTGCCCGCCAATGAGACCCCACATATTCCTGTTCTTATCCGCCCGCTCTTGCGGGCTGTTTCGCCTGTAAAGGGCGTCTGGCTGGACGGCACATTCGGCGCCGGTGGTTATAGCCGCGCGTTGCTTGACGCAGGCGCTGACAAGGTGATCGGCGTCGACCGCGACCCGCTTGCGCTTGAGATGGCAGCGGGCTGGAAGGGCGATTACGGGGATCGGCTTGAGCTGGTTCAGGGTGTATTCTCGCGGATGGACGACTATGGGCAGGGTCTTGACGGTATCGTTCTCGATCTTGGGGTCAGTTCGATGCAGCTTGATCTGGCCGAACGCGGGTTTTCCTTTATGCGCGACGGCCCGTTGGACATGCGGATGAGTCAGTCCGGCGAAAGTGCAGCCGATATTGTGAACGAGGCCTCGGAAGCCGAGATCGCCAATATCCTTTATCTTTTTGGCGAAGAACGCGCGAGCCGTCGCATTGCGAAAACCATCGTCCAAGAACGCGAGGTTGAGCCAATCACCCGCACTCTGCGGCTGGCTGGCATCATCGAGCGGTGTTTGCCGCGCTCAAAGCCCGGGCAAAGCCACCCGGCGACCCGCAGCTTTCAGGGATTGCGCATCGCTGTGAACAATGAATACGGCGAATTGTTTGAGGGCCTCATGGCTGCGGAACGTGCGTTGAAGCCCGGCGGTCAACTCGCCGTTGTGACATTCCATTCGGTTGAAGACCGCATGGTGAAGCGGTTTTTGCAGGCGCGTTCCGGCGGCGAGGGACGGGCGAACCGTTATGCCCCCGAGATCGAGGCGGAGAAGCCTCAGTTTGATGTCAAAAGCCGCAAGGCTATTGGGCCAGATGCCGACGAGTTGGCAGAAAACCCACGGTCACGCAGTGCGAAACTGCGGGTGGCAACACGAACCGACGCGCCCTTTGGGCGTGTAGACCCCAAGAAGATCGGGATGCCGATGCGCAAGGATGAGAAGCGATGAAAATAATCGTTTATGCAGCCATATTCA
>CAYFHK010000255.1:0-1635 GCA_964342585.1 uncultured Caulobacterales bacterium | reverse complement strand
CCGTCTGGACTTCTTTCGTGAGGCGACCGCCAGTGCGTTTCAGCTCTTCGACCTTCTCATTGAAGCCCGCAAGGTTCCGTACGCCCGCCTTGGACATCATCTCATAGCGGCTTTCCATCTCGCGAACCGCCCATTTGAGCGCAGTGACCGCCTTTTTCGGGTCGATCACAACGGGGGAGAGAAGGGGCGGAATGCCTTCATAGATCGAGAGCTCGAGCATTTTCGGGTCGACCATGATGAAGCGACACTTCTCAGGTGGCAGCTTATACATGAGCGAAAGGATCATCGCGTTGATACCAACCGACTTACCAGAACCCGTTGTACCCGCAATGAGAAGGTGAGGCATTTTCGCGAGGTCGGCGCAAACCGGCTCGCCGCCAATGTCTTCGCCAAGCGCCATAGGCAGGTTCTGCTTGCCGTCATTAAAGCTCGGGCTTTCCAGAAGCGTGCGCAGATACACCGTTTCGCGGGATTTGTTTGGAAGTTCGATACCGATGGCGTTCTTGCCCGGCACAACGGCAATACGTGCACTGATCGCGCTCATGGAACGGGCAACGTCGTCGGCAAGCGCAATCACGCGGGAGGACTTCACACCCGGTGCAGGTTCAAGCTCGAACAAGGTGACAACAGGACCCGGGCGTACCTGCGTGATGCGGCCCTTAACGCCGAACTCGTTCAGAATGCGCATCAGATGGTCTGCGCGTTCCAGCAGCAGGTGTTCGTCGACTGTGCCTGTACGGGCTGGCGGCGTCACTAGAAGATCAAGCGAAGGCAGGCCTGCTTTGTTCACGCGCGGGGCTTTGGGCGTTTCGCGGCGTTGGCGGCGCTGTGTACGCGGGGCTTCCGGCTGTGCTTTTGTTTCAGGCTTGGTATCGGCCTCTCGCGGCGCTTCGGCTTGTTCAGCGTCGCGCTGGGATTTTGAATAATCAAAATAGCCGTAGTCATCGTCGGCATCAGGCGTGATCGCGCCGCGCACATACGGGTAGTCGTCGCGTTCACGGTTGAACAGGCCGCCTACCAGTCCTGAAACGGATGATTTGAGCTTTTCAACGCCCGCGACCATGTTGCGGCTGATCCAGCGCCCGACAGGGCCAAGCGGCAAAAGTAGCAGAGCGAGCAGCTTGCCGACATTGCGGAAGAACAGGCGCGAGAGACGCGTGAGGTCGCGGTTTTCCAGATTAGCTGCACGTGTCAGCAGGAAGAAGGAGAGAATAGCTGCGGCGACACCTGCGACGACATCAGGATAAGGCACTCGCAGCGCCGCGAAGGGCAGGCGTGCCAGACCAAACAGGAAGTCGCCTGTCATACCGCCAAGCGAGGTCGCCAGAACCCAGCTGTTCGGGATAGGCCAGGAGGCAAGACAAGTGCTCGCGGCAAGAACGCTGAGGAAGCCGAGCCCCCAATTGGAGGCAGACGGCTTGCCGATCAGCAGCATGCGTTTCAGCCCCGCTGCGAAGACGAGGAATGCGCCAAGCATACCGCCCCAACCCAGGATCTGGTTGGCGAGGTCTGCCACGACAGCGCCCGTCATGCCGAAGAGATTGCTGACATCATTGCCGGTTGCTGCATTCAGGCTCGGGTCCTGCGGGTCGTAATAGCCGACCGCGCCGCACAGAAAGACGCCCAGCGCGAAGA
>CAYFHK010000254.1:0-1641 GCA_964342585.1 uncultured Caulobacterales bacterium | reverse complement strand
CACGCGGCAGGTATGGTACGCCTTCGACCAGCTATGATCGAAGGGGACCTGATCTAGAGGATATCGGTTTGTTTTAGCGGCGGCGTGTTTCGCCGGGTCCGCCATGGCGGGTAAGGACACCGCCGTACCGAGCGTCGTGAACAAAAGCAGCGCTGAGCATTATGTTTGGGGCGGGGAGAATGATGGCTGGCATTACGTGAAGCGCGATGACCTCAGCATCATCCGCGAGCGCATGGTGCCCGGCGGGAAAGAAACGCCCCACTTTCATCAGCAGGCGCGGCAATTCTTTATGGTGGCCGAGGGCGTTCTGACGATCAAGACGCCGGACCGGACCTACACCTTGAACGAGGGCGAGGGATTAGAAATCGCGCCCGGGCTCGCGCACCAGGCCATCAATGCCACGGATCAGGACGTCGAGTTCACGGTCATCTCTATGCCCAAAAGCCATGGCGACCGGGTGAATGTGACGCTCGACTGAGCGCGCGCCTCCCCCTCACCGATCGTCGGGGAAATTGTACCAATCCTCGCCGCGATAGCGGTCTTGCAGATCGTCTTCCATATAGATCTGATCGAGGAAGAGGGTCTGCAGCCCCTCCGGCACATCCTCGAGGGTAAAGCTATCTTGCGCGTCGGGGCTGACGCCGAAGGCGGCGAGATGGGCTAGATCTTCCCCACTCAGATTGATTTGATAGCCAACCTCGAGCCGCTGCAGCTCCACCATGATCGGCGCGCCCGCCCACATGGCGGCAATGAAATCCATCGGCGCGCGTTGCATGCCCGCGGATGTCACATCGAGCGCTGGCGCGGCCTTGCCGCCAACGCCGCGGATCGAATGGCAAACCACACAGCTTTCGGTGACGAAGAGGCGCTTCCCAATTTCAGGATCGCCCACATATTGCGTCGTCGGTTCTTCCGTGGACGGGGGTGTGGGCGACGCAGCCGCCTCCCCTTTCGTCTCCGCGCAAGCTGCCGCGCCAATGGCGAGGCTGGCGCCGACCAGCGCCCCGTAAAATGTCGTCAGCCGCATCGTCTTCCCCTCATCGCTTGAGGCAACGTGACTTTTCTCAAAACGTCGCCTCGGTCTCTCTAGCGCAGAGTGCCACCGGGCCGCCAGCCCATCTGGCCAGCAACCCTAGACGCGTTACGCAAAAGCGCCGTTGTCTTCAGGGATCGAGGCGACGGAGTGCAGGGTTTCCTTCACCCGATCCTCGATCGGCTTGCAGGAACCTTGGGTTACGTCCGCGGTCATATGCGCGAGCTTTGCGGCCTGATCGCCATAGTCGCGCACAGCGGCATCAAAATAATCCGCCTGCACCTTGAAATAGTCTTCGGGCGTGCGGCAACCGGCGAAAGCGCTAAGCGTATCCATATCCTTTTTCAGGCGTGTGCTGAAAAATTGACTGGTCTCTTGGATCAAATCCATAAAGCCTTTGGTGGCTGCAGCGCTTGCCTGGTTGACGGCATTGGCGTTGCGGGCACTTGTCCAGTGCATTTCCGACTGCTTCAGCCAGGGATCGAGAACCGACGCAAACGGATGATGTTGCGGCTCTGTGCTGGCGGCTTCAGCCTTTGCCGATGCCGTGCCCGTGTTTTCAGAATTTTGCTTCGTTGCCTTAGCGACTGCCATGGCTACCACCTTGT
>CAYFHK010000253.1:0-1667 GCA_964342585.1 uncultured Caulobacterales bacterium | reverse complement strand
CTTCCTCTGGCTGGATGATCTCGAGCTGCAGACCGGTTTCGCGGCGGACGTGGCGAATGAACTCCGCCGCATTCTTTGCGCGGCGGCAGGCTTCGGTCGCCACAAGTCGCATGCGCTTGACCCGGTGCCGCTTGAGCTTCTGGTGACAGATCCGCAGCGCCTGCACCGTGCGTGCCATGCTGGAGCGTGACAGACGACCGGTTTGCTCCAGTCCAGCGCCAAGCTGGACGGATTTGGAAAAGCTGTCCACGACATGAAACCCACTGCCCTTGGGTTGGGCAATAAGCATGCGACAGCTGTTTGTGCCCAGATCAAGCGCAGCGTAAAGCTCCGCAGAATCGGGTTTTTTCGGCGCGGGGGTCTCGACCGCTAAAGGAAACGCGCCCGCACCTTTGGGACGCTTGGGCGCCATGACTTACGCCCTCCATATCAAGTTGGGTCCACGATACGCCCGCGCTTCGCCTCACGCAAGCTTTGCAATCGGGTTGCGGCTCATCTTGTTCATGCAGAGATTTCATGGGGCCGGCTGTGGCGGGCCGATCTTTGGCACGATATGTGTGCTGCGTCGTTCTTTGCCGCGCAACTGTCGAAAACGGGCGCAGATCTGAAAGAACTGTCGATTAGTGAGAAGCACAGAAACGCAACGCAGGGAATCAACCAAGATGCCAGAGGTCACTATCGTGTATTGGCGTGACATCCCCGCCCAGGTCATTGTGGGCAAGGGGCGTCGCGGGGCCAAAAAGCAGCTTGCCGAGCGTTTCGAACAGGCGATTGACCGCGCGGCGATGAAAGTCGGCGCGCAGGATACAGATGCCTACCTTGCCGAATGGCGCAAGGCTCCGCCCTATTCGGTGGACGGCGACCCCGCCGCCATCGTCGAGGCCGAAGCCGCCCGTCTCGAGGCGGAATTCGACGGCGACCGGATCAAGGCGCTGATTGCTAACGACGGATGGGCATGAAACCCAAATCTTTCTGGGAGGCCGCGATGGCTTTGTTGAACTTCAGAAAACGCGACGCCGCTCCGGCACAGACGGTCAATCCGCAGGTCGAGGCGTTTCTCGATGGCTACTCCATCGAAGTGATGCCGCGCACCGCCGAGAAGGTTGATAACTTTCGCGATTTGCTGCCTGAAGGCACGCGCGTCTACATCGCCCATATCGAAGGCACGCCGATCGAAGACATGGTTGCCACGGCCAAGCGTCTGTCGGCGGACGGCTACAAGGTCATGCCGCATTTTCCCGCCCGCATTATCAAGGATGCCGCGACCCTCGAAAACTGGATCGCCATGTATCAGGGTGAGGCCGGTGTCGAGCAGGCGCTGCTTCTGGCCGGTGGTGTCGCAACCCCGCACGGTGATTTCCACAGCTCCATGCAGCTGATGGAAACCGGCTTGTTTGACAAGGCGGGATTCAAACGTCTTCACGTTGCCGGTCATCCCGAGGGCAACCGCGACATCGACACCGACGGGTCGGACACAAACGTGATGGAGGCGCTGCGCTGGAAACAGGCGTTCAACGATCGCACCGACGCCGAAATGGCGCTTGCCACCCAGTTTGCATTTGACGCCAAGCCGATCATTGCATGGGCGGATGCGCTGCGCGACGCGGGCATCACCCTGCCGATCCACATCGGCATCGCGGGCCCGGCCAAGCTTCAGACGCTCATCA
>CAYFHK010000252.1:0-1676 GCA_964342585.1 uncultured Caulobacterales bacterium | reverse complement strand
CCTCTTCACCATCGGCGCGGGCTCTGGCGGTGTGCGGGCGTCGCGCATGGCAGCCTCCTATGGTGCCCGCGTGGCCGTTGCCGAGGAATACCGCGTCGGCGGCACCTGCGTGATCCGCGGCTGCGTGCCCAAGAAGCTGTTCGTCTATGCCAGCCACGTCCATGAGGAAATCGAGGACGCCGCAGGCTTCGGCTGGACGGTTGAAGGCGCCAAGTTCGACTGGAAGACCCTGATTGCCAACAAGGACAAGGAAATCGACCGGCTGAACGGCATCTATATCGGCAATCTCGAAGGGTCGGCTGTCGAGATCATCGAGGACCGGGCTGTCATCAAGGACAAGCACACGATCCACCTGGTCAACCAGAACCGCGACGTGACGGCGAAAACCATCCTGATCGCCACCGGCGCGACGCCCAATATCCATGAAGTGCCGGGCCATGAGCTGGCCATCACCTCCAATGAGGCCTTCCATCTCGACGAGTTGCCGAAGCGCGTCGTGGTGGCAGGCGGCGGCTATATCGCCGTTGAGTTCGCTGGCATCTTCAACGGCCTGGGCTCCGAGACGACGCTGGTCTATCGCGGCGAGGAAATCCTGCGCGGGTTCGACAACGACCTCCGTCGTCATCTGCACATGGAGATGGAGAAGAAGGGCGTCACCATCCGCACCCAGGTGGTGTTTGAAAAGATCGAGAAGACCGATGACGGCCTCGCTGTGACCCTGAATGACGGGACGGTCATTGAAACAGACGCCGTGATGTTTGCCATCGGGCGTGTGCCCAATACCAAGGGGCTTGGCCTTGAGAACGCGGGCGTGAAGATGTCTGCAAACGGCACCATCGAGGTGGACGCCTACTCCCGCACCAATGTGGACAACATCTACGCGGTGGGCGACGTCACCAACCGCGCCAACCTGACGCCGGTGGCAATCCGCGAGGGGGCAGCCTTCGCCGAGACCGTTTTTGCCAACAACCCGGTGGCGGTGGATCATTCCTGCATCCCGACGGCTGTGTTCTCGACGCCTGAGATCGGCACCGTCGGCATCAGCGAGGAAGTGGCGCGCGAGCGTTTCGACCGGGTGGATGTCTATAAATCGACGTTCCGGCCCATGAAGCACACCCTGTCCGGCCGCGACGAGCGCACCATGATGAAGCTCGTGGTGGACCCGGTCTCCAACAAGGTGCTGGGTGTCCACATGATCGGTCCGGCCTCGGGCGAGATCGTGCAGGCAGTGGGCATTGCCGTTCAGATGGGCGCCACCAAGGCCCAGTTCGACGCCACCATCGCGGTTCATCCGACGGCGGCGGAAGAACTGGTGACCATGAAGACGCCGGAACCCCAGCCGACGGCTGCCGCGACGGAGTGACCGCACCTGCAGGTTAACCAAGCCCGTGCGCCGGACGCTCGGGCCGCTTGAATCAAATTCACAACCCCTTGCCTCAAGTCCTTGAGGCAAGGGGTAGAATCACGCGCGAAGCGGGCGTATATAGACCCGATCCCCGGACCTTGTGAGCCATGCGGTGGCGCCTGCATCCATGCTGGCAGCCTGCGCAGAACTTTCCAGGGCGCACAGTGGCCCGGCGGCAAATTGGTAGTGAGTGGAACCATGAGCGAGAACTGGACGCCCAAGTCCTGGCGGTCGAAGCCCGCCAAGCACATCCCGGAGTATCAGGACCAGG
>CAYFHK010000251.1:0-1697 GCA_964342585.1 uncultured Caulobacterales bacterium | reverse complement strand
GCTTGCGCAAAACCGCATCGCTTTCGTCCGGGCTAACCTGCGCATAATGCTCGATAACTTGCGCTGCGTAGCGAACCGACCACCCCATCAGCACCGCAATCTGGCGCAAAGACAGATCGGCATTTAGCAATCTTGTCGCCGCCGTCCCGCGCGTATCAGACAGAGTCTTCTCCCTGCCGTCGATCCAAGGGGGGATCTGAGCTTCGCGCCGCCACTTGGTGATCTGGTTCGATGCCCAACGGGCCGTCAAAGGCCTGCCAAGCTCTGACACCAGCAGCACATCTTGGCCCTCCGGCGTCTCTGCGATCAGTTTCTCAAGGGCTGAAGTGGCCGGGATATATGCGATCTGGCCGCGCTTACTGGTCCTGAAACGAAGGCGCTTGCCGTGCGGCGTGTCTTCGAATTGGTCCATTTTGACCTGAACCAGATCGGCCGCTCGCAAACCGGTTTCGCATCCGGCGGTCAGGATTCTCTGGACCCATTTCGGCGCGTACTTATTGAACTGAGCGATGTCGCCGCTCGTCCAGATGATCTCTGTGCGGTTCGATTGGTAGAGCTTCTTGAGTTTGTGGCAGTGATGCTCTTTCAGCTTTCCCTCTTCCACCGCCCAATTGAGGACGCGTGTGGCATGGGTGCCCGCCATGTCGTGCTGCTTGGGCGAATGGAGCCACTTCTTGCGCCAATTGTTAACCTCGCCCCGCGAGGCGCGTTCTTCGAACATCGCGACAGGATCGGCACCGAACTCCTCGCGGAACAGTTCCAACCATTTGCGGATATCGGCCTTTGAACGCTCAGCCTTGGGCAAGGACGCACTGGACAGAAAATCGTCGACCAAGTGAGTCGTGAGGTATTCAGCCGGGCTCACGGGCGTACCGCACTGTGAAAACGCATGGAAGAATTCGGGCTCTTTGGGGTTTGGGTCCGTCCCTTCCCAAAATTTGGGGCCACCCCGCCAAGCATAGAAATGGTAGCGCACACCGGACACGACCTTGCGCCGGACACGATGGACACCCTTGGGAAGGTTACTTCTGGGCACGGCGCGCTCTCCGCTGTGCAACGAGGTGAGGTTGCGAAGTTGGCACAGCACGCAATTCATGGCAGCATCAGATCCAAGCAATTTTAGTAGAGGACATTCAAATGGCTCAATCCTGGACGAAAGAAGAATATGAAATTACGGATGCCGCATACCAGCGCGCATTGGAACGCAAGGGGTTAGGCCAAAGCGTCACACGGCAAGAAATCCTCAAAGAATGTAAGAATGGCCTGCCAGAAAGAGACCCGGCTTCGATCGGTGCACATCTCGGAAATTTGACATCCGCAAGACAGGAAATTGGGCTTCCAACTCTGACCGAAGTAGCGCCATTTGCAAACCGCCCAGTGAAGCTCGTAAATTTTCTTAGGGTCAAATATCGCCTTTCTTAACGTTTTGGAGGCAAGGAACCCGATGCGACATCCGATCCAGCGGCCCGTATGCTCTTCTGGCTCGCCAAACGTATTCGCCGAAGAAACCCGAAGCCCAGAACACCTAGGGACAAGCAAGCCGCCCTGTATGAGCGCATTGCGAGCGATATCGCGGAACGTATGAAGGACATCGGCGAATAACCCTAGTAGGCCACCCACTCATATCCGTGGTTGCCCTCGTGATCTTCCCATTCAACACCGACGCCACGCCGCCAACTCGATGACGAACAGCGCCG
>CAYFHK010000250.1:0-1702 GCA_964342585.1 uncultured Caulobacterales bacterium | reverse complement strand
CGTCTTTGAGGTCATCCTCAAGACCCGCCACCATCAGCCCCGCCGCTGCGTTGAGCAGCACGGCGTCGCGATAGGCGCCGCCCTCACCATCGAGCAGCGCCCGCATGGCTTCGGCATTCGTTGCCGCATCGCCGCCGCGCAAATCGTCGAGATCGTGGCGCTTGAGGCCCGCATCCTCCGGCGTGAAGCGCCAATCGGCGAGATTGCCCTTGTGGGCGATACAGACGATGGTCTCGCCGGTGACGGTCATCTCATCGAGCCCATCCGTGCCGTGAACGACCCAGGCCGATTCAGCGCCGAGATTGCAGAGGGTTTCGGCGATGGGGCGGACGAGCCCCGCGTCGTAGACTCCGAGCAATTGCCGCCGCGCCCCCGCAGGATTGGTCAGGGGCCCCAGCAGGTTGAAGAGCGTCCGCACGCCAAGCGCCTGCCGCACCGGCGCCACGTGCCGCACGGCGGGGTGATGGTTCGGCGCGAACAGGAAGGCGATGCCCACTTCGCGCAGGCAGGCTTCGGCCTGGGCGGGGGAGATATCGACCTTCACCCCAAGCGCCGAGAGCACATCGGACGATCCTGAGGCGGAGCTGACCGCGCGATTGCCATGCTTGGCAATCGGAATGCCGCAGGCGGACAGAACGATCGCCGTGGCAGTGGAGATATTGAACGTGTTCGCGCCATCCCCGCCCGTGCCGCAGGTGTCGAGCGCATCCTCTGGCCCTTCAAAGCCGTGGGCGGCGGCGCGCATGGCCGTGGCGGCGGCGGTAATCTCGTCGGGCGTCTCACCACGAATTTTCAGCGCCATGAGGAAGCCGCCCGCGGCGATAGGGTCCACTTCGCCTTCGAGCAACAGATCGAAGGCCTCGCGCATTTCTTCATGCTCTAAGGTTTCGCCTTCGGCGACCTTTTGCAGATAGGGTCTAAAAGCCTCGCTCATGCGGCCCGCCGTTCAACCTTTGCGGCTGACAAAAAGTTCGTCATCAGCGTATCGCCGTGTTCGGAGGCGATGCTTTCTGGGTGGAACTGCACCCCCCAAATCGGCAGATCGGCATAGCGTGCGGCCATGATTTCCCCATCATCCTCGGCGTGCGCAAGGACCTTCACCGTGTCTGGTATATTTGCCGCCAGCGCGGTGAGCGAGTGATAGCGCGTTGCCGTGAAGGGCGAGGGGATGCCCTTGAACAGCGCATCGCCATTATGCGTCACCTGACTCGTCCGCCCATGCATGAGGCGCTGCGCCCGGCCCACCGTGCCGCCCGCGGCCTGCACCAGGGATTGATGCCCAAGGCACACACCGAGCAGGGGCGTCTTTGTCTCAATCGCCCGCTCCACCATGCCAAGGCAGATGCCCGCCTCGTTCGGTGAACAGGGCCCGGGCGAAAGAACCACCGCCGAGGGGCTCATCGCAAACGCGTCGTTAACGGTTAACGCGTCATTACGTTTGACGACAACGTCAACGCCAAGCGCACCGATGAGGTGCACCAAATTATAGGTGAAGCTGTCGTAGTTATCGATCAGGAGAATCATGGCCAATCTTTCAAGGCCTTGGCTCCTAACACGGCTGCGGCGCGGTTCAAACGATGGGATCGATAGGGCAAAGAGCAATGTGGATGAGGCGCCAGATCGGGCGGCTGCACGCGCGCCATCACGCGCCGCTGCTGTTTGCTGGCGGCATTCTCGCGGGGCTCGCCATCGGTCTTGCGGT
>CAYFHK010000249.1:0-1706 GCA_964342585.1 uncultured Caulobacterales bacterium | reverse complement strand
GGCAAATCCATCCCCGTACACATGGGCAGCCATGGCATCGGTGTTTCCCGTCTGGTTGGCGCGATCATCGAAGCAAGCCACGACGACAAGGGTATCATCTGGCCCGAAGGCGTGACCCCGTTCCACTGCGGTATCGTCAACCTGAAGCAAGGCGATGAAGAAGCCGACGCGGCCTGTGACAAGATCTATGCCGCGCTGACTGCGGTTGGTCTTGACCCGCTGTATGACGACCGCAAGGAGCGCGCGGGCGGCAAATTCGCCACCATGGATCTGATCGGTCTGCCCTGGCGTATTACGGTCGGTCCGCGCGGGCTGAAGAACGGCGTGGTGGAACTCACCTCGCGCCGGACTGGCGAAAGCGTGGAGCTGCCCCCGGAAGACGCCGTGAAAAAGATCGCCGAGATCTACGCCGAGCACGCCTCGGGCCGCGGCTTCTGAGCGGCGGCGCGCAGAGGGTTGAGGTACTAGGCTGAAACCTCCAAACGCGAGACTGAAATGGAAAAGGGGGGGCAGTGATGCCCCCCTTTTTGTATCTATCGCCATTCCTACAGGACGTTGCGCAGCAAACCGAAAAGCTTGCTGCGCACGCGTGCTTAGAGGAAGTCGAAGTTTGCTGCGCTCAGCTCATCAAAGGTCACACCCTTGATTACCAGCGCATCGCCTTCTCCGAAGTCGAGGATGGTGCGGTTGCCGTGGTCGGTGGCCAGACCGCTCAGATCGTCAAAGCTTTCGACGCCTTCGATGTGCAGCGCGATCGTGTCTTCGTTCGCATCGAAGCCAATGATGCGGTCACGGTCGTAGCCGGTTTGGAACACAAAGAGGTCCGCATCGTGGCCGCCATTCATGCGGTCACGGCCAGCGCCACCGTCCAGAGTGTCGCTACCGCTACCGCCTTTCAGGATGTCGTTACCTTTGCCGCCGGTCAGCATGTCGTTGCCGCTGTTGCCGATCAGGACATCGTTGCCCTCGCCGCCGTCCAGCTCGTCCCAGCCGCCACGCCCGATCAGAACGTCACGGCCACCGGCGCCGTTGACCAGATCATCCACGGAGGAACCACGGAAGAAGTCAAAACCATTGGAGCCTTCTGTCACAGCGTATTCGTTGATGTGGATGTCAGCGATTTGCGCGCCGTCACGGGTGAAGTCTGCTGCAACCGCGTCGATGTGTTCGCCAAGCGCGTTGGTGCCGCCTAGGATGTTGCCTTCGCCTTCGGGCAGGAAACCTTCATGCGAGCCGACCACGCCACCTTCGGTGGTGCCGGTGTTGGCAGCCATCTGGCCCAGGAGCGGCACTTCTTCTGCGATCTCGGAGTTCACTTCGGTGCCCGCATCCAGCACGTCGCTGCCTGCAAAGGAGATGTTTTGCTCGCCCATGAAGTGGCCGTTTTCGTCGAACAGTTGCAGCGAGTCTGCGGTGCCGACAAAGGCGTCGTTCGAGGGGATGACCATTGCGGCCAGCGACAGGTGACCGTTGGAGGAACCATCAACGGAGAATTCTGCGGTTGCGGTTTCGCCCGGTGCCAGAACAGCGCCGATGGTGGTCACCGATAATTCGAGAACCAGTCCGGCGCGCGGCGCGACAATGTCGGTGCGGCGCAAACGCGCCGAGACCGCGTTGCGGCGCTCGCGATATTCGCTGAGCCGGGCTTCCGCATCGCGCAATTCATCAAGGGCTCTGGCGCGGAAATCAGCGGTGATCTGAATGGC
>CAYFHK010000248.1:0-1751 GCA_964342585.1 uncultured Caulobacterales bacterium | reverse complement strand
GCCATCACCTTGATGTCGACGTTGCCGCCCAGCTGAATATCGGTACCCCGGCCAGCCATGTTGGTGGCGATGGTCACCGCGCCAAGCCGCCCGGCATCGGCGACGATCTGCGCTTCCTGCTCGTGGTGGCGCGCGTTCAGCACGTTGTGTTCGATGCCTTCCTGCTGCAGCATCTGGCTCAGCAGTTCGGATTTCTCGATCGAGGTGGTGCCCAGAAGAACCGGCTGCCCCTTGGCATGGGCCTTCTTGGTCTCTTCGATCATCGCGCGGTATTTTTCCATCGCGGTGCGGTAGACCTGGTCGTCCTCGTCCACCCGTGCAATCGGCCGGTTGGTCGGAACCTCGACCACGCCCAGACCATAGATCTCGGCGAATTCCTCGGCTTCGGTCATGGCAGTACCGGTCATGCCCGACAGGCGGTCATAAAGGCGGAAATAGTTCTGGAAGGTCACCGAAGCCAGCGTCGTGTTCTCGGGCTGGATCTGCACCTCTTCCTTGGCTTCGATGGCCTGATGCAGGCCTTCGGACAGGCGGCGCCCAGCCATCATGCGGCCGGTGAATTCGTCGATCAGCACAACCTCGCCATCGCGCACGATGTAGTCCTTGTCACGCTGGAACAGTTTATGCGCGCGCAAGGCTTGGTTGACGTGGTGCACCACGGTGGTGCTTTCGGGGTCATAGAGCGAGGCCCCCTCTTCCAGCAGGCCGCGTTCGATCAGCTTCTGCTCAAGGTATTCGTTGCCCTCTTCGGTGAAGGTCACACCGCGGGTCTTCTCGTCGATCTCGTAGTGTTCCTCGCTCAAGAGCGGGATCACCGTGTCGATGGTGGTATAAAGCTCGGAGCGGTCTTCAGCCGGGCCGGAAATGATCAGCGGCGTACGTGCCTCGTCGATCAGGATCGAGTCGACCTCATCGACGATGGCAAAGTTGTGATACTTCTGGAACACCTGGTCCAGGCTGAGCTTCATGTTGTCGCGCAGGTAGTCAAAGCCCAACTCGTTGTTGGTCGCATAGGTCACATCGGACTGGTAAGCGGCCATCTTCTGATCGTCGGGCTGACCGGACCAGATCACGCCTGTGGTCATGCCCAGCTGTTCAAAGACCTTGCCCATCCATTCGCTGTCACGTTTGGCTAGGTATTCGTTCACCGTAACCACATGCACGCCCTTACCGGTCAGCGCATTGAGGTAGGCCGGGAAAGTGGCGACAAGTGTCTTACCCTCACCCGTTTTCATCTCGGCGATATTGCCCTGATGCAGGAAGACACCGCCCATCAGCTGCGTATCAAAGGCCCGCAGACCCAGCGCCCGGCGGGCCCCTTCGCGTACGTTGGCAAAGGCTTCGGGCAACAGAGCGTCGAGGGCTTCACCGTCCAGCGCGCGTTTGCGCAGCTCTTCGGTTTTCTCGATCAGACCCTGGTCGCTGAGCTTTTCGAATTCGGGTTCCAGCGCGTTGATCTTTGCGATCAGCGGCCGCGTCGCCTTGACTTTTCGGTCGTTCGGTGTGCCGAAAACCTTTTTGGCGAGTGTTCCGATACCCAGCATGTGTTCTCCAACGATCCTCTTCGTGGTCCTTGTGATAGGCAGGCTTGCCCGTCGTCTTCGCAACCCATAAACAATGGTGGAAACGACGGTCCTGCTCTGGACCTATTTGGGATGTAAGGGGCAGGAAAATAAGTGTCAACGCCGCGCCCCTTTGCGGCCCGGGAATAGGAAGAATACAATGCGTAAAGGTCTCACTTTTTTGCAAGG
>CAYFHK010000247.1:0-1753 GCA_964342585.1 uncultured Caulobacterales bacterium | reverse complement strand
CAGCAATATAGGCGGGCCTGGTTGGCAATTGGACAAAGCGGTCGAACCCAAAGCCGAGCGCCATTCCCGTTATCAGCATTTGCAAAAGCCCGAGACCGAAGATCGTCTGGCGCAGCGACCAAAGCCGCGCGACGCTCAATTCAAGTCCGATCACAAACAAGAAGAGGACAACGCCAAGCTCGGCGATGTGAAAGACCCCCTCCTCTTGGGTCAGCCACCCAAGACCGTAAGGGCCCAAGATCATACCAGCAGCGAGAAAGCCGAGAATCGTTCCGAGCTTGAGCCGCTTGAACAACGGCACAGCAACAGCGGTCGCGCCTAAATAGATCGCCGCCTGATAAAGGAATTCATTGTCACCCGCGCTCGCCACGCGCGAAGTCTACGCGGCGCCGTCCGAAAGCGATAGGCGGTTCACCGCATTTATCAGCTCTCTGCCGCGATTTTCGCGCCGAGCCCGTTCATCAGATCAACAAAGCCCGTGAAGGAGGTCGCGATCATTGTGCCATCATCGACTATCACCGGCGACGAAGCTGCACCGCCTATCACCAATGCCGACATTGCGATCCGATGGTCGTCATGGGTCGTCACGTGGCCGCCACCGGCAACACGCGACGCGCCATCGACTTCCAGCCAGTCCTCGCCGACGCGGCAGGTGACGCCATTGGCTTTCAGCATGGCCGCGGTCGCAGCGAGGCGATCTGATTCTTTGACCTTGAGCTCGCCCAAGCCCTCAAAGCGCGAGGTCCCCTCGGCAAACGCCGCTGTGATCGCGAGGATCGGGTACTCATCGATCATCGACGGCGCCCGGTCTGCTGGCGTTCTGACAGCTTTCAGCTGGCTGAAGGTCGCCGAGATATCCGCGATCGGCTCGCCGCCTGACACGCGCTCATTCGCAATGGTGATATTGGCCCCCATTTCGCGCCACGTCTCAAAAAGGCCGGTACGCGTCTTATTCATCAGCACACCACTGATCGAGACCGAAGAGCCTTCGGTGATCAGCGCCGCTGCGAGAGGAAAGGCCGCCGATGAGGGATCGGCGGGCACCGTCAGCGATGCTGCTGAGAGCTCGACACCGCCGGTGAGCACCAGTCGGCGCCCCTCCTCACCCATGGCTTCAATCTCAAGTTTGCCGCCGAAGGCAGCGATCATGCGCTCCGTGTGGTCGCGGCTTAATACGGGCTCTTCGATCACCGTCTGGCCTTGGGCACCGAGCCCCGCAAGCAGAACCGCCGATTTCACCTGTGCCGAGGGCTTGGGCAATCGATAGGTGATCGCGTCCACCGTGCCGCCCTTGATCGTCACCGGCAGTCGTCCGTCATCGGATTGGCTTTCAACACCCATCTCGGCCAACGGGTCGAGTACGCGTCCCATGGGCCGTCCGCGCAATGATCGATCGCCATCGAACTGCGCGGTCACGCCTTGGCCCGCGACCGCGCCCATCAAAAGCCGCGCACCGGTACCAGAATTGCCGCAATAAATCGTCCGATCGGGCGCGCGCCACCGCCCACCGGTGACGTAATATACGCCGCCATCGCGCTCGACTTCAGCGCCAAGCGCTCTTAGCGCCGCGGCGGTGCGAAGGACGTCGTCGGCTTCGAGAAGCCCGTTAATCTCAGTCGTGCCGCGCGCCATGGCGCCAAAGATCAGCGCGCGGTGCGAAATCGACTTGTCGCCGGGGACAGTGATGCGCCCGGTCAGCGCGCCAGAGGGGGCAGCAGTAAGGGGCGCTGACATGCGCTCTCCGAATTATTTC
>CAYFHK010000246.1:0-1758 GCA_964342585.1 uncultured Caulobacterales bacterium | reverse complement strand
TGGCTATGCCATCGAGTATGATTATGTCGATCCACGCGCTCTTCACCCCACACTGGAATTGAAGCGACTGAGCGGATTGTTTCTGGCCGGACAGATCAATGGCACGACCGGATATGAGGAAGCCGCCGCCCAGGGCTTGATCGCAGGCCTCAACGCCGCGCGCCGAGCAGGCGATGCCGATGGCGTGGTATTCGATCGCGCTGAGGGTTATCTCGGCGTTCTTGTCGACGATCTCGTTACTCGCGGTGTGACTGAGCCCTACCGCATGTTTACCTCACGTGCGGAGTATCGCCTGATGCTGCGCGCCGACAATGCCGACCAGCGTCTGACCCAAAAAGGGCTAGACCTTGGTCTGGTCGGGTCTGACCGCGCGGAAGTGTTTCACGTGAAACACCGCGCACTGGAAGACCTGCGCAAACAGCTCTCGAGTCTGACCATGACGCCGAAGGCGGCGCGAGAGCGCGGCTGGCCGGTAAACCAGGACGGGCGTGTCCGCACGGCTTTTGATTATCTGTCCTATGCGGAGATCAACTTTGAGCATCTGCGTTCGGCCTGGCCGGAGCTTGGCACTGTGCCTAACGCGCTCGCCGAACAGGTTTCCATCGAGGCGCAGTATGCCGGTTATATTGAGCGTCAGCGTGCGGACGTTGCCGCGATGCGGGCTGATGAAGCACTGGCGATCCCCGAGGATCTTGATTATGGCCTGGTTGGCGGTCTGTCCAATGAAGCGCGTTCGAAATTGGAAGCTGTTCGTCCCCGCACGCTTGGGCAGGCATCGCGAATTGAGGGTATGACACCCGGCGCGCTTACGGCTTTGCTCGGTCATGTTCGCAAGGGTGGCGCCAGAAAAAGGGCGGGTACTGCGTGAGCTATACCGAAGAATTTACCCGCGAGTCCCTGGCGGGAGCATTCGATGTTTCACGTGAAACACTGGCCCGGCTTGATGCGATCATCGCAGAGCTCGACGACTGGCGCCTGAAAGTAAATTTGATCGGCCCCCGTGAATGGCCGATGATCTGGCACCGGCATGTGGCGGACGGATTGCAGTTGATCCCACTGCTCGGCTCGGCGCGCAGGGTCGTGGATCTCGGCTCCGGCGCGGGGTTTCCGGGGCTTGTGATCGCCGCGGCTCTGGATGAGGGCGGACATGTCACCATGGTGGAAAGCACCGGCAAGAAATGTGCGTTTCTGCGCGCAGCAATCCAGGCGGCGGAGCTCCCGGCGCGGGTCGAGCAGGCGCGAATCGAATCGGTGGAAGTCCATAATGTGGAAGTCGTGACGGCGCGCGCTTTGGCGCCCCTGCCGAAACTTCTGGAATTGTCAGCGAAATGGCTCGAATCCGGGGCATTCGGTGTTTTTCCCAAGGGGGAAAACCTGGATGAGGAATTGACTGCGGCGCGCCAAAGGTGGACTTTCTCCGCTAAGGTCATACCGAGTCGGACTTCGCCCACCGGGCGAATTCTGACGGTTTCGGAGGTAAGAAAACGTGACGTCTGATACGCGAATCCTGGCGATTGCGAACCAAAAAGGCGGGGTTGGGAAAACCACCACCTCCATCAATCTGGGCACAGCGCTTGCGGCGGTTGGCCGGCGGGTGCTGATCATTGATTTCGACGCTCAGGGCAATGCTTCCACCGGGCTCGGCGTGGCGAGGCCGGAGCGTCGCCTCACAAGCTTCGACCTGATCGTCGACAATATCCCGCTTGAGGACGCCATTATGGGGACGCTTGTTCCGCGTCTGGATATTGTCACGGGCGA
>CAYFHK010000245.1:0-1779 GCA_964342585.1 uncultured Caulobacterales bacterium | reverse complement strand
GGCAGGGAGGACGGAACGGAGCCGCTGGCGATGATGATGTTTTTTGCCTCGTGCACATCGTCCCCGACCTGCACCTTGCCTGCGGCAGGGATGGAACCCCAACCCTTGAGCCAGTCGATCTTGTTCTTCTTGAACAGGAATTCGATGCCTTTGGTGTTCTGGCCGATGGTGTCTTCCTTGTAGGACAGCATCTGTTTCCAGTCCACGGAAGGCGACTTGCCCTTGAGGCCCATGGCGGCAAAGTTGTGTTCGGCCTCGTGCAGCATGTGCGAGGCATGGAGCAACGCCTTGGACGGGATGCAGCCGACGTTGAGGCAGGTGCCGCCCAGCGTTTCACGGCCCTCGACCACGGCGGTCTTGAGCCCGAGTTGCGCGCAGCGGATGGCGCAGACATAGCCGCCGGGGCCGCCGCCGATGATGATCACGTCATAGTTGGCCATGAGTTAGGTCCTTTCGTTGAGGGGGGAGAGGGGGCCAGCCCCCTCTTGCGCCTGCGGCGCAATTCACCCCCGGAGTATTTGAAGCCGGAAGAAGGGTCACAGAAGCGCCCCCACCAGCATGATGAGCGTCGCGGCAAAGCCGACGACCCAGATATAGGAGCGCCATGGGGTCAGCCCGAAGGCGTAGGCGGGCACGTAAAGCACGCGTGCGCCGAGGTAGACCCACCCGCAAATCGCGGTCAGGGCCGAAGATTGGCCGGAAAGCGTGACAACAACCACAGCAATGGTGAACAGCGTCAGCCCCTCGAAATGATTGGTCATCGCCCGCTGAAGGCGTCCTGCGACGCCCGTGAGTACGCGCGGTTCGTCGCGTGGCCCCAACGCATATTTCGGCCCGACCTGCCGCTGCGCAGCGACCGAGTAGAGCACGAATTGCCCCATCTGGAGCAGGGCGGCGAGGGTGAGGGCGGTGAGTTCGTGGGTCATGCAATCGCTTCAGAACGGGATTTGTTGGCTTGGATTATGTTCTGCGCCAGAGCTTGCGCTTTGATCGGAACTTTCCCTTAAGTCTTCGATTTGCAAGTGTTTGCGATTACTCTCAATCAAAGCCTTCTCGTCATCTTCTTCTTGTTTCTCGGCGCCTATCAGCATCGAAATGGTGCCAACTGCAGTCGGAAGATCAGCTAGGAGGCTAGCTGTTCCCACAGCGAAGGCTCCAATACCAGCTAGAACTATACCAACTTGGGCGATGTCGGTTTGTTCAGAAATAACAAGTGTGTGCAACTGGTCTATTTGTTTTGCTGCGTTTCGCTTCTTTGTTTGAGAAAGCTCTGACTCGTCGACTATTGCGCGTAGTTCTGCAATTTTGAGGAGGAGTGCTTTTCTGGTTGGTCGTTGGATTGCCACAGAGTGTGCAAATTTTCTTGGGGCTTTTCGCAGGCTTAGTCGAGCAGCTAAAGCTGCCACACTTGCTCGAAAAGTAGCGAAATCCTCGTGGATATTGCTTGGGGAGAGACTCTTTAGTCCCTCTATTCCTAACTCCTCTGCCGCAGCGGTCAGAACTTCAGCATATTCCAGCAAGTCATAGGTTTCATAACTGCGATTGTTCATGTCGAAGCCACGATCCAAACGTGTTTCGATCAAGTCGCGCAGTTGCAGCCAACGAGCTTCAGGCTCTTGGGGCAAGACCTCAAAATCGCTGGCGGCAACTAACGGCATACCGGTTACAGGTCCATCAGCAAACGGCGCGGATCCTCGAGCGCTTCCTTGACGCGCACGAGGAAGGTCACGGCGCCTTTGCCGTCCACGATGCGGTGATCGTAGGAGAGCGCGAGATACA
>CAYFHK010000244.1:0-1789 GCA_964342585.1 uncultured Caulobacterales bacterium | reverse complement strand
TCAAGTTTGTCGCGGTCGAAATCTTCGCGTCGGCCATTGGTTTTCACCACGACCAGATCGCGCAATTGCACGCGTTCATAGGTCGTAAACCGTCCGCCACAAGCCGGACAAAACCGGCGGCGTCGGATGGCGACGTGATCTTCAGCCGGACGGCTGTCTTTGACCTGAGTATCGATATTTCCGCAAAACGGGCAGCGCATATGCCGTGTCCCTTCTAACTTTTTCGCCTCATGTGGGTCTATGCCCACTTATCCACAGCCACTATAGGTCAGCCTCAAGGATTTGGGTAGAGGGAAATCAAAGCCGCTACATAGGGTCTCAGTCCGCTGCTGGAACCTCGAGCGTTTCGATATGCGACGACGCATGGAGCGTGCGGTGCACGGGACATTTGTCGGCAATCGCCATCAGCGAGGCGCGCTGTTCATCGGTCAGGGTTCCGTAAAGACGTATCTCGCGCCGGAAGACATCGACCTTCTCTGGGCTGGTGCTCTCAAGCGCTTCGACGTGGCGTTTGTCGTGCAGGACATCGACCGAGATATGATCCAGCGGGATCTTTTTGCGCCGCGCATACATGCGCACCGTCATCGTGGTGCAGGCACCCAATCCGGCGGCGACGTATTGATAGGGTGTCGGGCCCAGATCGGTGCCGCCAAAACTGGTCGGCTCGTCCGCAAGGTAGAGATGCTTGCCAGCGATATCGACATCTTGCAGGAAGCCCGCCGGATCGGCCTCTGAGACTTTCACAACGCCGTCCGGCGCGCCTGCGACCTTGGGCGGCGACGTCAGGTCGAGATAGCGCGAAGCCCATGTCTGAATGGTGTCGGCCACGTATTCGGCATCTTCGGTGCGCGAAATCAGGTGGTCGGCATCATCCAGCGTCACAAAGGACTTTGGGTGTTTGGCGGCTATAAAAATCTCGGCGGCATTGTCGATCCCGACGGTCGCATCCAAGGGCGCGTGCAACACCAATAGCGCTTTGCGAAGATCGCGCACCGCGTCGAGCATTTCGTGGCCTTCGATGTCCTCAAGGAATTGGCGGTTGATGCGAAAACGCCGCCCTGCCAAATCCACATCTGCTTCGCCCTTTTCGCGGATGGCGTCTAACTGGCCGCCAAAGTTGTGCGCCACATGGGCCGGATCGAAGGGTGCGCCGATGGTGACCACAGCTTTGGCCGACGGGATTTTTGAAGCCGCCTTGAGCACCGCCGCCCCACCGAGCGAGTGACCGATGACCAACTGCGGGCCCACGTAGCGCGCGGCGAGATAATCCGCAGCGTGTACGAGATCGGCAACATTCGTGGTGAAGTTGGTATTGGCAAATTCGCCGTCCGAATGGCCCAATCCGGTGAAGTCAAAGCGCAAGACAGCGATCCCGTCCGCTGCCAGCCGCGCCGAGATGCGACGGGCGGCGGGGATGTCTTTTGAGCAGGTGAAACAATGGGCAAACAGCGCTGTTGCACGGATCGCCCCCTCGGGCAGATCAAGCCGCGCCGCCAGCGTGCCCGCGTGGCCCTGAAATTCGACCTTTTGGCTTTTCATGCCCTTGCTCCTTGGTTGCTTGGAGCGACGGTGGCCTGAATGCTGCGCAACAACAAGCCGCTGTAACCGGTTATCGCGCAGCTGTTACCGTGTGATATGCGCCGCGATTTGGCGCTGATGGGGCGCGTCGCGATGCTCAAACAGGTAGAGGCCCTGCCACGTGCCAAGCGCCAGCCGCCCTTTGGTGATCGGGATAGACAGGCTGACAGGCATCATGGCGGCCTTGATGTGGGCTGGCATGTCGTCGGGG
>CAYFHK010000243.1:0-1853 GCA_964342585.1 uncultured Caulobacterales bacterium | reverse complement strand
ATCGGCAGGGCGGCGGGAAGTTGCCCCGCATAAGGCCCGCCTTCATAGCCCCAAAGCCCGCTTTGCGGGTCATACCAATATCGGCCGGGTACGATCGGTTGCCCCACCGCTTGACTGATCCCTAACGCTTCTGCAGCCGTGAGCTCAACTTTATTGACGACAATGCCGGTTTGTTGCGCATGCGCTGTTGCGAGCATGATGCTCAACGCAATGGCGGCGATACCGAGTTGCTTGAGATGCCTCATCGTTTCTCTCCCCATGCGCTATCAGATGAGCCTGGCTTAGAGGAAATGCGAGAGGCCGAACAGTGTTGCTCGGCACAAGCTCCGGCGCTTTGGTGTCAGTTCGCTGAAAAGAGAGGACCTGATGACAATCGAGACTCACACAGGTGAGGCGATAAAGCCCTTGATCCCGGACCTCGCTGCGTTGCGGATCGAGGTCTTCCGCGAGTGGCCCTACCTTTATGACGGTGATCAGGAGTCTGAGGACACCTATCTTCGCGATTTTGCGAGTGCAAAAGATGCGATTGTCGTCAGCGCTCGAGAGGGCGTTCAAATCGTCGGCGCCGCAACCGGCTCGGCGCTCGCCGCGCATCATGACGAGTTTGCTGCGCCGATCGACAAGCTCGCAGTTGATCCGTCTCAGGTGTTTTATTGCGCGGAGAGCGTGTTGCGTGCCACGTCGCGCGGGCAAGGTTTTGGGCATGCTTTTTTTGACGCGCGGGAAGCCCATGCGCGGGCATGCGGCTATGCCTATTCGTGCTTTTGCGCGGTGGTGCGCCCGGACGATCATCCGCTGCGGCCAGAAGATCCGCGCTCGCTCGCGCCATTTTGGTCCGCCCGCGGCTATGCCCCGGTGTCTGGAGCCGTGGCGCAATTTTCATGGCGAGATGTGGGACAGTCGGTGGAGACTGAAAAGGCGCTGCAATTCTGGATGCGGTCGCTTGATTAAACGCGACGTGTTGGGCGCTTGGCGCCGCGCGTGACGTCTCTATACTTGCGCGATGTCAGACACGACCACTCAAGCGACAGCTCCCGGTTCGACTTTCCGCTACTACGATCTGGTGCTCGCCGGATTCGCGGTGATCCTCGTGTGCTCAAACGTTATCGGCGCAGCAAAGCCGGCCCAGGTGTTCGGCTTCACCTTTGGCGCGGGGATTTTGTTTTTTCCGTTGTCCTACATTCTGGGGGACGTGCTGACGGAGGTCTACGGCTATGCTGGGGCCCGTCGCGCCGTTTGGGTGGGGTTTGCCGCCAACATCTTCATGGCCGTGATGTCGCTTGTGGTGGTGGGATTGCCGCCTGCGCCCGGCTGGGACGGTCAAGCCGCCTACGAAGCCGTGTTTGGCCTAACGCCGCGGATCGTGCTGGCCTCGCTCTTGGCGTTCTGGGCGGGTGAGCTCGCCAATGCCTATGTGATGGCCAAGATGAAGGTCATCTCAGAGGGCAAGCATCTTTGGCAGCGGACGATCGGGTCGACTGTCGTCGGCCAAGGTGTCGACAGCCTGATCTTTTATCCGGTCGCGTTTCTTGGGGTCTGGTCCGTCAACCAAGTGCTCAGCGTCATGATCGTCAACTATATGCTCAAAGTGGCCTGGGAGGCGCTGTTGACGCCCGTCACCTATCGCATCATCGGCACCTTGAAGCGCCGTGAGGGCAAGGAAGTCTATGATCGTGACACGGACTTCACGCCCTTCACGATCAAGCGCTGATCACATCGTGAAACTGCCGGCGAGCAGATAGGCGCCCACCGCCAGTGTGCCGGCAATCATTGCGTAGGGGAGTTGCGTGCGCACGTGATCCAGGTGCTCCGTGCCCGCGGCGACACTCGCGATCAAACTGGTATCTGAAATA
>CAYFHK010000242.1:0-1864 GCA_964342585.1 uncultured Caulobacterales bacterium | reverse complement strand
TCCTCTGCACGTCATGATTATGCCCGTGCGCGAACATGTCTTTATGTCGTCCTCAATCAAGGGAGACTTTAGAGACGATGCCGAGATGCAATATTTGGCGCAAAACCTTGAAAAGATTGAAAAAGACCTTGAGGGATTTCTGAATGAGAAGGGCGTGGCATTCACCAATCTAAGGCCGGTCTTCACCCAAGCGCTTGAAACACAGAACCTGTTTCCGGTGTATGATTCGCATCCGACGGCGGTGGGGTATGATCTGATCGCGCGGGAAATTCTGCCGGTTGCGCGGGCGATGGCTGCGGGCAACTAGCCTTGTTCGCTAGGCCAAGGCGCGTCGCAGGTCCCTGACGGATTGGCCGAAGTTGGCCTTGAAGGCACGGGCAAAGGCGGCTTGGGATGTGAAACCGGTTGCCAGTGCGATTTCTTGCACGCGGGCTGTCGTATCGGTTGCGAGGCGCTGGGCTTCGGAGAGGCGCAGGCTGAGCGAATAGGCTTTGGGCGAGGTTCCCAGCGTCTTTTGGAAACGCAATTCAAGCGTTCGCGGCGATAATCCGAGCGTTTTGGCGATGGCGGCGATGCTCATGGGGTCATCCAGCGTCTCGTTCATGAGGCGAAGGGCTTTTGCGATCTCGGGATGCTTTTTCGCGAGCGCTCCGACGGGAAGCTGGGTTTGGGGCACGGCCCCGTCACTTATGGGATCATAGATAAAGGCACTGGCGACGCGATCTGCCAGCGGCTTGCCGTGACGCCGAGCGATAAAGGCCAGCATCATGTCAAGGCAAGGGGCCGCGCCGCCAGTCGTTAACCGGTTGCGGTCGATGACGTAGCGCGAGCGCTTCGTGTCAATCTGCGGAAAAGCAGCTGAGAAGGCCTCGTGGTCCTCCCAATGCGAGGTCGCGGCGTGGTTGTCGAGCAGGCCGGCGTGGGCCAGAGGCCAGACGCCGCCGTCAACAGCCGCGATGCCCTGGGCGCGGTGGGCAAGGGCGCGCAGGTTTGTGATGAGACGCGGCGAAATCTGTGGCTGGACGTTGAAGCTGGCGACCGAAATCAACAGGTCGGCGGCTTGGGATCGAAACAGCGCGGGCGCATTGATGGTGATCCCTGCCGTTAACTTTGAAAGCGATCCCGTGGGCGTCGCGAAGGTCCAGTCAAACAGCTTTTTGCCCGCCCGTCGGTTGGCGGCGCGCATCGGATCCACGACAGAGGACAGTGACAGCGCGTTGGTCTCGTCAAAGACGAGGATCAGCACCGAGAGGGGCTTTCCCTGCGGTTTAAAGAGGAAATTTTCGCTATTCATCAAATATAATTCGTAAAACATCAAGTATTGAAAATCAATTGCCTCAGACTTGGGGCAATGAACAAGGAGATTCTCATGCCACTTGCTATGAACCGAGACGTTTTCATCACCTGTGCCGTCACTGGATCGGGGGGGACGCAGGACCGCAGCCCCAAGGTGCCGCGCTCGCCCAAAGAGATTGCCGACAGCGCGATTGCGGCGGCCAAAGCGGGGGCGGCGATTGTGCATTGCCATGTGCGCGACCCTGAAACCGGCGCGCCTTCACGCAAGCTCGCGTATTACCGCGAGGTGACGGATCGGGTGCGGGATGCGGACGTTGATGTGGTGCTGAATCTGACCGCCGGGATGGGCGGCGACATCATTTTCGGCGGCGCGGACAAGCCGTTTCCCGTCGCTGAAGGCACCGATATGATCGGCGCGGAAGAACGCGTTGCGCATGTGTTGGAATGTCGCCCCGAGATTTGCACGCTGGATTGCGGGACGATGAATTTCGCCGAAGCGGACTATGTGATGACCAACACGCCGGGCATGTTGCAGGCGATGGGGCGGATGATGACCGAGTCCGGTGTG
>CAYFHK010000241.1:0-1896 GCA_964342585.1 uncultured Caulobacterales bacterium | reverse complement strand
GGCCGAGGGCAGCTCGGTGATCCGCGAGACGATTTTCGAGAACCGCTTCATGCATGCACCAGAGCTTGCGCGCCTGGGTGCCGATATCACCGTGCATGGGAATGAAGCTGTCGTGCGCGGTGTGAAACGCCTGAAAGGGGCTCCGGTCATGGCAACGGATTTGCGCGCTTCGGTCAGCCTGGTCATCGCCGGACTTGCGGCTGAGGGCGAAACCGTGGTCAACCGGGTCTATCATCTCGATCGCGGATTCGAGCGCCTGGAATCGAAACTCGCCAATTGCGGCGCTAAGATCGTCCGGGACAGCGAATAGCCCCGCGACGCTTTTTAGGAGACAGGGATTGAGCCGGCCATTTTCGCCCTTGCGCCTGACCGCCCATGATGCGGCCGATCTGGAACCGATTAGTGCGGCCTTGCAGGATGCGATCGCGCAGCTTGGCGATTTCGAGTTCTCCGCGCGCCAGCGCCAGTTCACCATGGCCTTCAATCGCTTTCGCTGGGAGGCGGGCGGGCGTGCTCAGCGTGTGCGGACCGGTGTGCAATTTGCCCGCGTCACAAGCGCGCGGAGCCAGAATATCCGCCAGGGCGCCGAAGACGCCGTGGTCAACCTGCTCGCCGTGACTTTCGAAGAGAACGAAGCTCCGGGCGGGGAAATCATTCTGACATTTTCCGGCGGCGGGGAGTTGCGTCTCGCCGTTGAATGCATTGAGACTGTTTTGGCTGATATCAGCGCGCCCTGGCCGGCTTCCAGCCGTCCCGAGCATGCGCTGGATGAAGCAGAGGACAGTTGATCAAGCGCCCTTAAGGCAGGGCGTAAATGAGGGGCAGGACAATCGTGGACCGGATTATCCGGATAGATCTGGACGAGAGCTCGCTCGGCGGCGGTAATGCCAATGCCGATCATGAGCGACGCGTTGCGATTGCGGACTTGCTGGAGGGCAATAGCTTCCGTCCGCAAGGCGAGATCGACGGGCCGTATGCGCTCCGCCTCGCCATTGAGGATGATCGCTTGGTCTTTGATGTTCGCCTTGAGGATGACAGCCCGGTGCGCGCTTTTGTTTTCGCGCTTGGGCCGCTGCGCCGCATCATCAAGGATTATTTCCTCATCTGCGAAAGCTATTATGAGGCCGTCCGCGATGCGCCTCTGGCGCAGATTGAGGCGATCGATATGGGCCGTCGCGGGGTTCATAATGAAGGGTCCAGCCTTTTGCGCGAGCGACTTTCGGGCAAGATCGAGGTGGATTTTGATACTTCGCGCCGCCTTTTCACCCTGATCTGCGCGCTGAACCGCCGGGCGGCGACACCATGAGCCTGCCCTCCGTTCTTTTTGTCTGCGGCCGCAATGCCATCCGTTCACCCATGGGCGAAGCGCTCTGGCGCGAACTCTTCGGTACCGATGCAGAGGCGCGATCCTGCGGGGTGATCCCGGCAGCCTTTGTCGATGGCTATATGGTCACGGTGATGATGGAAAACGGCGAGGATCTTTCGGAGTTTTCGCCGATTGCACTTGCCGGGGTTGGCGAGCCGGCCGCCGATCTGGTCGTCTCCTTGTCCACCGCTGCTGATCGCACCGCACGCGAATATGCGGCCAAGCATGATGCCGAGTTTCAGGCCTGGCCAATCCCCGACCCATCGGAGACGCCGGGCAGCCGTGAAGACCGACTGGCAGCCTATCGCGAAACCCGTGATGCCATCCGCTCTCGTATTGTCGAGTGGAATAACACCCGAAAAAGCGCCTGAAGCCTCGACTTTTGCGGGTGACGCAGACTATATAGCGCACCTTCGGATGGGTAAGGCGCATCCGGACATCCTGATTGTTATGGAAAGTGGAGCCGCATGGCGAAAGAAGAGTTATTGGAGTTTCCGGGCGAGGTGACGGAATTGCTTCCGAACGCCACC
>CAYFHK010000240.1:0-1944 GCA_964342585.1 uncultured Caulobacterales bacterium | reverse complement strand
CGACTCGAGCACCACGGCGATGCGGTCGGGCTCGCGATAAATATCGGCCACTGCGCCTGCCGCGTCGTCAATTTCCCGCGAAAGAAGAAAACGAAGCGGCGTGCTGCGCACTGGATAGGTGTCCGTGGTCTCAAGATCCGCATCGTGAACATAGACAATCCCGCCGGTCGCCACGATTAACTGCGGATTGGGATCATCATAGTCGAACCGAAGACGCCCGGGGCGGTCGAGGTAGAGGTCACCCGTCGTCACCGTGCCCGAGGGCGCGATTTGCTCGAAACGGGCTTTCATACTGCCCACATCATTGAGCGCTGATTTCACGCGCGCGTAGAGCGCTGCATCGTCGAGCTCAGGAAAGGCGATCGATTTGCCCACGATCGGCTGGGAGGCAAGCTCCCGGGCCTCAGGCGGGGTGAGCGCCTCCTCAGTGGGGGCCGGGGTGGCGCTGGTCGCTTGAAGAACGGCTACGAGGCCTGTGAAAAATGAGATCATCGTGATCCGCCATGAAACTGTTCACGCGGATATGTGGTCCATTCCATCGGCGGGAAAAAGGCGGGCGAGCTTAAAAGCGCGTCAGCCATTTCCTCGCCGCAATTGAAAGCCCGTTATTGAAGCGGATCAGCCAGGATCATCGACCAATAAACCCGGCCATCGGGCCCAAGCGCCGCACCAACACCGATTTCAGTGACGCCTGGCTCGATCAGCGCGCGATGATGCGAAGGGCTGCGGATCCAAGCATCAACGACCTTTTCTTCCGTTTGGCGCCCCATTGAGACATTTTCTGCGGCAAGGGCTGGCCGATAACGGACTTTTTTGAGGCGCTCACCGAGCCCTTCTTTGCGTGGGCCCGAATGGGTGATGCCTTCAATGATGGCCTGGTGGCGCGCCTGGGCATCTGCCGCTTCGGCCAGCGCGTAATTGATCCGAAGCTCGCCAAGGCCCCGCGCGGCGCGATAGTCATTGGTCAGATTGACCACTTCTTCCATCGACAAGAAGGTCACCTTCTCTGCCGCAGAAGCTCCCCCAAAAAGACACAATACGGCCGCAATCCATGCGACATTACGCGATGCCCGCATCGAACTCACTCGCTCTAAATTTCAAACAGAGTCGGTGCGCGAAGGCGGATTGAAGCCGCCAGCTAGGTCGTGCACCGATCGTTTGGGTTAGGTCCTATACCGCTCCCGGTGAGCCAAGCGTGACAGCGAGTCGTTACGAAATTATCCTCCGTACACACGTCGTTGGTTGATGCGCAGGTAGTATGAATGCGTTATTTATACTAACGTGCACGGAGGGTTTATGGCAGAAATGGGGCAGCGTTAATGGCGCAAAATATGCGGCGCTTAACGTAAACAGCGATTAGCTACGCTGCATCCTCGCCAATCAAGACTTCGCGTTTGCCGGCATGGTTAGCGGGGCTGATCACGCCATCTTCTTCAAGGCGTTCGATTAAGGTTGCCGCGCGGTTATAGCCGATTTGCAGGCGCCGCTGGATATAGCTGGTCGAGGCTTTGCGGTCGCGTGCGACAATTGCCACCGCTTGGTCGTAGAGCGCATCGCCCGAGGAAGTGTTACCGCCAATGTCCAGACCGAGCTGATCAGCCACGTCATCGTCGCCGCCCTCGGTCACCTCTTGGACGTAGTCTGGCTTGCCCTGTTTCTTCAGGTGCGCGACGATTTTCTCCACCTCATCGTCAGAAACGAAGGCGCCGTGCACACGGGTGATCCGCCCACCCCCGGCCATGTAAAGCATATCGCCCATGCCGAGGAGCTGCTCGGCACCTTGCTCACCAAGGATGGTGCGCGAATCGATTTTCGATGTCACTTGGAAGGAAATTCGTGTGGGGAAGTTTGCCTTGATCGTCCCCGTAATGACGTCAACGGAGGGCCGCTGGGTCGCCATGATGAGGTGGATGCCCGCCGCCCGCGCCATTTGCGCCAAGCGCT
>CAYFHK010000239.1:0-1945 GCA_964342585.1 uncultured Caulobacterales bacterium | reverse complement strand
GATCTACCTTGTCCTGTCGCGTATTGCGCTGCCGCGCATCGCGTCTGTTCTGGCTGATCGCCAGGGGACAATTACAAATGACATCGCCGCCGCGGAAGAGCTGAAGAAAAAAGCTGCCGACGCGGAAGAGGCGTATAACAAGGCGCTTGCCGATGCCCGTGCGGAAGCACAGGCCATCATTGCCGCGACCAAAGCTGAAATGGCGGATGAGCTTGCAGAAGCAATTCGTCAGGCCGACACCGACATCAGCGCCAAGGCTGCTGAATCGGAAGCCGCCATTGCCGAGATCCGCGCAGGCGCACTGGAAGCCGTTAAAGCTGTTGCAGCGGACACAGCCTCTGAAATCGTTGCTGCACTTGGTAGCTCTGCGGATGCAGATGCTGTCGCGGCAGCCGTCAACGCACAGATGAAAGGGTAAGATCATGCGGATATTAGCACCTCTTATCGCGATCATTGCGGCGTCACCGGCCTTGGCGGCCCCGGAAGGCACCCCCTTCCTGTCGCTGAAGAACACCGATTTCATCGTTACGATGGCGTTCATCCTGTTCATCGCGATCCTGGTCTACTTCAAAGTGCCGTCGATCCTCGCGGGATTGCTGGACAAGCGCGCAGACGATATCAAATCCGAATTGGACGAAGCACGCGCATTGCGTGAAGAAGCCCAGACCGTTTTGGCATCTTATGAGCGCAAGCAAAAAGAAGTTCAGGTTCAGGCGGACCGCATCGTTGAAGCGGCCAAAGAAGAAGCCCGATTGGCGGCGGAAGCGGCCAAGGAAGATCTGAAAAATTCGATCGCTCGTCGTTTGGCGGCTGCCGAAGATCAGATTGCCTCGGCTGAGGCGGCGGCTGTCAAGGAAGTCCGCGATCAGGCGATCACCGTCGCGATCAAAGCGTCGTCCGAGATCGTTGCATCGCAAATGTCCGCAGCACAGGGCAACGCCCTGATCGAAGCGGCCATCAAGGATGTTGATGCAAAGCTGCATTAAGCTGTCGCACGGTTGAATTCAAAAGACCCGGGCCGAAGCGCCCGGGTTTTTTATTTGGTGTGATGCTCGATGCGCTGGCGGGCGATCTCTTCGTGCTTCTGTTCATTCTTGTGATTGCGCAGCGCGTCTTCCACAAACGACAGATGGCTTTCGACGGCCGCGCGCGCGGCTTTAGGATCGCGGCTTTGAAGCGCCGTGTTGATCGCACGGTGCTGATCGAGAAGCGTCGCCCGATTGAGCCTCTGCTTGAACATTATGGCGCGATTGTAGAAAACACCTTCGCGCAGCAGTTGCAGCATCGAGCGCATCATATGCAGCATGATGATGTTGTGGCTGGCATCGATGATCGCAAGGTGAAATTCGACGTCGAGTTGGGCCTCTTCCTCGGGGTTGCGCTTGAGATGCGCAGCTTCCATTTTGTCAAAGACGGTCTGCACCACCTTCAAATCCGTGTCCGTCCCATGATTGGCGGCGCGTTCAGCGGCCATGCCCTCAAGGTCTCGTCGGAAGGCGATATAGTCAAACACCGCCTCGTCGTGGCTGGCAAAAAGCTGCACGAGCGAGTCCGAGAATGCCGAGCCCAAGACATCCGCGACGAAGATGCCCGCGTTGGCTTTGCTGGTCAGCAGGTTGCGGTCCTGAAGCTCGGATATGGCGTCCCGCAGTGACGGGCGGCTGACGCCCATGCGTTCGGAAAGCTCACGCTCTGACGGCAGCCGTTCACCCGGGCGTAGAATACCCCGCAAGATCAACAGCTCGATCTGGCGCACGACCGATGAGGACAGTTTTTCAGGTTGAACCTTTTGGAAGGGCATGGGGAAACTCTCGGCAATTGGTTAGAATATATGACCACACCTTGGCGACTTCATCCAGTGTGAAATCAACCATTCTGCAATCCGAGGTTTAATGCGCAGGCTTAGATGCCCTTTTTGTCCAGCGTGTCCGAGATGTGTAGCCAC
>CAYFHK010000238.1:0-1950 GCA_964342585.1 uncultured Caulobacterales bacterium | reverse complement strand
TCGAGGCTGCGCAGCGGCCAGGCGCCACGATCCATCATCTCCCGTAGGCTGATCGATCGATCGAGCGCCCCATAAAACACCGCGTCTGGCAAAGAGGCGAGGTCGGTCAAATGGCGAAATGTGGTCATGACACATCTTTCTGCCCGGCTGCGGCCAGCCGGTCCAGCGCGCCTTGCAAGATAATGCTGGCCGCCACTTGGTCGATCACTTCGGCTCGCCGCGCGCGGGAGGTGTCAGCGGCGAGAAGGTCGCGCTCGGCGGCGGCGGTGGAGAGCCGTTCATCCCAAAACACGATGGGCAGCAAGCTTCGCTTGGCGAAGTTCTTGGCGAAGGTCCGGGTGGATTGCGCGCGCGGGCCCTCAGAGCCATCCATATTCATCGGCAGGCCCAGCACGAGGCCAACAGCGTGCCGCTCTTCGGCCAAGGCGATCACGGCGTCGGCATCGGGGGTGAATTTCGTCCGCTTGATGGTGGTGACCGGCGTTGCCATGCGGCGGTCAGGCGTTGAGACCGCCACGCCGATTGTCTTCGTCCCCAAATCGAGGCCCAGCAAAGGGCCTTGCGGAAGGGCGGCGATCCCGCGCAAAAACTTGTCGTCCATGATGCTCCTTTGGTCCGCCATCGCCGCGCTCGCAACTGCGCAACCGTCCGTCATTGTCGATGCCGCGCCGGGCACCCCTCTATGGGCTGTTGAGGTTTGGCGCGAGACGGGCCCTGTGGTTGGGCGTGCGCTCGAGGAGCGCTTTGGCTACGCGGTGCCGGTGATCGTTTCTGCGTCTTATCGCGAAGGCTCGATCGGCAGCCAAAATATCAATGGCCACGCCCATACAGGCATTGTGGATATCCTGCTCGAGGGCGCGGCATGGTCCAGCGATAACTCGCCGCGCGCGCGCCGCGATCTCGAGCAAAACCTCGCCCATGAAATGGCCCATCTTTGGCAGCTCTCGGCCTATGATTCGCCCTTTGAGCCGCTTTGGCTGCATGAGGGATTTGCCGAGGCACTGGCGCTTGAGGCGCTCACCGCATCGGGGCTGTGGAGCGCAGACCAGGCCGCTCAATGGGAGGATGCGCAGGAGGCGCGCTGCGCCGTCGCCCTCTCAAAGGGGATCCTGGCGCAACGCGTCGCGGTGGCTGATCGCGACGCGATTTATGGGTGCGGCTACATCGCCGTGCGGATGATGGCCGAAGATACCGGCAAAGCGCCGTCGGCCCTTTTCGAGGACTATGTGCCCGCGATCATTAAGGGGCCCGGTCTCGCCAATCTCCTCAAGTCGGTGCTAGACCCGATTGCGGCCGAACGTTTGCGGTCGTTTCTTCACGTTGATTATTCCCGCGCCGACGGGCGGGCGGTGATCCGGCGCTACCGCGCTGGACGGCCTGCGCCGTTCCCTGATAGGCCCGCCGGCCAGAAAGGGATGCCATGAGCATTGATAAAGACACTGTGTTGAAAGTCGCCAATCTGGCGCGCCTTGATCTGCCCGAAGACCGCGTGGAGCCTATGGCCCGCGAGCTTTCGAGCATTCTCGATTGGATCGAACAGCTTGGCGAAGTGGACGTTACTGGCGTCGACGCCATGGCCTCCACGGTCGAGGTGGCATTGCCCATGCGCGACGACGTTCTGTCGACGGATGAGCTGCGCGGTGGTCGCCCGAAAGACATCGTGGCGAATGCCCCCAAGACTGAAGACAATTTCTTCATCGTGCCGAAGGTGGTTGAATAATGACGGCGCTGCACGACCTCACCCTTGCGGGCTTGCGCGAAGGCCTCAAAGCGAAAGACTTCACCGCCCGTGAAGTGACCGATGCGTTCTTGGCACGGATCGACGACGCATCGGCGCTCAATGCCTTTATCGTGACCACGCCCGATCAAGCGCGCGCCATGGCAGATGAAAGCGATGCGCGGCTGGCCAAAGGCAATGCACGCCCCCTCGAAGGTATCCCCCTTGGGATC
>CAYFHK010000237.1:0-1995 GCA_964342585.1 uncultured Caulobacterales bacterium | reverse complement strand
TCACCGAGCTGCGCCATGTGCGGTCGAGCGCCGAAAAGCGGGCTGCCGAGGAGATTGCCAACCGCGAGCGCTGCGAGGATTTTGACACCTTCAAGCCGCTCTTCGAGCAGGTTCAGAAGGAGCTCGTCACTGGATTGCGTGAAACCCGCCCTTTTGAACGTAAAGCTGAGATCGAGCGCGGACGCTTCTTCGTGGTGGGTGGGCAAAAAGCTTATGTGGCTGAACGGGGCGAGGACTTCCTGACTGCGCAAGGCATGGTCGATGCCCGCCTGCGCGTGATTTTCGACAATGGTACAGAAAGCAATATGCTCATGCGGTCTCTCCAGCGTGCTCTTCACAAGGACGAAGCAGGCAGGCGGATTACCGAGCCGACCGCAGGGCCGCTTTTCGCAGACCATACAGCCGAGGGCGATGAAGCCAGCGGGACGATTTATGTTTTGAGAAGCAAATCATCCTTGTCCATCGTGGCTGACAACCGCGATGTCCTGCACAAGATCGGCGTGACCAGTGGCAAGGTCGAACGCCGCATCGCCAACGCGAAGCTCGACCCCACTTTCCTCATGGCCGATGTGGAGATCGTCGCCACCTATGAGCTCTTCAACATCAATCGCAGCAAGCTCGAAAACCTGATCCACCGCATTTTCGATCCGGCGCGGCTGGACATTGAGATCAAGGATCGTTTCGGAAATCCGATCACCCCCCGCGAATGGTTCCTTGTCCCCCTCTTCGCTATCGACGAAGCCGTTGAAAAGATCAGGGACGGCACGATCACGAGCTATCGCTATGATCCTAATGCAGCGGAACTGAAACGGGTTTCGGGGTAGGAGCGGTGATGTACAGGAACGGGCACATCAGTTTTTATGTAAGGGATGCAAAATAGAAATGCCCTTCCCGCTATCGCCCCAAAGTATCGACGCCATCGCCGACATCATCAGCGGTGGCGGTGGTAATGACACCACGCCCCCCATCGGCATCTATCGCAGCGGGCCGAAGATCGAGAAGTTTATGCGTGCGTGTAATGTCGCTTTCACGGTGAACGGCTCTCGCGTGCCTTCATTGGTGGAATGCTTGATCAATCTCAACAACGGCTTCGAAGCCGAGCAGGTGCTCCCGAGGATCATCGAGGCTGCCGCCGACCCCCGCGACTTCATCCATGAACCCGAACGTCATACCACTGTGCTAGACCATCTCAATCGCGCGCTGCGCTTCGACGACTTCGAGGTTCAGCAGCAGGGCGGGCGGATGCGACTTGTCGAGGCTGGAAAAGGCGTGCCTGTATTGGCGGAGTTGGCAGGGCTGTCTGAAGTGATCGACTTCGACACGGTGAGCCGCGATCTGGATCGCGCCCTTGCTCACAGCCAGACCGACCCAGAGGATGCCGTCACCGCCGCGTGCAGCACTGTCGAGAGCGTGTGCCGGTCAATCCTCATCGAGCTAGGGCAGCCGCTTCCTGCCAAGAAGGACGTGCAGGGGCTCTACAATGCTGTGAAGGAGCCTCTTGGTCTGTCGCCAGCCCGCTCCGACATCGACCCCTTGATCGCGAATGATGTGCGGCAAATCCTTTCTGGCCTGGCCACGGTTATCGGAGGGGTAGGGGCTCTGCGCACCCACGGCGGCGACGCTCACGGCCGCGAGAAGGGCTATGCCCGTATTGACGCGCGGATTGCCCGACTGTCGATCCATGCCGCGAGCACGGCAGCGCTCTTCCTCATCGAGACCTGGCAACGAAAATACCCCGCCCGCCCGCTTCCCAAAGCGGGTGATCCCGAAGGGTAACGGCCAGCTTCATCTTGTGAACAGCGCCGGTCTTGGCCGGTCATCTCTCCTTCGTCTTTGAAGGGGGCTGAGTGTTCTCGCGCCCATGCACGGCCTTGATCCACGGTGAACGTGACAGCGAGTGCCGGGATATGGCGCAACGGCGAGAGGGGGAGTTTTTTCGCCTGCCGCCAGCGGCATTCCCCGCCCCCAAAAAACACCCCCTCTCGCCGTCTTATC
>CAYFHK010000236.1:0-2025 GCA_964342585.1 uncultured Caulobacterales bacterium | reverse complement strand
TCGACGAAATGTGGCGGTCGCGCATCTTCTGCGCGGCGGTCTGTGCGCTGTCATCTAGACGGCAGGTTTCCGGCCCGCGCGCCATAAGCGTTTCAACTCGGCTTGTGGCAAGATCGTTGCCGCGCGGCTGAACGCTGCGCCGCCGGTCAAAGAAACGGGCGACGGCGGGATTCTGCGCAATCAGGTCGCTGAACGCGTCGCGCGGCAGCAAAAGCAAGGTGGTTTGCGACTTGGCAATCGCCGTTGTCAGCGCAACGCCATCACGGGCCAGACCGCGTTCGCCGAAAGAGTTTCGCGGCCCGAGGAGGGATACGGGAACATCGTTTTCGTCGCTGACCTCAACCTCGCCCTCATAAACGATGTAGATACCCTCAAGCCGGTCGCCCAGGCGATAAACCGGCTGTTCCGCTTCGATCACCATCAGATCGAAAAGGGGCACCAGTTCTTCGAGTTTCGCCGCCTCCAATCCGTCATAGGGGTGGACCGAGCGCAGGAAACGGGCGGTTTCGTTCAGGGTGAGAGGCATGCAGGCTCCGTCAGGGCAGGGGGTTGGACGAAAAGGTCCCGCCCAAGGTGACTTGGGCGGGACCGGCTTGAAAGAGGGCGGGGCGTCGCATCAGCTATCTGCGCGCGCCCCGAACCCGGATCAGTGATCCTGAGCTGCGCCGGCACCGCGCGGAACGCGCACGCTTTCGACGAGGTCTTTGATTTCCTGCGGGGTTTCCTTGGTCATGCCGGCAACGATGTAGGCAACCGCAAAGTTGACCGCCGCACCGACCGCACCGAAGGACGTGGACTTGATCGTGCCCAGCAGCGGGTCAGCATCCGAGAAGCTGTTGGTGCCGGGGATGAAGAACCAGCCCTTGTGCAGGAAGATGTAGAGCAGCGTCACGATGAGACCTGCAAGCATCCCTGCAACCGCGCCGGTGTTGTTGATCTTGGTCGAGAAGATCCCCATCATCAGCGCCGGGAAGATCGAGGCAGCCGCCAGACCGAAGGCAAGAGCCACGGTTTGCGCCGCAAAGCCCGGAGGGTTGAGGCCAAGGTAGGTCGCAACACCGATGGCCACAGCCATGGCAATACGCGCCGACAGAAGCTCGCCCTTTTCCGAGATACCCGGATTGATCGCGCCCTTGATCAGGTCGTGAGACACAGCGGACGAAATCGCGAGAAGCAGACCAGCAGCGGTGGACAGAGCAGCCGCAAGGCCACCAGCCGCCACAAGACCGATCACCCAGCCCGGAAGGTTGGCAATCTCGGGGTTGGCAAGAACGAGGATGTCACGGTTGAAGTTCGTGAGTTCGTTTCCTTCCCAGCCTTTTTCAGCCGCTTTTGCCTGCATTCCGGCGTCAGCGTCGTTGTAGTACTGGATCTTGCCGTCGCCGTTCTTGTCTTCCCAGCCCAGAAGGCCGGTTTTCTGCCAGGTCGCCATCCAGTCGTAGCGCGGATCGGTTTCGATCTGCTCGACGGACACGGCTTCGCCGTTGGTGCCGTTGGGCCACATCATGTCGGTGATGTTGAGGCGTGCCATGGCGCCCACAGCCGGAGCGGTGAGATACAGCAGCGCGATGAACACCAGCGTCCAACCTGCGGACCAGCGCGCGTCAGCAACGCGGGGCACGGTAAAGAAGCGCATGATGACGTGGGGCAGACCGGCGGTGCCGATCATCAGCGACAGGGTAAACAGCACCATGTTGAGCGTATCCGCGTGGTGCAGCGTGTATTCCTTGAAGCCGATTTCGGTCACGATCGCGTCCAGCTTGGCCAGAAGCGGTTCACCCGAAGCGACGTGCTCGCCAAACAGGCCAAGCGCCGGGATCGGGTTGCCGGTCAGTTGCAGCGAGATGAAGACCGCCGGAATGGTGTAGGCGGTGATCAGAACGCAGTACTGGGCAACCTGGGTGTAGGTCACGCCCTTCATGCCGCCGAAAACGGCGTAGGCGAACACCACACAGGCACCGATCAGAAGACCGGCGGTGTTGGAAACCTCGAGGAAGCGGCCAAAGGCAACGCCTACGCCGGTCA
>CAYFHK010000235.1:0-2044 GCA_964342585.1 uncultured Caulobacterales bacterium | reverse complement strand
GGCGTCAGCACTTTGCTGCCAGTCGACCTTCGCCTGCTCGGCGTCGATCTTATGGGCGTAAGTGACGCCTTCTTCGGCCTGTGGGGTGGGAGCAATGCCGCCGCGGTCAAGCGCCGCCAGCGTGCGCGGCAGCAGTTCGGCCCCAATCTGCGCCATCCGCTCGCCAAGCGCACCGCCGGTGTCTGTTGGCAGGATCGGCACGGTCTCAGAGAGGAGGATCGGCCCCGTGTCGAGGCCCTTCTCCATTTGCATCACCTGGACCCCGGTGACCTTATCGCCCGCCATAATCGCACGCTGAACAGGCGCCGCCCCGCGCCATCGCGGCAGCAGTGAGCCATGCAGGTTCACGCATCCATGGGTGGGGGCGTCCAATATCGCTTTCGGCAAAATCAGCCCGTAGGCCACGACCACGGCGACGTCTGGCTCAAGGGCGGCAAAGGCTTCGCGATCTTCGGCGGCTTTGAAATTTTCGGGGTGACGGACCTCAAGCCCGTGGCTCTCGGCCAATTGTTGGACGGGCGATGGCGTCAGCTTGTGGCCGCGGCCAGAGGGACGGGGCGGCTGGGTGTAGACCGCCGCAATGTCATGGCCGGCGGCAATCAGCCCCGCGAGCGAGGGAACGGCAAAAGCCGGTGTGCCCATGAAAACGATGCGCATGGGCCGGGCTACTCGGCCGTGGCGAGTTTTTCGCGCTTCAGTTTTTTGAGGATCCGCTCCCGTTTGAGGCGTGAGAGGTGATCGATGAACAAGATCCCTTCCAGGTGATCCATCTCATGCTGAATGCAGGTCGCCAACAGCCCCTCGGCCTCTAACCGCTGAGGCTTGCCGTGATAATCGAGGAATTCGATCGTGCAGGTCGCTGGCCGATCCACCTCTTCGTAGAATTCCGGCACCGACAAGCAGCCCTCATTATAGGGCTTTTTGTCATCAGAGGGGTCGAGAATGACGGGATTGACGAAATAGCGGGGCTCGGGATCCGCATCGCCGTCGGCCAAATCCATGACAATGACCCGCTGCGGGACACCGATTTGGATGGCCGCGAGGCCAATGCCCGGTGCGGCGTACATGGTTTCAAGCATGTCATCCATGAGCGCGCGGGTCTCGTCGGTCACCTCGGGCACAGGTTTCGAAACCTCCCGAAGGCGAGGGTCCGGCGCTGTCAGTATCGGTCGAATAGCCATAAAAATGAGTTAGGTAATGGGCTTTGGGTGGTCAACGCTCCCCACGGTGCCCAGAACGCTTTCAGCGTTTTTTGCGAGAACAACTTTGCGGTTCGTCGCGGTTTGGCACGACTCTCGCTTTTTCCCCTGCAGTGCCGTAACTTGTCGGTATTTGGGGATTTTTTTAGTCAGGCGCGGGGGCGCCCGCTAAGTGGGAATGCGAACATGATGCGATTCACGGACGCGCTCAATCGAGTAACGGATGGCCCCGTATTGCCTGAAGAGGCGATCGAGCAATTCGAACAGATGCTAGAGGCAACGACGCCGACTGTAGCGTCTGGTTTCTGGGATACCTACGGTGTTTGGGTCATCTTTGTTGGCGCCGTTGTGGGGATTATCGCCCTCATGCTTCTGATGATTGCGGGCCGGTATCGGCGCGATCGGGTCGAAGCGGAACTCGGCTCACAGACCTCGCCGCTCTTTGCCGATGAATATGGCACCGAAGCGTCCGACGACACGGCGCTTGGCGGCTTTGCGGAAGTCGTCATTGAGGATGCGGATGCGCTCGAAGAAGATTTGTACGACGAAGCAGACGATGTTGCTGCCGCCGAGGCCATCGATACCGAATTGACGTTCGACGCGCCTGAGGCCAAGCCCGAGACGGTCTCTATCGATCACTCAGGCGAAAATGTTGTGCCACTGCGGGCCGCTGAGGCTGAGGCCGCCCACGCTTTTGCGGAAACCGCAGACGCCGACGATGGCCGTGATCACCGCGATGCAGAACGACCAGGTAGACGTGGCGTATTTCGGGCCCAAGAGCTATGTCGAGGCGAACCGGATGGCGGGCGCGGCACGCGACCGGGGGCGGAGCGGCCGCGCGGCCG
>CAYFHK010000234.1:0-2084 GCA_964342585.1 uncultured Caulobacterales bacterium | reverse complement strand
TGAAGGTTTTCCAGAGGATGCCGAAGAAAGGGTGGGGCAGGTATTTCGAGCGCTTCGTGTCTTGGCCAAACCCGAAAGGCGACGCACCGATCAACCAACTCGCCGTCATCATCGGTATGTTGAGCGAAGCACGCACCGGGGTTTTTCACACCGAGAAATACGAGCTGGTCGTCAGCGATCCGGCTCGGCGGATAAGGAGTGTGCGCAACCGAAACTGCCTGAGTTTGGTCGAGCTGAAGCCCGAGAAGGCGACCAACCAGCTTCATATCTACGCGACTTACCGCAATCACTATTACGTCCAGAAAACCCTGGGTAACATCCTGGGTCTGGTCGAGCTTCAAGCCTATATCGCCCGCGAAGCAGGCTTCGAGGTGGGCACGTTGACGCTCAGCTCGACGAGCGCCACGCTCGAAACCAGCAGTGTACCGTGGGGCAAGAACGATCTGCGCGGTTTGGTGCGCGAGTGTGATGCGATGTTGGCTAAGCAGCAGGCTGCGTGAACAGATCGGGCTGGGTCTCCGCCGGTAGGGCGTAGGCTTCTTCGATTTGTCGAATGAAGACGTTCTGGCCACCATAGCTCGGGTGACGTACCTGCACGCTGTCGATGCCCATATTGGCCACGGCCTTGTGCGCGTCGCCACCGATGGCCAGCACCTGGCTGGGTTTTAAGATGTCGATCACCGCGTGCAAGAAATCGGCGCAGGTATCGCGTTCCCGCGCGGTGTGGCACCGGTTGGTCATCGGATCATCAGGCTCATGGGGGTGTAGCGGGAAGACGTTCCACAGGAACACCGGCTGGGTCAGGCGCGACAGCATCCGCCAGATGGTGTTGGCGGTCCGCTCGCCCATGACGGGGCCCTTGGTGGCCTTTTGAACCGGCAGGCCATGGAACAGTGCGCTGTAGGCGTCGAGATGGGCTTCATCGGTAAGGGCAAGGCCGGTGCGGCGGCCCCCACGATATCCAAGGTCACGGGCGACCCAAACCGTGCTGACCTCAAGCTCGATTGCGGCTGCGAGGCTGAGTTCGAGATTGCGCCGCCGACGGTCAGCGGCGTCCGGTTCGTCGTGTAGATCACAGAGGTCGGTGTAGGGGTTGAAGACATTGGCGAGGCGAATGGCGGCCAACGCGTCGACGAAACTTGTGGCAGAGTGGGTCATGACTCGATGAACCATATTTTGCGCTGCACCAGATCAATCCCGACTTGCCCGCCGCGGTGCTGACACACCGACCGAAAAACCTCGTATCCTTGCAAGATAGCCTCCTCCCAAAGCCATAATGGGCAGTCTTCTGCCTCATATCCCTGAACAAATTGCCGCACGGATTTCAGCAGGCCGTAATCGAGCGATGTCAGGCCGTCAAACAGCGCGAGGCGCTGCGCGTGGTTGAAGATCCAGGTGGCGATGCCTTCTTCGATAAGGACGGCGCGTGCGCCGTCTTGAACCTCGTCGGTGACGGGATCGCTCTTGCGCTTAACCTGCAGGAGCCGGCGCAAGGTGGGCGACCAGCCAAGGTAAGCAGCATGAGCCAAGTGGAACACGTCGTGGAACCGGTAATCGTCGTCTTCGACGCGGTTGTCGGTCAGCGGATCACCAATAGGCGCACCGTCACGGGTCATGCGCGAGACCGTCCTGCCGTTTTCCTCGATCTCCTCGAAGGTCACAATCAATCGCCGTGGCAGCTGCTCATGCGCGGGAAAAGCCTCGTCGAACAGGGCCGGATAGACACGCTCGGGCGGCCAGCGGTCAGCGATCTTGACCATGTTGGCTTGAGCGGCACTCTCCAGGCTGAGACCAGCGTCATGAGCGGCGTCACGGAGTGATCGCAAGACAGCGATCAGACGGCCTTTAAGGGCAGAGCGGTTTTGATCAAGACGGCCCGCGCGGTAGTCGGTCATCAGAAGACCGACCTCGGCGGCGAGACGCAAGGATGATTGCTCAAAGGCTTTGGAGGGGCCGTCGCACCGCGTCCCGGGCTCAAGTTCGACCTCGGCAAAGGTGAGGCTGTCGGAGCCCGAGGTTTGCCAGTTGGCGAGATCACAATCGAGGTTGATCGCCAAGTCGGACAGCGTCAGATTGGCTCGGTC
>CAYFHK010000233.1:0-2085 GCA_964342585.1 uncultured Caulobacterales bacterium | reverse complement strand
TGACGCTCCAAAACAGGCCATTTCCTCGGCGCCAGCGAGTTAAGTTGACAACGCCCCGATCTGGACAGCGGGCATAGCTATAGCAATGATCACTGCAACAACGCCGATCCAGATCGCGCGACCGGCGGTGCGGTCGTTGTCTTGAGCGGCCTTCTCGAATTTCTGAAGAAACTCGGCGGCAGCACCTTGCAAGCCATTCGCAATCTGCGCCGCATCAGTAGCGATGTTCTGCATCTGCTCAAAGCGTTCTTCGATACGTTGAAGACGCTCATTGGTCTCAAGGATCGGGTTCGGAGGAAACTTGATCTGATCAATCCTCGGCATTCGCGGTGGTTCCGGCGAGGCCAGAGCGTCGGCAACATCTGGTCGCATCGCGTCGATAGCGCGCTGTTGATCAGCAATCTTCTGGGCGACACGGCCAATCGCCGAGTCCTCACCGGCGGACAGTCCTAAGTGCTTCATGCGCTCCTTAAGATCATGGTAGGGTCCGAGAGCGCGCTCCATCTGCTCTTGGATCGCCGAATAGCGTGCTGTCTGCTCAGCCAACTGCTTGGCAAGACCGTCATGCCCCGCAAGACCTCGTAGTCCCACTATCTGGTCATGGATATGACGCAGCGGTTCCATCTGCCGCTGCATATCTTCCACGGCCTTTTTCATGGCGCCGCCGTCATAGCCCTGTGCGTTTAGTTGTTCACCCAACGACGCTAGATCGACGCCCTTCCGCTTCGGAGGCGGCGTATCGTCGTGGGTATCGTCATTCTCATCGCTCATCAAAATATATCCGGGTAACGTCGCTCAGTTCATAGATATAGGGTGGCTTTCGGGGATCGTAAGCTCCGTGGCTCAGGTCTTCCCCCGCCTTGTTTTCAATTCCTGCTTCTACCGTCTGCCAGATCACCGGACGCTGGCGGCAAGGCGCTGCCCGCGCCTCCTGCCATGTTAATTTCGGCCTTGCTCAGGCGAAGCCTGTGGCTGGCGGTGCCTCAAGCGCCGCATGAAGTCTGGCCTGCCCTTTTGCCGTGAATTGAACCCTACGGGAGAAGGAGCCCTGCCATGATCGAAGCCATTACCCTCGACAGCCTGCATAACCTGTCCGACGAAGCCCTCTGGGCACTGTTCGATGAAACCCAAGACCTGCTCGAAGAGCTGCCCTGCGGCTCCTGGGAGCGCGGGATCGCGCTCGCCAATCTGCGCCTCATCGTCTCGATGATTGACCGCCGCCGCTTGGCGGCAACGGTCGGCTTCTTGCGGTAGGCAGCCTATTCGGCGGCCATCGCTTGGGGCTCTTCGCCCTCCTCGGGCTGAAGGCTGGCGAGGAAGTCGCTGGCCTTGGCCGCCGCGCTCGCGGCGGCGAAGATGGCCTTCTTGTCGCCCTTCATGATGCGCAGCCAGTGGTCGATATAAGCGGCGTGGTCGGGGCGCGGCTCTGCCGTGATCCCGAGATCGGCGCAGAGGAAGGCCGCACCGATCTCGGCGACAAGCTCTTCCATCGCGTAGGCGTCATCGCCGAAACGCTCGCCGAACTCACGCGCCATGCGGGATTCCGCGCCGGTCCAGTGGGTCAGCTCGTGCAGGAGGACGGAATACCAGCTTTCGGTCGCGGTGCTCGTATCGGTGTCCTTGAAGCGGAAACGGTCGGGCATGGTGATGCTGTCGTGGGTGCGGTGATAGAAGGCACTGTCGCCGCCCTCGGTGACGGTCGCGCCCGTACCCTGGATGAAGGCGTCAGCCGCCGCGATGGAGTCGATGGGGTCGGCTGTCATGTCGATCTCTTCGTGCTCGTAGCCGTCCACTTGCTCGACGTTGAAGACGCGAGAGGCTTTGACCATGAAACGGCGGTCGAAGTTGGTCAGACCGTCTTCCCGCTCCTCGTCATCACGGTCGAACTCCTTGTAGAAAATGATGAGCGAGGACTTTTCGCCTTTGCGCACCTGAGCGCCACGATCCTGCCATTGACGGTAGGTGCCCCAGAGCCCCTCGGCATATCCGCCGGTCGCGGCCGCAGCCCAGAGGGCGATGGTGTTGACGCCGCGATAGGCATTGCCCGTCGAGATGTTCTTCGGGCGCGTGATGGCTGCGCCGCTC
>CAYFHK010000232.1:0-2136 GCA_964342585.1 uncultured Caulobacterales bacterium | reverse complement strand
TCCGGATCGGCGCCCATGGCCCCGCCATCGGAACCCATGGGGACGCGCGACATGGCTTCCACACCGCCGCCAATGGCGAAATCGGCTTCGCCGGACATGACCTTGGCCGCTGCGACATTCACCGCTTCCAGGCCGGAGGCGCAGAAACGGTTGAGCTGATAGCCCGCCGTCGTCTCGGCATAATTGGCGTTGATCACGGCCGAGCGCGAGATATTCGCACCCTGCTCGCCGACCGGCGAGACCACACCCATGATCACGTCATCGACGAGAGATGTGTCCAGCTCATTGCGATCACGGATCGCTTCGAGCTGCTGGGTGGCGAGCTGGAGCGCGGTGATCTCATTGAGCGCACCGCCCTTCTTCTTGCCGCGCGGGGTACGCACGGCGTCGTAGATATAGGCTTCAGTCATTTCATGTCCTTTCCGCTTCGCGGGTTCATCCTTATCGACACAAACCGAGTTTTCTCCCCCTCAAGGGAAGCAGTACGGGCTCGCTTGAGTGTGCTGAGCCGCGTGTGGATGGCGTCCATCACGCCATCGAGACTTTCGTAAACGTCTACATTGAAAACACGCATGACCGTCCAGCCTTGGCGCTCCATGAATGCTGTCCGCCGAGCGTCATAGGCCGCGTCTGTATGGGTTGCGCCATCGACTTCGATAACGAGTTTGAGAGGACGACAGGCAAAATCAGCAATATAAGGGCCGATCGGATGTTGGCGGCGGATCCTCAGCCCCATCATCTGACCCCGGCGCAATCGCGACCACAGGATGGTTTCAGCCCGGGTCAAATGCTTGCGCAACGACCGGGCATGAGACAGTGTGCGCGGCGCACCCCCTTCGGTTTCGCTAACGCTCAACCACTTCCCCCTCTGCGGGGGGAAGAGGAAAGGCGCATCGCTCCCTCCTCCCCCTTGGGGGGAGGTGCCCGGCGTAAGCCGGGCGGAGGGGGAAAGTCCCGTCACTGCCATCACTCCCGTTCCTCGACCATGTGATAGGCCACGGCATGTTCGCCGCGCTCATTGAGCGCATCGGCGACACGCAGCCGTTCTCCGACGGGTTTATTCTGTGAAAGCTTGGCCTTGCCCTCGAGGCGTTCAATCTCCAGCTCAAAGGGCTGGATCGCGGCCTCGAGCTTGGCCCGCTTTTTCTCTTCAATATCGGTAATCCGCCACTTCTCCTCGAAATCGGCGATTTGCGAGGACAAGGAGCGCTCTGCATCCTCACCCGTGAGCGGCACAAGCCGCCCGAAAGCGTGGATGGCAATGTAATTCCAGGTCGGCACATTATCCGTGGGGTCGGAATACCAGGTCGGCGAGACATAGGCGTGCGGCCCGGTAAACACGGCAACGGCCTGGCGGCCTTCCTCAATGGCCTTTGTCATCGGATTCGCCCGGGCGACATGACCAACAAGCGCCTGACGCTCATCAGCCAGTTTCAAGGGCAAATGCGTCGCCGCCAGATCATCAATCCCCGGAACAAGAAGCAAAGCAAAATCATACGACCGCATCAGCGAGCGCATTTCCGCTTCATCATCCATCTTGAAGGCCGGGGGGATGTACATCGCCTACAGCGTCCTTCCGATCAGGAGTTTCATGATCTCATTCGTGCCGCCATAAATGCGCTGGACGCGGCTATCGGTCCACATTTTGGCGATCGGGTATTCTTTCATATAGCCATACCCGCCATGCAGCTGCACGCATTCATCGATCACTTCATTTTGAGTGTCAGACACCCAGTATTTCGCCATCGAGGCCGTGGCGGCGTCGAGCTCGCCCTTCATCAGGCGTTCTGAACAGTGATGAACGAAGACCTCGGCCAGGGTCGCCTTGGTCTTGCACTCGGCGAGCTTGAACTGGGTATTCTGGAAATTGAAAACCGGACGCCCGAAGGCCTGGCGCTCCTTCACATAGGTGACCGTTTCATGCAGGGCGCGCTTCATGGCGCCAACGCCCTGGACACCGATCTGCAGGCGTTCCTGGGGCAATTGCTGCATCAGCTGGATGAAGCCCTGCCCCTCTTCCGCACCGAGCAGCGCATCGGCGGGCACCCACATGTCCTCGAAGAAGAGCTCGGCCGTGTCCTGGGCCTTCATGCCGACCTTGTCCAGTAGGCGGCCGCGCTTGAAGCCTTCCACCTT
>CAYFHK010000231.1:0-2144 GCA_964342585.1 uncultured Caulobacterales bacterium | reverse complement strand
ATCTCCGAGCGCAAACGCGCCAGCCGTGAAGTGCTGCTGCCCGCCGGTCCGAAGGTCGCCATCTCCGGCGGGGCCGACTACAACGATCACAAGGTGATCTGGGACAAGCTCGACCAGGTGCATGCCAAGCATCCGGACATGGTGCTGATGCATGGCAAATCGCCGAAAGGCGCCGAGAAGATCGCCGCCCGCTGGGCCGATCACCGCGACGTCACCCAGATCGGATTTGCACCTGACTGGACGAAACACGGCCGTGCCGCGCCCTTCAAGCGCAACGATCAGATGCTCGACGTCCTACCGATCGGGGTCATGGTCTTCCCCGGCACCGGCATTCAGGAGAACCTCGCCGACAAGGCAAGGAAGCTCGGCATCCCGGTGTGGCGGTTCGAATGAACCGCCTCCCGTCAGGCCGTCCTCAATCGCGTATCGAAGTTGTTTTGCAACGTTGATTCAAGCACGTATGCAGCAGCGGCGACGATGGTGGAAACCACAATCAGGAAGAGACCGATGGCAACCCCGCCCGCAATGTCATCATGACCGCGCACGATCATAAAGAAGTAGGCTTCTGCCGCCAGAAGAGGAGCGACAAGGGATATCGCACAGTATTTTATGATCCGCAGCGCTCGCACGGAGCCCGGCGAGAACACTTTGTTTCGCCCGATTTGTCCGAGCAATGTGAACGCTTGGTATAGCGCCACAAAAAACGGAACGGACGCCACATATGCACACGCCAGGAAGGGGTCATTGAAATATATCTGGACGAGGGACGCGTTCACATTCCCGCCCTCGACGTGAGGCTCGAGGAGCATGACGGCAAGAGCGCCCACTCCCATGAGCACAATGACTACCTGAAGAAATATCGTCGGGCTTCTTTTCATAGTGATTTGCCTCAACCGCACGATCCGACAGCGATGTTAGTACCGCGCGGCTAGTTATGCCACTTGGTTGTTGAACCCAGGCTGTATGCCAACCAAAGTAGGCCTCACTGCGGCGCAAAGCTGCCGTGTGCGTCATAGAATTGAAGGTGAAACACGGGCTCGAAGCGGACCTTCCCAATCGCACCCGACTCAAAAATGTGATACGCTTCAATCGCGCCGCGGTGGTGGTGGAGGCGCGACCGTTCGAACCTCATCTTACGGAGACGCCACCATGATTATTGCCATCCTCGGATCCGTCACCGCAATCGCCGTCCTCTGCTGGTTGCTGTTCACGCTTGCCATTTACGCCTTGCCCGCGCTCGGCGGCGTGGCGGCCGGAATGTGGGCCTATCAGACCGGAGCCGGCCTGCCGGGCAGCGTCCTTATCGGACTTGTTGGCGCTGGCCTTGTGTTCGGCCTTGCGCAGTTCCTCATCCTGTTCGCCCGGCCCATGTGGGTGAAACTCGCTGTCGCGCTCGCCTTCGTGGCACCTGCCGCCATCGCGGGTTTCCACGCCACTCACGGCATCGTCAAACATCTCATGCCGTCGGAAACCTGGCAGACCGTCTTCTCCGTGATCGGCGCGGTGGCCATCGGCATCACGGCCTTCGTGCGCGTGACCTCCATGGCACCGCCCGGGCCTGCCGGGCAGACCCCCGCCAGCGTCTGAGCGTCGTCGCCGGTCGAACCGGGAGGGGAGGCCGAGATTCCGCCGCACCCCGTATCGAAGTCTGGGCGAGGCGGACGCGCGGTAAGTGTCGAACCGACGATTTCGGTCGAGGATCAGCGCCCGCAGGCGGCATGGCGCAAATGGCCCCGATCCCTGTGCAACCGACAATGCAGGGGAATGGGTGGGGGTTTGCGTCTGATGGCGCCGAATACGATGCGGGCTGTGGCCTGCTGGGTAGCGAACGAATTGCGTTTCTTCGCCGGACAAGAGCTTGAGCGCACGGTATCGCCACTCTCTCCTTGACTTTCCCTGGGAGCCGACCGCTCCAAACGGCCTCTTCAATGGACTGATCTGGCCGAAGGCCGGCTTCGCCTCGATCGCCTATGGCGCAATGGCGCCCGTCAAGTTTCTTCCCCTGCCGGCTGCGCCGCCATTCCTCGCGCAGCAAGAAACCCGCCGGATCGCCATCCTCCGCTGACGCTGCGGTCGCAAGCGATGCGCCGTCGATCGCCTCCGGCCTCTCCGATCGCCATCGAGGCCGCATGGTGCGGGCTCGA
>CAYFHK010000230.1:0-2167 GCA_964342585.1 uncultured Caulobacterales bacterium | reverse complement strand
CCGACAAGGCGCGGGCCATGGCCGATGAAAGCGACGCGCGGCTGGCCAAAGGCAATGCACGCCCCCTCGAAGGTATCCCCCTTGGGATCAAAGACCTTTTCTGTACCGAAGGTGTGCAGACGACTGCCGCCAGCCACATCCTAGAAGGCTTCAACCCGGTCTATGAGAGCACGGTGACGGCCAACCTTTTTGGCGATGGCGCGGTGATGCTGGGCAAGCTCAACCTCGATGAGTTCGCCATGGGCTCCTCGAATGAGACGTCCTACTTTGGCGATGTGGTCAATCCATGGCGCCGCGAAGGGGAAGAGACGAAACTCACCCCTGGCGGCTCGTCGGGCGGCTCGGCGGCGGCGGTGGCCGCGCGGCTCTGCGCAGGTGCGACCGCGACCGATACAGGCGGCTCTATTCGTCAGCCTGCGGCCTTTACCGGCACGGTGGGGTTAAAGCCCACCTATGGCCGCTGCTCGCGCTGGGGCATTGTGGCCTTTGCGTCCTCGCTCGACCAGGCGGGGCCGATCGCGCGGGATGTGCGGGATGCCGCGATCCTTCTGAAATCCATGGCAGGGCACGACACCAAAGACTCGACCTCCATCGATCGTCCGGTGCCTGATTATGAGGCCGCGCTCGGCAAGGGCGTTAAAGGCCTCAAAATCGGTGTGCCGAAGGAATATCGTGTCGATGGCATGCCGGACGAGATCGAGGCGATCTGGCAGCAGGGCATGGCCTGGCTGAAAGATGCGGGGGCGGAGATTGTCGATGTCTCTCTGCCGCTCACGAAATACGCCCTGCCGGTCTACTATATCGTGGCGCCTGCGGAGGCGTCGTCGAACCTCGCGCGCTATGATGGCGTGCGCTATGGCTTGCGCGTCGAAGATCCGAACATCAACCGAATGTATGCCAAAACCCGCGCGGCGGGCTTTGGCGACGAGGTGCAGCGACGCATCCTGATCGGCACCTATGTGCTCTCGGCTGGATACTACGATGCCTACTATCTCAAAGCACAAAAGGTCCGTAAAAAGATCTTCGATGAGATGACGGGCGTTCTCAACGATGTCGATCTGTTGCTCACGCCCTCGGCGCCGTCTGCCGCCTTCGGATTGGGAGAGAAGACCGACGATCCGCTGTCGATGTATCTGAATGACATCTTCACGGTTACGGCGAACCTCGCCGGGTTGCCGGGGATTTCGGTGCCCGCCGGGCTCGATGCGAAGGGCTTGCCGCTCGGGCTACAATTGCTCGGTCGTCCGTTTGATGAAGAAACGCTCTTGCGCGGCGCGGATGTGCTGGAACAAGCCGCTGGCTTCACGGCACAGCCTACGGAATGGTGGAGCTAAGGAGGCTTTAAGTCCGATGACCAACTATCGACCTGACGGTTTCCATACGGTCACGCCCGCGCTGGTGGTGAAGGGCGCGAAAGATGCCCTTGCGCATTACGAATCGGCCCTTGGTGCTGTCACGGGTGACGTGATGGAGAAGGATGGCATCGTCATTCATGCCGAATTCAAGATCGGCGATAGCTGGCTTTTCATCAATGATGACGCCGAATGGATGCCGCGCCGACCGATGGCCGGAACGCAGCCGACGGGGTTGTTTTTATACGTGGAGGATTGTGACGCCGCCATGAAGCGTGCCCTTGATGCGGGAATGGAGGAGTTTTTTCCGCTTCAAGATCAGTTTTGGGGTGACCGCACCGGCGCGGTGAAAGATCGCTACGGCTACTGCTGGACCTTCGCGACAAAGAAGGAAGACCTCTCACCTGAGGAAATCGAAGAACGCGCGAAGGCGCAGGGCTGGTAGCAATGCGCCGGATGGCACGGAATGTACACGGAATTGATGTTGGCGTTGATATGAGCGTCGCCAAGGAACGGAAAGTCGAACGATGAACGCGCAACCGAGAAAGGTGCTGCAAGGCGAAACCGGCGATTGGGAGGTTGTGGTCGGCCTCGAAGTGCACGCGCAGGTCTCGTCCGTCTCTAAACTGTTCTCCGGTGCGTCCGCCGAATATGGCGCGGGGCCAAACGAGAATGTCAGCCTCGTTGATGCGGCCATGCCCGGCATGTTGCCTGTCATCAATAAGTTCTGCGTCGCGCAAGCGATCCGTACCGGGCTCGGGCTCAACGCCAAAATCAACACCTGGTCGCGCTTTGACCGGAAGAATTACCTCTAC
>CAYFHK010000229.1:0-2198 GCA_964342585.1 uncultured Caulobacterales bacterium | reverse complement strand
CCCGGGGCGATAACGCTGAGATCAACCGTCAGCCAGCGGTTGATCCGCACGCGTTCGACCCGGATCCCCGCGGCACCCTCGCCTCGATGCGCGACCTCATCACCTCCTCGACCATCCCGTTGGACGACGAGACCGCGCACAAGCTGCCGCCCATGGCGGCAGGTGTGTTCGGCTATTTCGGCTATGACTTTGTTCGGCTCACGGAGCGATTGCCGAACCGGCCACCCATGCCGATCGACGTGCCCGATGGCTATTTCATCCGCCCCACCCTTTTGGCGGTATTCGACAATGTGAAGCATGAAGTGGTGCTGATCACCCCTGTGCGGCCAGACTCGTCGACGGATGCGCGCGCCGCTTATGGCCGTGCAGCGGAGCGCCTCGCCACCGCGATTGACGATCTGCACCGGCCCGTGGGCTTGCCGCCTGTGCATCCCGACCCGATGCCGTCGGATTTCGCAGCGAATATGACGCCAGCGGACTACGAGAACATGGTTCGACGCGCGAAGGACTATATCGCGGCTGGCGACATCTTCCAGGTGGTGCTCAGTCAACGGTTTACTGCGCCGTTCGAAGGCGACCCTTTCGATGTGTACCGTCAGGTGCGCCGGGTGAACCCCTCACCCTTCTTGTTTTTCCTAAACTTCCGGCCCGCCGCTCTCCTTGGCGCTTCGCCTGAGATCCTCGTTCGTGTACGCGATGGCCAGGTGACGATCAGGCCGATTGCGGGCACAAGGCGCCGGGGCAAGACGCGGGAAGAGGATCTGGCGCTCGAGCACGAATTGCTTGCCGACCCCAAGGAGCGCGCCGAGCATTTGATGCTGCTGGACCTTGGCCGCAACGATGTGGGCCGCGCGGCAAAGATTGGCACAGTGCGCCCGACAGAGACTTTCACCATCGAGCGCTACAGCCATGTGATGCATATCGTCTCCAATGTCGTGGGTGATCTGCGTCCTGACTTTCATCCCCTCGATGCGCTCGCGGCGGGCTTTCCGGCGGGTACGCTGACAGGGGCCCCAAAGGTGCGGGCGATGGAAATCATCGATGAGCTGGAGCCCGATGGGCGCGGCCCCTATGGCGGGTGCATTGGCTATTTTGGCGCCGATGGCGGCATAGACACGTGCATCGGCCTGCGCATGGCCGTGATCAAGGATCGGCAGATCCACATTCAAGCAGGCGCCGGTATTGTCGCCGACAGCGATCCGACCTCAGAGCATCAAGAATGTATGACCAAGGCCGAAGCCCTGAAAGAAGCTACTCGCCGCGCCGCGGCGTCACAGGGCGGTAATCGCTAAGGCTTACCGAAGGCCTGCCAACAAAAGCGCCGGACGCGGCGGAGCCAATTCACTGGCCGTGACAAGTTCGATGCCCCGCGCTTCGGCCTGTGGCAACCAGTCAGCAAGCGCGGCAAGGGTTTCAGGATAAGGGTGACCGATGACGATCGCTGCGCCCTGGTCTTCCGCACGCATCGCCGCGGCCTCGAGCTGCGCGATGACGCCCGCAACGCTCAGCCGCGCATGATCCGCATCGAGGAAGAAGTCTCGCTCGATGACCCGCGCGCCGAGATCGCCCGCAATTTGCGCGGCAACGGCGCGCCCGGTGGTGAGGCTATCTAGAAAGAAGAGCCCGCGATTATCCAGCTGTTCGAGGACCACGGCCATCCGCTCTGCATCGGCCGTAAACCGGCTGCCGGTATGATTGTTCACGCCCTTATAGCCATAAAGCTTGCCGAGGTTCCGCGCGAGTTGGGCTTTCACTGTCACGGGATCATCTGCCACGCGGAGCATATCAGGACCGGCCAAATCCTTCAGCACACGCGGTTCCATTGGCAAATGCAGCATCGCCTCATGACGCGGGTCGATCGCGTTGAGCATAGACTGCGCTTCAGCACCGTAGGGCAGGAAGGAGAGGGTCAATTGGCCGGGCAGCGCATTCACGGCCTCGAACGCCGCGCGATCGAGGCCCAAATCATCAATCACGATGGCGAGTTTCGGTCGGGCTGGCGTCAGATCGGCACGCTCAACGGGCCCCAGCCGATGCGGGCTCGCCTCATACGTCACCGCCACAGGTTGGGCCGCTGGCGAGGATGCTTTGAGCCGGAGACCGTTCGTCTTCTCCACAGGTGCTTGAGGGATAACGATCGCTTCGAGCGCCGGCATGTCGTCGTCTTGATGGGGAGATTTCACCGCAAGACCGATGGC
>CAYFHK010000228.1:0-2208 GCA_964342585.1 uncultured Caulobacterales bacterium | reverse complement strand
AGATGCAGCATGGCGCGGTCCCGCAATCCGCCCGGCGTGTGGCGGTTCGGCGCGGCAAGCAAGGCGCGGACTTCTTCCTTTGTAAGATAATCGATCAGCTTGGCGTCTGTCCGTTTGATCGGCATGGCCCGGATCATCATCGCCTGCTCAAGGCAGGCCGGTTGGCGATGTTCGACGAAACGGAAAAAGGATTTGATCGCCGCAAGTCGCGCATTGCGGGACCTGACGGAATTGGCACGTCCTTCTTCGATATGTTCGAGGAACGCCCTGATCGTCTGAATGTCGAGGTCTTCGATGAAAAGTTCCGATGGGGTTCGCTTGACCCGCCCGGCGACAAACCGCAGCAAGAGGGTGAACGCACGGGCATAGGCTGCGATGGTATGTCGGCTTGCGCCGCATTCATCAGGAAGATGGGTTTGCAGGAAGGCTGAAAGGTCGGGGGCGAGCGGGGTCATGCCGCACCTCCGATCCAGGTCTCCTCGGCGGTCGCCGCAATCATCTTCAGAAGAACCGGCGTGGCCTCAAGGTACCAGTAGGTGTTGGCAATATCGACATGGCCGAGGTAGGTGCTCAGAGCCTTCATGTGCCGCAACACTGCCTGCGGGTTGTTCCCACAGGCCTCAAGGGATCGCACGGCGAAGGTGTGGCGCAGATCGTGAAGCCGGGGGCCAGGCCCTGTCGGATTGCGGTACCCAAGCTTCCGGACGATCCGAACGAAGACCACATGGGCCCGTGTTTTTGTCGGGGCATGACCATGACCAAGAACGAAGAGATCGTCGTTCGCGTTACGCACGGCCGCGCGGGCTTCGAGATAACGTTCCAGCGCGGCGCGGGTCGAAACATGTATTGGCACGAGACGACTCTTACCAAATTTGCCGCTCCGGACCATGAGGCCCTCCGCCGTAAGATCGTCGCACTGAAGGGACAATGCCTCCGAAATCCGCAAGCCCGTCGAAGCGAGCAGCCCGAACAGGTTATGGTAAGTCAACGGGCTGATCGGTGTCAGGCCGGGCACCAGAAGCGCTTCCTGCATGATCCGACTGATTTGGTCCGGCGTCAGAATATGCGGAGCGGGCCGCCTCCGTCGTGACCGACCCAGCAGCCCCATGGCAGGTATCTCGTGCCGTGAATCTTCCGCGTGCAGGAACACCGCCAGTGCGCGGGCGCGATCAAACCGCGCCTGCGCAGCATAAGGCGTCGCGGCGCCGCCGGCCCATTCCAGTATCAGCGCTGCCGTCAGATGCGTGATGGATCGTTTTGCAACGAAATCCGCGAAGGCGCGCAAGGATGTCTCCTGTGCGGAGAACTTCTTTCCGAGTGTGCGGTTGAGTTGGACGAAGCGGTCTACATGGTGATGTATCATGACGCGTCTCCCGGCCACGGCTGAGCCACTTCTGCCAGCATCCCAACATCGACTTTGGCGTAGATCGCGGTCGTATCGCGCGAACTGTGGCGCAGCGCTGCACCGATCAGGTCAAGGTCCGCACCGCCGCGCAGCCAGGCGGAGGCCAGTGAATGACGAAAGACATGCGAACCAGTCGGCAAGTCGGTAAAACCTCCCCGGCTCATGACGCGGGAAACGATCCCGGCGATCTCGGCAGAGGATCGCAGCGGGGTGAAAGGAGCCTGGACTCGGAGAAAGACCCTGTTCGACGCGACTACCGGACGCGCATCTTCGATATAGGCCAGCAGCGCATCGCCTACATCCTGCGGCAGCGGCATCATAACGCCACGCCTGCCCTTGCCGTGTAATCGCAACCGACTCGTGCGCCAGTCGATATCTGACAGGTGCAACTGCCAGATGTCTCCCGCGCGCAGGGCCAACCGGGCGAGGAGGAGAAGTATTGCGCGGTCTCGGATCTCAACCGGCGTATCGGAGCGACAGGAGGCAATGATCTCTTCGATCTTCGCCGTAGGGATCGTGCGCGGGACTGTAGAAAGCTTGCGCCGAACAGCAGATGGCACCGCATGCAGGAGTGACGGGGCGCATGCGCCCTCGACGATCGTAAAGCGCAGGAAGGCGCGCAACACGGTGACCGTCTTGCGCACAGATGATTGGGACCGTTCTTTAGCTTGATCCAATACGATCGTACGGATGGCCGCCGCATCGTAATCCTCCGGCGTTGCACCCAGGCTGTCCAACCAGCGACCCACTTCGTTCAAATATCGCCGTACGGTCTCGGGCGTAACTCCACGCTCACTTCGCAG
>CAYFHK010000227.1:0-2232 GCA_964342585.1 uncultured Caulobacterales bacterium | reverse complement strand
CGATGGGCCGGACAAGGCCAAATGGTACGAGGCGCAACGCTATTTGCGAAACGACCCCAGCCGGACCTACGATCTGCGGACGGATTTCACCGCCGATCAGCTGCAGGACCCAAAGGTGGCGCCACCGCAAAATGGCGGCCTTGGTCGCAGCGAGCCGCCAGTGGTGAGCATCGGCCGGTACCTCGCGCCAAAGGCCGATCCGCATGTGCTGGAAGGGGCAGACTTGCCCGTTCGCGTCCTCAAAGGCCTCCAGCGTATGAATTAGCCGCTGGCGCGCGGCGATGCGCCACGCAAAAAGGGTTTGCGAAACCCGACAATGGGCCCAGTTAAGAAGGACAAGGAGGGCCTATGGCCAACGTGCTATTATATTTCCTAATCCCCGTGGCGATGATTGCCACGGCCGTCGTGCTCGGCGTTGGGATTTACTCACTCGCCAAGGGCGGTAACTTCGCCAAAGAGCACTCTAACAATTTGATGCGCCTGCGGGTCACGCTGCAAGCGATCGCCATCGCGCTGTTGATGATCTTCGCGTGGCTTTCTACTCAAGGGAGCTGACCCTTTGGTCACGCTGAATAAGATCTACACCCGAACAGGGGATGGCGGGACAACCCGCGTGGTGACGGGCCAAGAATTGCCCAAGACCCATCCGCGAATTGTCGCAATTGGCGACGTTGATGAGCTGAATGCCGCCATTGGCGCGGCCATCGGCGCGATCACCCTCGACGACATCCGCGGCAGTCTCCTCGCCGTTCAAAATGACCTTTTTGATTTGGGCGCAGATTTGGCGACGCCTCAAGAGATCAAAGGCGAGCTGAGGCTGTCAGCGAAGGGCGTTGAGCGGCTCGAAGCCATGATCGATGAGATCAATGACGATCTGCCAGCGCTGACATCGTTTGTCTTGCCGTCGGGCCCGGGTGGTGCGGGTGTCTTGCACGTGGCGCGAGCCGTCGCGCGGCGCGCCGAGCGATCCGTCTGGTCGCTGACCGCGCTGCCTGACGAAGAGGCGCATCTGAACCCTGCCGTGCCGAAATATTTGAACCGACTTTCGGATTATCTTTTCGTGGCGGCCCGAAGGGTGTCGCGCGAAGCTGGGGGTGAGGTGATGTGGGTACCCGGCGGGCCCCAAAATTAAGCCATCTTGGCCGGCTCAGGGTCGCATGCGGCGATTTTCCTGTCTGGAGCAATTGCCCGGCTGGTCAGAGGTGCTTAGTGTCCGCCGACAATTCGGTGGGGCAGATCGTCGCCCACCACACGATGAACAACGTTGAAACGAAGAGGAGTCGTCGATGAAAGTGCTCGTGCCAGTCAAACGGGTCGTCGACTACAATGTGAAAGTGCGCGTGAAACCCGACCAATCAGGGGTGGATCTTGCGAACGTCAAAATGTCGATGAACCCCTTTGACGAGATTGCCGTCGAAGAAGCGGTGAAGCTCAAAGAAGCGGGACAGGCCGAAGAAGTCGTCATCGTATCGATCGGCCCGGAAAAGGCCCAAGACCAAATTCGCCAGGCGCTCGCCATGGGTGGCGACCGCGGCGTTCTCATCACCACCGATGAAGACGTGGACAGCCTCGGCGTCGCCAAACTGCTCAAAGCCGTTTGCGAAGAAGAGAAGCCGAACCTCGTTATCCTCGGCAAGCAAGCCATTGATGATGACCGCAGCCAAACGGGCCAAATGCTCGGCGCGCTGCTCGGCTGGGCACAGGGCACCTTCGCTTCCGAAGTGAAACTCGAGGGCGATAAAGCGCATGTCACCCGTGAGATCGACGGCGGCCTTCAAACCATCGCGCTGAACATGCCAGCCATCGTGACAGCTGACCTTCGCTTGAACGAGCCGCGCTACGCCTCGCTGCCGAACATCATGAAAGCGAAGAAAAAGCCGCTCGACAAAAAAGCGATTGGCGATTTTGGCGTCGATGTCGCGCCACGCCTCAAAACCTTGAAAGTGACCGAGCCGCCGAAGCGTGAAGCCGGCATCAAAGTCGAAAGTATCGACGAATTGGTCACGAAGCTGAAAACAGAAGCGGGAGTTCTCTAACCATGGCGATCCTCGTTGTAGCCGATCACAACAACCAAGAACTTTTTGATGCCACTGGCAAAACCGTCAGTGCAGCCCTGAAAATGGGTGGTGACGTCGACGTGCTCGTGGCGGGCGAAGGCGCCGGCGGCGTCGCCGAAGAAGCCGCGAAAATCAATGGTGTGCGGAAAGTGTTGCATGCTGATGATGCACACTA
>CAYFHK010000226.1:0-2243 GCA_964342585.1 uncultured Caulobacterales bacterium | reverse complement strand
AGCAGCGCAAGGCCGGTCTGATGCGTCAGTTGATCGACGATCATCTGCGCCAATGCTTTGGGGTCACGCGCCAATGCATTGCCCGAACCCGTCCGCCGCCGCCCAAACAACGTCAGCGCCTTTTCCGCGGCGTCACGATCCCACGCATCCGCACGGCCAAGCACATGGCTCGCGTCCGAGGGTGTCACGCCTGCCACTTGCACCAACCCACGCGCCACCAGCTTCTTCAAGGCCTGCGCATCCAACCGGTTGCCCAGCACTTTTCCCAACGGCCAAATCCCGGCGCCAATACGCGCGAGCAAAGCCTCGTCGCGCGCGCCCAAACCATCGCTGGCAACACCGGGCACGGCACGCACAAATCTGGCATCATGCTCGCCGATCAGGTCGGACCGCAGTTGCATGTCCAAAGCCTCATGCACGATCTCAGGTGCTTCGGTCGCAATCAAGCTGATGGGCATCAAGCGGCGCGGTCCAAGCGTGACGCCGCCTTTCAGACCCTCGGAAAGGAAATGAACCTCGCTGTCACCGCCAAGCCCCGTCGTGCGCATTGCAACCGCCTCAACCATCGTGCGATACGGCCCAACCCGCGCGCCCGCCGGATCAATGGCAGGTTTGCCGCCGCGCAGCACTGCGACGTCCGTCGTGGTGCCACCGATATCGGAAACCAAAGCCTCATCCGCACCGGTCATCCAGCGCGCGCCAACGATTGACGCCGCCGGTCCGCTCAGGATCGTCTCAATCGGCCGTTCACGCGCCATTTCAGCCGAAATCAACGCCCCGTCGCCGCGCACCACCATCAAGGGTGCAGACACCCCGAGCGCGGACAATTTGCCCTGCGCCTGTGCGATCAACCGATCGATCATCCCGATCAATCTGGCATTCAAGACCGCCGTCAACGCCCGCTTGGGACCGTTCAACTTCGCTGAAAGCTGATGCGAAAGGCTCACAGGGCGTCCGGTTTCCTCGGCAATGATCGCCGCCACTTCCAACTCATGCGCCGGATTGCGCGTCGCGAAGACCCCAGCGACACCATAGCCCGAGACCGAGGCTCCCTCACCACGCAACCACAGGCGCAAACTGTCCACATCCAACGCAGCCGCCTGCCCGCCCGCGTGATCGTGTCCCCCAGCAAGCACCAAGGCCGGATCGCCGTTCAAAACGTCGCTCAGCCCGTGGCCCGCAAGATCCTTTTCGCGAAACCCGATATAAACAAGACCGACCCGCCCGCCCTGACCTTCGACCAGCGCATTTGTCGCCAGTGTCGTGGACAATGAGGCAAGTGAAATCTCGGACGGATCAACACCGCTTTCAGCCAACACAGCCTCAACCGCGCCGCCAATCCCGATTGCCAAATCCCGCCGCGTTGTCAACGACTTGGCCGAGGCAATCACCTCTTTCTCGTCACGGATCAACACCGCATCCGTATAGGTGCCGCCTGTATCCACACCCAAGAGTAAACTCATAAGGCTCTCCTGTTCGCTCGCCCGCTCTGCCTACCCGCGGGACGAAGACTTAGCCAGCCCATTTGCGACACGTTGCACCGCCCAACGCGCCGCATCTGCGACCGCTTCGTCTTGGTCCTCACACAGCCGCTGGGCCACAGGCAGCAACCGCTCTGAACCCGAATTGCCAATCGCGTAAAGCACATTGCGCACAAACCGATTGCGCCCGATCCGCTTGATCGGCGACCCTGAGAACCGCAGCCGAAACGCCGCATCATCGAGCACCGCAAGGTCGGCCAAATCCGGCGCAACCGTCCCCTCACGCGCGGCATATTTCACCTCGCGCGCTTGCACGGCAAACTTGTTCCAAGGGCAGGCCGCAAGGCAATCATCGCAGCCGTAGATCCGGTTACCCAACATGGGGCGCAACGCCTCGTCCACCGGCCCGTGATGCTCAATCGTCAAATAGGAAATACACCGCCGCGCATCGATCTGATAGGGGGCCGGAAAGGCATCCGTCGGACAAGCCGCAAGACAGGACGTGCAAGATCCGCAATGATCCACCTCGGCCGCGTCCGCAGGCAACTCCACCGTCGTAAAAACCGACCCGAGGAAAAACCAACTCCCCAAGTCGCGCGACACCAAATTCGTATGCTTGCCCTGCCAACCAAGGCCAGCCGCCATCCCCAAAGCCTTCTCGGGCACCGGTGCCGTGTCCACGAACACCTTCACCTCGCCGCCTGCTTCGCCGATCAACCACCGCGCCAAGCGCTTCAGGCGCTTCTTGACCACATCGTGATA
>CAYFHK010000225.1:0-2255 GCA_964342585.1 uncultured Caulobacterales bacterium | reverse complement strand
TGAGGAAATAAATGACGAGGCCCAAGAGCGCGAGGCCCGCCACCAACATGCCCGTGACCGCGCCCGCCTTGAACGCGATGTCGAGACCTTGTTGCAGCCCGGAGCGCGAGGCTTCCGTCGTGCGCACATTGGCCCGCACGGACACCAGCATGCCGATATAGCCGGCGGCGCCCGACAGCACGGCGCCGAAGGCAAATCCCACCGGCGGCACCCAATCACCAAAGAAGAAGAACAGCAGGACGAACACCACCGCGCCGACAATGCCGATGGTCGTGTACTGTTTATTCAGATACGCAGCCGCGCCCTCTTGAATGGCGGCGGCGATTTCGCCCATCCGCTCATTCCCGGCCGGGGCGGCCATCACCTGTTTCGCTGTGCGGTAGCCGTAGCCCACAGCAACGAGGCCCGCCGCAATGACGAGCACCATAATGAAACTCATGTCTTTTCCTTCCCTTTAACTGGCCCCTTTCGGACCAGAAACGAAGCTTCGCGCTTCTTTTGTATGGCGGGAGGAGACACCGAGCCTCGGCGGGCCGTCAACTGGCTTTTCGCAGCGTTGGAGAGGGTTATTTTTCAGCCGTCGAAAGCCGCAGGCGATCGCCCGTGAGCGTGTCGACATAGGTGACATCGCCGAGGCGGACGCCTTTCAGAACGGCCTCACCGCTGCTCGAGACGGAAAGCAGCACCCCGAAGAGGGGCACTTCCACCGCGTCTTCTGCCGCATCGGCCTCGCCGGCGGTTTGGGGTCGCGCCCGCGCGGCGTTGCGGGCCGCCGTCTCCAACGCCAATGCCGTCTCAGGATCTGCGTAATAGCGCCCTGGCAGGTCAGCAGTGACGCGAAGCCCCCTGCCCCCGAAAACAGCTCGGTTGAGGGTCTCAACCTTAAGCGGCACGCCGCGCGCCGCGGCAACGTCGAGATCTTCTGTCACGAGGACCACATCGTGGAAGATCTCACCGGGTGCCAAAGCCGCGTAAAGAATCGTTCCGGTATCGAGATCTTCGTCCTCGATCCTGGTTTTCAAGGCCGCATCGGCGAAATCCGACACATCCCCGTTGAGGAGCCCATAGGAAAGGATTGCATAGTGCCCGAAAAACAGATCCCGCGGGTCGATGGGCCGGGTTTCCAACAGCACCTCTTCGCCGGACCGGCGCGCGTGATCGGCGATCAACAGCGTCGTCCCGAACACGGCAAGCATCAGGAGAAGCGCCATGACGCCGCGCACCCGCATAGAGGGCTTGAAGCTCATGACGCTGCCTCCGCTTCTTGCCGCTGCCGACGGTTATTCGACCAGCTGAGCAGCCCCCACAGCCCGATCCCAAAGACGATCAGCACAACGCCCGCGCCCAACAGCCCGGCAGAGAAGGCGAAGAGGATCACCGCCATCGAAATAAAGCCGGCAACACCTGCACCGCGTAGCCATCCGCGGCCTGGCGCCGACCCATAGCCGATCAGGGAGGCAAAGCCAGCCAGGCCTAGCGCCGCCAGGGCCAAAGCGACACCAAGACCGCTATCGTTCAAGGCGGCGATCAGCGTGCCGCCGAAGATCCCGCCCGCGATCCACGCCCCCCAGCCCGCGCCGATGCCAAGGCCGTAGGCACCGATCCGTCGGCGCGAAACTTCAAATGCCGCGCTAATGGCGCCGTAGAACGCCGTGAGTGTCAGCCCTGAAGCGGTCGCCCCAAAATCCGCGGCGGACAATTGCGTGACCAGCCATGGGGTGAGCCAGATGAAAACCCCGATCGCGACCAAATGCAAAGACAGCGAATGCTGCGCCCGTTGCGCCCGGCTGACGATCGCTGCCCAAACCGGCAGGACGAGCCATGGGCCAAGCGGCGCGCTTCCGGGCAAATTTCCGCCATCGAAGAGCGCCGCCCCTGTCCACCCAACACTCAACAGCGCCGTGACGAGCCAAGGCGCCGCGCCGCCAAGCAAAGCGGCCAACACTGTTGCGCCCAGACACCAAACACGGAGGAACCCTGCCGTGGTCGCTTCGCTATGGTAAAGTTGGCCGATAATGACGAGGCCGCCGCCGAAGAGCACGGCGGCAAGGCCCGCCGCCCCATTGGCAAGGGAAACCGCCCCGCGGTGCCGCGCTTCCGCCGCCCCAAGCGTCGCCAGCGCACTAAGGCCAAAAAGGATCCCCAGCCGCAAAACGCCCGATAGCGCAGACCAATTGGCGGCCACCAGGGTCAACACGCCAATCAACACCGCCATCAAAGCGAGGTTCGTTAGCAAGCCGCGCCCCTCAGAGGCG
>CAYFHK010000224.1:0-2351 GCA_964342585.1 uncultured Caulobacterales bacterium | reverse complement strand
AACCCTGTCGAACAGAACGGCACCTCGAACTACATGGACATCAGCCAGACCGGCAACGGCAACACCGTCGGGTCGCGGGCGACGTCGGAACCGGCGCTGCCGACATGGCCTGGCGCAACCCAGACCGGCTCGGACCACGAGATGACCATCGTGCAATCGGGGCACCGCAACAAGGCTGAGCTTCTGCAGCAGCGCGGCGGCAACAAGAACACGATGGAAATCCGTCAGAGCGGCAATGACAACCGCATCGTCAACGCACACCAGTACGGTGACAAGAACACGTTCGACGTGCGCCAGAGCGGCAACGAGAACTATGGCAACTCGCTGCAGGTCGGTGACCAGAACATCATCGAGGTGCGCACGAGCGGTCACCGCAACACCTATGACCTGAACCAGGGCAGCTTCTCGGCCAATGCCTGCACCAAGTGCGACATCGAGCTGATCCAGGGCGGCAACGACAACGCCGCCAATGTGTATCAACAGGATCTGAACCAGATGGCCAGCATCAGCCAGAGCGGCAACGGCAACACGGTCTACACCAGCCAGAGCGCAAACTGAGACCGGGGCGCGCGCGATCTTTCGCAGGGTCACGTGCGCCTTGTTTATTCTGTATCGTTTTGGCACATTGAGTCGCGTGCCTGAGCGATTTTACGGAGCCATTTCGAGAAGTGATACATCTCATCCGCCTTATTATCCTGACCGGGCTTTTGAGTATCGCTTCGATAGGGAGTGCCCAGGGTTTGACACAGCTTGCCTGCCGGGTCGTTGTCGAGAAGAACGATGATCTCGTGTCGGTCTACGCGCTGGCGCAGGTCAGCCAGCCGGTCACCGTGGATTACTCCCTCGAGACAACCAAGATCAGCGCTTCGGGCACCGGCACCACCGTGCAATCCGGCACGCAGGACATGCAGGTGGGCAAGACGCAGGTCCTGTCGCAGGTCACCTACCGGCTGGAACCCGATGGCTGGCTGGAATTCGGCCTCGAGGTCACCGACCGGCTGACCGGTGCCAGATGCGAGTCGAGCGAGGCGGTCAGCCCAATCTGAAGGAGTGTCGACGTGAACTTTACGGATTTCGTTACAGGGCTCAGGGGAGCTGCCGCCGCGGCGATGCTCGCCGTCATGACGCTCGCCGCGCCAGACCCGGCCGCGGCCCAGAACGCGGAGGTCACGGTCGAACAGGTCCGGCCCGGCACGGCGGGCGATACGGCCGGCTACTACCAGGACACCACCGGCGCCGGGGACGACACCGGCGACTATGTGCCCACGCAGCTTATCACCGGCGGCGCGCGGCTGACCGTGGGCTCGACCAACCTGTCGAGCATCAACCAGGCCGGCAACAGCAATTTCGCGAGCGTCAACATCAGCGGCATCGGCAACCTGACGCTTCAGGACCAGCGCGGGGCGTTCAACAGCTCGGAGCTGGACGTGATCGGCTCGCGCAACCGCGTGCTGGTGGAGCAGCGGGGCGTCGGCCTGCAGTCGGACATCAATCTCACCGGTGCGGAAGGCAAGACCGTTGTGCATTTGCAACGGGGGCGCGCAAGTTCGCGCAGTGTCGACCCGATCGACGTAGGGAATCAGGGCGCAGCCGTTGTGTTTGTTTTAGATACACCAAGAGGCCGTCGAATAGTCACCAAATAGCCATTTCACCCCATTATCAGCCTTGCGGTGACTTGCAATTTGAGACACGCCGTGCGACTTCGCGACATGGGGAGACATGGAATGAGATACTTTGTGACTTTGTTGGCCTGCGCCATCTGCGGGCACGCAGCGGCGGGCGACCTCGTGTACCAGCCGATCAACCCGTCCTTCGGGGGCAACCCGCTGAACAGCTCGCACCTGTACCAGGGCGCGGACATTCAGAACCAGTACATCGACGACGGCAGCCGGTTCGACGACCTCTTCGAGGAACCGTCCCTGGCGGAAGAATTCGCAGAAGCGATCCGCAACGGCATGATCTCGATCGCGGCCGGGGAGCTGATCGATTCCATCGTGCTTCAGGAGAACCCGACGGGCACCATGGAGCTTGATGGCGCGATGGTGAGCTGGGTCACGCAGGGCGACCGGGTGGTGATTACCGTCAATGACGGCGTGTCGACCCAGACGCTCGATATCCCCGTTCCGGTGATCAACTGATTTCAAGAAGGCAGAGGGCCACGGATTTGAATACAGGTATGTTTCGAAAACAGGCGCGACTGGCCCTGGCGGTGTTGCTTGCGGGCACGCTGATGGGATGTGCGGGCAAGGACCCGTTTGAACCGGGCCGCAATGACGTGCCCGCGCGGATCCTGCCGGAGACGCAGACGAGCGCGGCACTGAAGGGCCTGCCGGCGCCGAAGCGAAAGATGA
>CAYFHK010000223.1:0-2367 GCA_964342585.1 uncultured Caulobacterales bacterium | reverse complement strand
TTTCCTGCTTGTAGGAGAGCGGCAGGGTCGGATCGGCGATCACCCGGGCGAGGCGTGAACCGTCGAGCACGCCTTCCTCCAGATCAAATTTCCACGCCCGTTCCTGCTTCGCCATCAGGCGGCGCTGCAAGCGATTGGCGAGACGTCCGACGGCCTGGTCGAGACCTTTGAGCGTATTGTCGAGATAGCGGCGCAGGCGTTCCAGCTCTTCGGTATCGCAAAGATCCGTAGCCTGGATGACCTCGTCATATTCGCGGGTGAAGACGCGGTAGGACTGATCGGTCTGATCATCGGAGGGGCGCCAATTGGGCCGCATGGAGGTTTGCGCCGCGCCTTCATCATCCATTGCCTCGACGCGGGTATCGAGATCATCCGTATCGGCGGAGATTTCTTCCTCATCCGCCGCCGTGCCAGAGGCATCGGGCGTATCGGGCTCGCTGCCATCATCGCCATCGGGCTGTTCGTCCTCGCCCGTGCGCTGTTCGCGATCAACGCCCTCATCCTCATCATTCTCGTTTTCCGACTGCTCGGGGTCGCCGCCCAGCTCCTCGGCAAGATCGAGATCCTGGATCACCGTGCGCAGGGCTTCGGCAAAGGCGCTCTGGTCCTCGGCATTGCCGGCGAGTGTGTCGAGCGACAGCCCGGCCAGGCTTTCCAGCTGTTCGCGCCAGACCGTCATCAGGCCCAGAGCCTCTGCCGGCGCCGGACGGCCGGAGACGCGTTCGCGCACCAGCATGGCGATGGCTTCTTCCATCGGCGCAGCCTGGCGATCCTCCACGCGCTGCCAACCTTTTTGCTTGCAGCGCTGGGTGAGGGCCGCGTCGAGATTTTGCGCCACGCCTTCCATATCGCGTGCGCCCAGACCCTCAACCCGCGCCTGTTCGGCGGCATGGAAGATGGCGCGGGCGGTGGCACCCGGCGGCAGGGCGCGCACATGGGCGGCCTCATCATGATGGGCCAGACGCAGGGCCAGGGCATCGGCGCGGCCGCGCACTGTCGCAGCAGCGCGCTCGGTGGGCTCATTGCCCGGATTAGGCAGCACCATGCGCCCGCCATTCAACCCCGCAATCTCGCCGCCAAACCGCACTTCCAGCGATTTGTCATGGGCGATGGCACGCGTCGTAATAGACAGGGCGCGTTTGAACGCGTCGGGATCGGCTTTGGGCTTGCTGCTCATAGCGCTCAAATTAGAGGTTTCCTTCGCAATTGCGAGAGGCGAATGCGTCCGGGCCGCATCTAAACCCATTGCTAACCCTATGACGCCATCCTGAAAGGTAATTCCCGTAAAAGCGGGAGACGTCTGACCGGAAAACCGGCGGACACCGAAGGTGGCGAAAGTTGGCTGGATGGGCTTCTCAGTTCATTCCATAGCCGACACGAATGCGGCGTTGCGGCATATCGACGGGCTGACACGGGAAACAACCGCGGTTCAGCGTCGTATCGCGACGGGGCTTAAGGTCGGCAGTGCCCGGGATAACGGCACGATCTGGGCGATCGCCCAGGGCATGCGTGCGGCCAATGGGGCGCGCGAAGCCTCCATGCAATCCATCGATATGGCCATGGGCGTTGTGGAAGTCGCGCTGGCGGCAGCCACCGGTATTTCCGATCTCATGGTGGAGATGAAGGACAAGCTGGTCGCGGCCACGGATGCCAGTCTGGACGAGCCCACCTGGCGCACGCTGATGAGCGATTACGTCATCCTGGGCAATCAGATTAACCGTCTGGCAGAAAACGCGGAATTCAACGATATCAACCTGCTCGCGGCCGGCGCCAGCAATCTCACCATCCTGGTCGGGGATGATGCCTCCGACACGATGACGATCAATGCGGAAAACCTGATCGATGGCGGCGGCAATGTGGATGTCGCCTTGCCCGGTACGCTGCCCTATACCGATACGTCGCACATCCTCACCCAGCCCGACCAGGCCATGGTCGCGACGTTTGAGCAATCCATGCTGGATGTGAACGCCGCCCTGTCACGCCTGGGTACCGGGCTGAAAACGCTGGAAATCCAGCGCGAGCTTCTCACCAAGCAATATGATGCGACCGGTCGGGGGATTGGTAATCTGGTCGACGCCGATCTCGGCCGTGAAAGCGCCAAGCTGAACGCGCTTTTCGTGCGTCAGGAATTGGGGATACAAGCGCTTGAAATCGCCAATCGTGCTCCCGGCATGGTGCTGAATTTCTTCCGCTAGACCTCGCAAATCCGCCCCGGCAGGCTAGCTTTCGCGCCTGAGGGACAAGACGGCGGAGCTTTCATGCGGATTGCAATTATCGGCGCGGGAATGGCGGGTCTGGCATGCGCAGATGCGCTCAAGCCGCACGGATTTCACATCGAGGGCTTTGAGAAGAGCCGCGGGACGGGCG
>CAYFHK010000222.1:0-2374 GCA_964342585.1 uncultured Caulobacterales bacterium | reverse complement strand
CTGATCGCGCAGGAAGAGATCGACATCGTCCACGCCCGCTCCCGGGCGCCCGCCTTGAGCGCCAAGGCAGCCTGCGACCGCACTGGCGCGCATTTCGTTACCACTTATCATGGCACTTATAATGCCCGCAGCGGGCTGAAGCGCTGGTATAATTCCTTCATGGCGCGCGGTGAGCGCGTCATCGCCAACTCCAATTTCATCCGCGAGCATATCATCGCCGAACACACTTTCGCGACGGACAGGATCCGCGTCATCCCCCGCGGAGTGGATCTCGAGCGCTTTGATCCGAGTTTTGATTTTGGTGCACGCTGGCGAGCGCTGGCGGAAAGCTGGGAGCTTGCGCCCGACCGTCCCATCATTCTTCTGCCCGGCCGCCTGACCGCCTGGAAAGGCCAGCGCGAAACCCTTCGGGCCTATGGGGTTCTCAAGCGCGAGGGGCGTGCTCTGCCCAAGCTCGTTTTCGCCGGGGATGCGCAGGGGCGCGATGGTTATGTTGCCGAACTGGAGCGCATTATTGTCGATGAAGAGCTGGGCGATCTGGTGCGGATTGTCGGGCATTGCTCGGACATGCCGGCGGTTCTGTCGATGAGTCTGCTCGTCCTGACGCCTTCGGTTGAACCGGAAGCCTTCGGCCGTACCGCTGCAGAGGCGGGCGCCATGTCACGTCCAGTGATCGCTTGCGATCATGGCGGTGCGCGGGAGATTATTATCGAGGGTGAGACCGGCTGGCGGGTGCCGCCGCGCGATATCAAAGCCCTCGCCCATGCGATCGGCCAGGCGGTGCGCATGTCCGATGAGGCGCGCCTGGCAATGGGCGAAAAAGGCCGTGAGCATGTGCGCGAGCATTTTTCTACACGTCAGCTTCAAGCTTCAACATTGCGTGTTTACGCTGAAGTTCTAAACTCGCCCTCATGACCGAGCCGCAGCGTGATATTGTTTACGTCCTTCACTGGGGCGATCTGACCTCGACCGTCCGCATGCTGGCGGCAGCTGAAGTGCTGCGCCGGGCGCACAAGCGTGACCGGATCGTGCTGCTGACCAAGCCGGATTTTGAGAGCTTCTTGAAGCATTGCCCGTATTTCAATGCCATCGAGATCGACGCCGTGCCTGATTCGCGCCCGCTCGTTTCAATGCGCGATAAGCGGATCAAGACGGCGCGGCCAATCTGCGTTTATGATTTCGTCGGCGATGGCGATGCACGCAAGCTGAAACGCCTCTTCCGCTTTTCCAAATGCGACTGGGTGGACCTCTCGGTGGATCCGAAATCCAATCAGCATCCGGTTGACGCGCTCGCCGGGCGGCTGAACGCCGCGCTGGGGCTGGAGCCGACGCATTTCGAGCTCGGCGGCGCACCGGCACCTGATGCGTCCTGGGTTGATTTTCTGGCCAAGAAATCGCGCATGCTGGATCCGGAATATTTCGGCCTCAACGGGCCTTTCGCGCTACTTGCCCCGTCCGGAGAGGGCGTGAAGCCGGCCTTGCGCTGGCCGAAAGAGAAATGGGCTACGCTTGCGCATGATCTGCTTGAGGCCGGCATTACACCGGCACTCGTGGGTGGTCCCGATACGCGTGAGATTGGCCGTTATGTGTCCCATGTCGCGCCGGGTGCGCGCGATATCACCGGCAAGGCAAAACTGCCGCAATTGGCGGGTCTGGCGCGGCGCACGCGTTTCGTCTTTGGCGAGGATACCCCGCTTTTGCATGTTCTGGTCGCCTCCGGTGCGCCAGCGCTGGCATTATATGGCCAGGTCGAGGATCCCGCGCTTATCGCACCGCGCGGTACTGCACCGGTTATTTTAATGCACGCAGCCACGCTGGCGCAGGTGACGCCGGCCGAGGCCATGCAGGCAATGCGCTTTGCTGGCGGCTTTGAAGCCCGCGAGGAAGCCGCATAAACCGCCAGGCGGGCTTGCCTATTGTGGTGAAATGACCATAGTGCCCGCCTCCTTTCACGTGCTGCAGCGGTTTTTGAGCTCTCAGCTCTTGTCCGTGAGCGCCGTATGAGGATTAATCGCCTTAGTTTGTCGGCCACAAAGGAGAGAAGGCCATAGCCCGTAGACCGCAAGTTGCGACCCCGCCCAAGAAAGAAGGGCCCCGCATCAACAGAGATATCCGCGTGCCGCGGGTTCTCCTGATCGACGAAAATGGTGAAAAGCAAGGTATTATGCCCACGGACGCTGCGCTGGAAGCAGCGCAGGAAGTCGGGCTGGACCTGGTTGAAGTGTCCCCGAATGCGGACCCGCCCGTCTGTAAAATCGTCGATTACGGCAAGCTGAAATACCAGGAACAGAAGAAGAAGGCGGAAGCCAAGAAGAAGCAAAAGACCGTCGAGATCAAAGAGATCAAGATGCGTCCGAACATCGATATCCATGAC
>CAYFHK010000221.1:0-2377 GCA_964342585.1 uncultured Caulobacterales bacterium | reverse complement strand
CTGCATGGCGAAGTTGAAGGTCATGAATTCGACAATGGGCTTGAGGCCCGCAAACGCGGCGCCAACGCCGAGGCCCGCGAAGCCATATTCCGTAATCGGTGTATCGACGACGCGCCCATCGCCGAATTCCTGAAGGAGCTCGCGCGTGACTTTATACGCCCCCTGATATTCCGCGACCTCTTCGCCCATGACGAAAACATTCTCGTCACGGCGCATTTCCTCGGCCATGGCATCGCGCAGGGCGTCGCGCACCGTGGTGGAAACCATCTCCGTGCCTTCGGGGATTTCCGGATCGTGCGCGGGCGTTGCCGCGCCAATGGGCGATTTTGGCTTTTCAGGCTGCGCGTCGGCGGCCTCCTCAGTCTCCTCCTTGTCCTGACTTTCGGGCGCTGGGGCCTCCGCCGCAATCTTTGACGTATCGATGTCCTCAGCGCTTTCCCCATCTTCGAGCAAGACGGCGATCGGCGCGTTGACCTTCACATTCTCAGTGCCGGCCTCGACGAGGATTTTGCCCAAAACGCCATCATCGGCCGCTTCGACCTCCATCGTCGCCTTATCGGTTTCGATTTCCGCGATGATGTCGCCGGATGAGACAGTGTCCCCTTCCTTCTTCAGCCATTTGGCGAGGGTGCCCTCTTCCATCGTCGGCGACAGTGCGGGCATCAACACGGGGATCGTCATATCGGCGAGAAGTCCTTTCGCGAATGTCCGGGCGCATAACACGCTAGGATTAACGAGCAAGGTAGGTGTGCCGCCGAGATTCGCCTAGGTCTTTCGGTGTGCCGCCGTGATGCGATCGCGTGGTGACGCCGGGCGCGAAGCAAGACATAGTTCGCGCATGTCCAAACCGCAGCCGCCGAGCCGCCTGACGACCGATCTCCTGCTCCAAGCCTATCGGATCGGGTATTTCCCCATGGCAGAGGACAGGTTTGCGCGAGAGGTCTTCTGGGTACGGCCAGACATTCGCGGGATCATCCCATTGGATGGTTTTCACATCCCCAAATCCCTCAAAAAAACAGTGCGGCGGGAGCCCTATCGGATCACTATTGATCGCGCTTTCGATGCGGTGATGGAGGGGTGCGCCATGCCGCAAAGCCATCGCTGGCAGACTTGGATCAATGCGCAAATCCTCGATGCCTACCAATCACTGCACCGCCAGGGCCATGCCCACTCAATTGAGGCGTGGGACGGAGACCAGCTTGTGGGCGGCCTTTACGGCGTGTCGATCGGCGGCGCCTTCTTCGGGGAAAGCATGTTCTCGACGGCGACTGATGCGAGCAAGATTTGCCTGGTCTATCTGCTCGCGCGCCTTCGCGTTGGTGGGTACCGATTGCTCGACACCCAATTTCAGAACGACCATCTGAAACAGTTCGGCACGCGCGAGATTAAAGCCGACGCGTATCAGACACTGTTACAGGACGCGCTGAGCGTAGACGCCGATTACTCTTCGCTCTCTTCGGACGCTTCGGGATCGACCATTTTGCAGTCGATCACCCAAACATCGTAGACCGGGTGTTCCATCGCATTGAGCGAGGGGGACGAGGCAAACATCCACCCTTTGAACAGCGCATCATCGCTCATATCGTCTCGAGGACCTTCGCCCGGCAAGCGAATGGCGCTTTCGCGCATGTCATCGGCAGCACTAGCCGCCTCGGCACGCGCGAGGCGGGTTCGGTTGCCTTGCACATCGGCCGCTGAAGAAAACACCTCAAGAAAAACAGTGGTTTCCGGCGTCTCATCCGGCGGGCGCTTGTTACAGGTGCGCGGCAAAAGCGTCAGCGGACCAAATTCTCCCGTCTCGCCGATCGGCACCTCCAAATCGGTATAGGTCGCCGTGATTTTGTCGAGCGCGCGCAGGGTAACCGACACGGGTTTTAAGGGATTGTCACTGCGGCTCGTCACCGGCGTCCGCCCAAACGTGACCCCAGAAGCGGAACTCGAGAGACGATCAAGCTCGGTCAACGGCTCGCCATCCTCATCCATTTCCGGCTCGATGGTGATCGTCCATCCTTGGCGGACCAGCGGCTCTTCGGCGAGCACGTCGAGCGCGCTGATCCCGTCTTCTTCCGCCGACATGGCCGCCGCGTCATCGCGCTCCTGCGCGACGGCGTGACCGGCAAAGATCCCTAAGGCGATTAGGGCCCCGAGGACAGCGCAATTCCCTTGGCGGCGCACAGCACTCATGAACGGTTCCCTTCCCAAATTCTGCATCGCGATGCAGCCACCATACCAGTGGTTTTAGGCGTCTTCAGGGCGCCAAGCCTCGTACGGCTCAAAAACCTTATCGCGCTTTTCGCTATGAACCAATGACCCAGTGGGTCGATAGGCCAACGGCGTGCCTGTCATGTTGGGCAGATAGGTCGTTTCAAACTTTTTC
>CAYFHK010000220.1:0-2386 GCA_964342585.1 uncultured Caulobacterales bacterium | reverse complement strand
GTGCACTCTCACCCCTCCGCGATGCAGCAGCTCTTCGGCGAGCAGCCGCAAGCCATCGCTCGGATCCGCGAAATGCAGGAAACCGTCAGAGAAGTGGCGGCAAATGTGGGACGCGAAGTGAACATTGCCGATCGTGGCCCACGCACCGTTTACCGCGCACGCTTCACCCGTTTGACCGAACGCGAGGCCACGGAAAGCTGTGGTCGAGTGCGGACAAAGGGCGGTGAATGCATCGCCCTACAGGTGGCGCGCTGATCACCCGACCTCCGCTGACTATTCACAGGCAGCCCGCTGTGGTTCAGTGAGATGTCGGCTGGCTCGGGGACGTCGGGAAAATGGATCGTATTTGGGCTGCGGCGCGGCATCTGGGTGCCTGGGCGACTAATTCTGACTTCAATCTCAATCTGTCGACCGAGCTCATCGGCGTGTTGCTGTCGATCCCGCTCTCCGTATTTATCGCCGCCGGTTTGGATCGCGCAGCCGAGCGACGAAGAATGCGGCGCGCATTACAATCCGTCCTGCTCGAATCGCACGATCAATTGAACTATCTCTTGACGGAGATGCCCAAGACCCTTGCCAAAAACTTGGCGGAAGGCGCTTCGCCGCTATACCTGCATCGCGTGTTGGCTGAGTCAGTAAGCATCGCCGAGGAAACGGCCCGTGTCGCGGTGGCAAACGCCAGGACAACATTCGGCGATCGTCTGACCCCTGAGCTTCGGCAGTACCTGCCGCGGCTCATATTTCATTGGGGTCGCCTGAAACGTAAGCTATCTTTTGAAGACGCTTACTTTCTTGTGCTCGCCAATGAGGGGGCGACAAACGCAGCCCTCGTCGAAGAGATTGAAGAGAGTGTCCGAGATATAATCAGATCGATTAGTCGGCGGATGAAAGGCATCTCGGAAGAGGCACCATCTTTGAAGCGACTAGCCGTGTCGGCGCAGGAGGTCGATGAGGCGATGAAGGACCTCAAACCGGTCTTGGACGCGGCAATCACCGGCTGGCGACAGGCTAGAGGGATGTCTGGTCACCGAGGTGTTGATGAGGGCTGAGCGCCTTAAGCTCGAGGCGACTACCGCTCCCCAAGCGCGGTCAGATAGAGATCGAGCAGCGCCTCCATCTCTTGGCGATCGTGGTTTTCCATTTTCCGCAAACGGATCACCTGGCGCATGATCTTCGTATCATAGCCCTCGCCTTTCGCTTCGGCGTAGACTTCTTTGATATCCTCCATGATCGCCTTCTTGTCTTCTTCGAGGCGCTCAACACGCTCGATGAACAAACGAAGCCGATCTGCGGCGACGACGTCACTCTTCGGTGCATCGTCATTGAAACTCTGTGACCCGTCAGCCAAAGCAACCTCCTGAAGGTTAACGCCGGGAAGACCGGTAAAGAGCCACTCCGCCACGGCTTGGGCAACGGGTAAGTTTTCCCCAATCGCAGCCACTGGCGGTTTTGGGCGCACAAAGGAGCGCAGCAATGACCCTCACCTCCCCAACCGAGCTTGTCCTCACCCGCGTCGACGACGGCGTGCGGTTCATCACGTTCAACCGCCCCGATGCCCTCAACGCGCTGAGGCCGGAGATGCTCTTAGCGCTGCGTGATTTGGTGATCGCTGCTCAAGGCGATGCCGAAACCCGTGTGATTGTCATCGAAGGCGCAGGCCGTGCCTTCTCCGCAGGCGTCGACCTCAAGGTGCTCCAAGACGTGACCCCGCAGTCGGGGAAAATCGGTGATATGTTTGACCGCCCCGCCGCCGAGGCGACGAAGGCGATCCGGCGGGCCGATCTGCCGGTGATCGCCAAGGTCCATGGCGCGTGCTTCACCGGCGCGCTCGAAATCGCCCTTCATTGTGATGTCATCTACACCACCGAGGACACGAAGTTCGGCGACACCCACGCCAAATTTGGGCTGAGACCCACCTGGGGCATGAGCCAGCTGCTGCCCCGTCGCGTCGGGCTCGCGCGCGCTAAGGAACTGTCATTCACGGCACGCACCTTCTCAGGTGCTGAAGCGCTGGCCATGGGTCTTGCCGCCGACGCGGCGAAGGATGTCGCTGCACTTGATGCCCTCATTGCCCGGCGGGCCGGGCAAATGGTGGCGAATTCAGGTGCCGCGATTGCCGCCTATAAAGACCTTTATCGATTGGCCGGCGAAGACGGCCCGCTCGAAGAAGCCATCGACGCCGAGCTTGCGCAGACCTACCCTGGGATCACGGACACCGAAGAGCGGCTGGCAGATTTCCGCTGAAATCCCAGCCTCGTGAGACCGCGCAAAATCCTCAAAGCCCGCTTGCGTCTCGTCCGCGGTTTCGGCATAAGCGCGCTTCGGTTTGCACCGGTAGCTCAGCTGGATAGAGCACCAGACTACGAATCTGGGGGTCGGGAGTTCG
>CAYFHK010000219.1:0-2413 GCA_964342585.1 uncultured Caulobacterales bacterium | reverse complement strand
TTGAGGTCCGGCTTGGTTTGGCTGATCGGCGCAGGTCCCGTTGTGCGAGAGAATACGACCGGCAACAGGGCGAAGCTGATCGATACGGCGATCAACGAGAAGAGCAAAAAGCCGCTCTCATCAGGCAGCATGAGGCCGAACTGCGCGAGCGTAACCGAGCTTAAGTCGACGATGCGGTAGATCGATAAGGTCGTGCTCCGATGTTCTGGCGTGGTGACCGAATTGATCCAGCTTTCTGCGGTCATTTGAAGGACCGCGTGAGAGAACCCGCTGATCGCCCGCAATCCAAGCCAAACGACCAAAATTGGCGCCATGGGATGGATCAACGCGACCATCATCGCAATGGCAGCAAGGCCCGCAAAGGACCGAATATGCCCCACGCGAGAGACGAGTTTGCCGCCGTAGAGGCAGCCAAGGATGAACCCGACAAAATAAAGCGAGGTGAGGCCACCGATCGCTGCAGGCGGGAAGTTGAGCTCGCGGGCGGTTAGAACGACTTGCGTTGTGAGAAGTGAGTTCGCGCCGGTGAAGGCAAAGATTCCAATGAGCAGCGAGCTGACACCAATGACGTAGCGCGCATCGCGCTCTTTGACGCCGCGGCGGCGAAGGAATGAGGGAACAACTGACCGGGGGCCGTAAACCTCTGCTGTGCTGGTGCCGTCATAGCCTGGCTGCCCTTGCATTCACGCACTCCGAATTGCTGCAACGCACCAAATAGTAGCACAAAATTACTTTGCAATCAAAACATTTCGCTGCAAAATATTTTGCGTCAAACTATTCTGCGCATTATACGCGGCAAGGGCAGTGTCTCCGCGATAGACTGTGTGGTGGGGTGGCGAGTGCGATGATGAAGGTTGATCAAGGGGGGGGTGGCGCGTTTCACGCGGCGGCACAGGCGGAGCGGATTTTCTCGGGGCTGGGCCGTGTTCAACGCGCGATCAGCGTGCACGCCCGTAGCGTCGGCAAAAGCGCGGGGCTGAGCGCCTCGCAATTGGCTGTTTTGCGGGCGTGTCAGCGCCTCGGTGAGGTCACGTCACGTCGTCTCGCTGACGATGTTCAACTCAGCCAAGGCACGATTTCAGTGGTGATTGATCGATTGGAGGGGAGTGGGCTGGTCAGTCGTTATCGCAGTCCGCGCGACCGCCGCATCGTTCATGTTCGGTTGACGGATCGCGGGAGACAGGCCGTAGAAACGGCGTCGCCGCCGATATGGCAACAATTCGTCGAGCATTTTTCATCATTGCCACCCGAGCGGCAAAACGAGATGGCCGACGCCATAGAGGAGCTCGTGGCACTGATCGAAACCGCGCCCAAACAAGCGTGGGAAAAGGCTTTGGCAGCCAAATCAAGAGAAACTGAAGACCGTTAGGCCGCGCCACCATCATCGGTAGCGGGAGGTTCGGTCACCACCTCTTGGAAAAGTCCGGATTGGGCCGCCAGCGTCGCTGCGATTTCCGGATCATCATCGTCCCCGAAAATCAGGTCGTTGCCGCCACCGCCATCGATACTGTCCGCGCCAGCGCCGCCAACGATACTGTCCGCGCCGTCGCCGCCGACGAGGCTATCGGCCAGATTGCTCCCGACCAGGGTGTCGTCGCCGTCATTTCCGAAGAGTGTCGTGTTGGCGTCATCTGCGGCCGTGAGGTCGTCGTCAAATGCGCTGCCCCGAATACCTTCGATTGAGACGAAGCTATCGCCCTCGGCGTCCCCACCGCTGGCGGTGTTCTCGCCCAGATCAACGGTTACCCCAGCGGGTGAGAAGCGATAATCCGCCCGGTCAAAGCCGCTGCCCCCGTCGAGGAGATCGGCGCCATCTCGGCCATCCAAATTATCATTGTCGTCGCCGCCGAAAAGTTCATCGTCGCCACCTAGGGCTGACAATGAATCATTGCCGCCCAAACCGCGCAGCGTGTCGTTACCAGACCCACCTATAATGAGGTTGTTTTCGGGGCCGCCCGGTAAGTCTTCGCCTTCTTCCATGAAGTCACACTCACTCAACTTAGTCGCGACCTGCGACTTTCGTGCCGTATCATTCTGTCCCAGCGCAATCAATCGCCCGGTCTCCAGCCAGAGGCGGGCGCATGCGTTGAGATCGCTCTCGTCACACAAGTGGTGAGTTAGGGGTAACGAAACCACAACTGTTGCGAGCTATGTGTTCACTCCGCGATCAACGCGAGTGCTTCGCCATGATTCGGTTACTTATGGACGTCCCCTGGGTTCGCGCCTGCCATCCGCCGCTCACGATGCGGATGGCCAGGCAACCGTTTCCTGGTTGTCGCCCGCGTCTTTCCGCTGCCGCCTCGCTTACTGACACCCAGAATGACGGAACCTCCCCATGCTGAACTTGTCCACGTTTCAACCAAAGCCTTTTGCTGTTGCCAGCTTTACGGGGGTAAGCGCGCTTGCCCTCGGC
>CAYFHK010000218.1:0-2451 GCA_964342585.1 uncultured Caulobacterales bacterium | reverse complement strand
AGCGATCAAAGCCGGAGACCATGATGAGCTGTTTGAACTGCTGCGGCGCTTGCGGCAGGGCGTAGAACTTGCCCGGATGCAGGCGGGCCGGCACCAGGAAGTCGCGCGCGCCCTCCGGCGAGGAGGCCGTCAGGATCGGCGTCTGGTATTCGGTAAAGCCCTCATCGACCATGCGACGGCGAATGCTGTCGATGATTTTGGAACGCTTGACGATGCGCGCATGCAGGCCTTCGCGGCGCAGATCGATATAGCGGTGCTTGAGGCGCACTTCCTCGGACCATTCCGGCTCGCCGAAAACCGGCAGCGGCAATTCCTCGGCTTCCGACTGGATATCCAGATCCTTCACCCGCAGCTCGATCCCGCCCGTCGGCAGATTCTCGTTCACTGTATCGGCAGAGCGCGCAATCACCTCACCGGTAATCGTCACAACGCTTTCAACGCGCAGTCGCTCAAGCGTGGTGAAATGCTCGCTTTCCGGTTCCAGTACGCACTGGGTCAGGCCGTAATGATCGCGCAGATCGATGAATAACAGACCGCCATGGTCGCGCTTGCGGTGGATCCAGCCGGAAATCCGGGCCGTCTGGCCGACATGATCCGGGCGCAACTCGGCGCAGGTGTGAGAACGGTAAGCGTGCATGATGGCGTCGTCCGAAATGAACAAAAAAGAAGTTGCCGCGACATGCCGTTTTGCGGGCGCGAATGTCAAGGATCAGGCCGTTTCTCGTGCAGTTGGCGGGGGCGTCTCATCGTCCCCAAAGAAGGCAGGATGGCCACAGCTTCACCTCCACAACCCTTGGGGCCTGGAGCGATGACGGGAGCGCGGGACGATGAGGACGCCGACGCAGTTTGGAAATTTTTATGGACGCCTTCAACGTCCCGCGCGCGGTGTTTTATCGGTCTTCCGTCGCGGCTTATCTTATATCTCGAATTCGTAGCCTGCCGGATCTGCAAGGATTTTCGCCCCTGCCCCACCGGCCAGAGGGGAAGAAAAACGCGCCGTCAAACCCGCACGCTAACCGCCCGCACCGCCAGAAGGTGACCCTCCAGGATTGCCGTCTCTGCCGTCCGCTCTTTTAAAGGTCAGGTCCGTTACCCCCTTCCCTCTCGAGGCACCGCCCCCACCACACATAACCAGACGGTCTAGAAACGCCCCGCCGCGCGATGGGATGGAGGCAGTATAGGCGGGGTTTTAGGGGTGGGGATAAGGTTGGAGGCAAAGGCTCTCTTTTGGCGCTGCGCGCCACCTTGCCCATCAAGGGCGAGGATGGGCGGGGCGCTTAATCCTTCCCTTCGATGGGGAAGGTGGGCCGGGCGTAAGCCCGGGTCGGAAGGGGTGCTTGGAGAAGAATCGTTTTCCTGCGCCTTCGGCGCGCACCCACTCCGCCCCTTCGCGAGCCACCTCGCCCATCAAGGGCGAGGATGAGCCGTGCGTTTTATCCTTCCCCTTGATGGGGAAGGTGGGCCGGGCGTGAGCCCGGGTCGGAAGGGGTGCTAAGCAAAGACTCTCTTTTCGCGCCTTCGGCGCGCACCCACTCCGCCGCTTCGCGCCACCTCGCCCATCGAGGGCGAGGATACCCCCTCACTCTTCCTTATCCGCACTGCTTTCCATGCGGGCGGCGATGAGGTCGCCAAAGACGACGATCAGGACTAAAAGCATGCTGATCCAGTTGCGGGCACTGTTACCGTCCGGGTCGATCCAGCCGAGGATTTCGGCGATAACAAAGCCCAGCGAGGAGGCCAGAAGTGCGCCCGCGCCGACCATGGCCGCGCGAATGCGGATGATGGAGCGGCGCGTAGCGGTCTTGCGGCGGGCAATCCGATAGATCATCCCGCCCGCAAGCGGCAGAAAAGCCAGCGATAACAGCGCCCAGGGCCAGCGTGACGGGTCGAGGATGACCAGCCAGATCGCCATCGCCGCGACAGCGATAGCGACCAGGGACACGACCGGGGAAAAGAGCTTCATTGCGCCGTCTTCCACCCTATTCCGCCGCCACCAGCGCGTCTTGCCCGGCGCGATAGAGCCTGCCCGGCAGGGCGCCGGTCAGCTTGCCCTCGCGCATCACCACCTCGCCGGACACGATAGTGGCGGTATAGCCGCGCGCGCCCTGGAGGAGGCGCTGGCCGCCGGCCGGCAGATCAGCCTCCATATGCGGCGGTTCCATTTGCAGCGCGTCGAGATCAATGACGTTTATATCCGCCTTCATCCCGACCTTGAGATAGCCGCGATCCCGCATGGACATATAATCGGCCTGGGCACCGGTGAGCATGCGGATCACCCGTGGCAGATCCAGCTTGCGGCCACGCACGCGATCACGCGTCCAATGGGTGATCATATAGGTGGGCATGGAGGCATCGCAGACCGTGCCGACATGAGCCCCGCCATCGGACAGGCCGTAAAGCGCCTGGGGATGCTCCATCATCTTGAGCACATTGTCGTAATTGAGCTCAGTA
>CAYFHK010000217.1:0-2452 GCA_964342585.1 uncultured Caulobacterales bacterium | reverse complement strand
AGCCCAATCGCCGTGCCGGGGGGCGGCCCGGCGATGCGCGGCGGCCTGCGGCCTTGGGTCCGCGCAGCGATAGTCTGCACGGGCCATTTTTGCTTTGCGGCGGGTCGGTTAGACCGCGTTGGCGTCAGCGTTGGCGAGGATTTCGGTGATCCGCTGGGCGTCTTCCTGTCCTCTGTCGAGACGGCTGGTAAATTCGATGCGTCTTGGCCATTCATTGAGGATGGCCGCAACCTCTTCGGGGAGATTGCCGATATCGCGATTTCCAATCGCCGCCAGAACAAGGTCAACGGAATTCATTGCGGTCTCCAGCCGTCCGTTGTCGCCTTCTGCGGACGAAACATCGAAATCACTCAGCCGTTTTTCGACCACTTCCACGCGTTCTCTCAATGCATCATACCAAGGCATGTCCGAATGCGCGGGCAGCCGCGCGCGGAAGCCCTGAAAACGGGCGGTTTCGACGTTGAACCCGGATTCGTCGCCCAATTCAAAGATTTCCTTGCGGGCCTGGAACTCTTTTCTGGCCATGGTGTTGGCACTGACGTTGCCGACGGAAAGCCTTTGGTCAAGCTTTGCGATGATTTCCTCCAAAGCATCCGCCATCTGCTCTTTGACCGGCGACGCCATGTCGTTCACTTCATCGCGGAAAGTCACCTTCATCTCTTCGGCTTCGGCAATCCGGCTTTCCTCTGTTTCGAGCCAGCTTTCTGCCGTCGCATTCGCTTTCAGAATGGACCCGATGGCGGCGGTTGCATTCTCCGCGTTCCATTGTGCCACAGCAAGATCGCGAATTGCAGTAAACTCTTCAACATAGTCAGCGTTGCGGATGGCGTCGATCGTGGCGTCAAACGCCGCAAGGACAATAGCGTATTGTTCTTCGCTGCGCGCGTTGACCGCATCTTGGTCCATAGAAAGGATCTGCTGTTCGGCATCGGCGGTGGCTTTTTTCTCGATCAGGCTGATCAACATGCTGTCAATCGACGCCTCACGCGGGAGCGCGCCGCCGCGTCTGAGAACTTCCGCCGTTCCACCCTCGTTCTGATAGGCGGCCCATTTGCGCAGACAGGAAACGCGGTCTTGCCAGCCGTAGCGGATGTCATCCTCGCTTCCGGCAGGCGTGGCCATAAAGCGGGAGACGTCGGAGGGAAATTCATAGAACGCGGCCTTCAGGGCGTCCATGCCGCCCAGACGCTCGAATTCCTGCATAAGGTCGTCGGATGTAGCGTCATTGGCCGGTGGTTTCAGCGCATCACCCAAAGATGCCTTCACAAACAGATGGTAGCGTTCCAGCGTGGATTTGCCGTTGGCCTTGGCCTCGATACCCGGATCGTTCTGAATTGCGAGGGGGCGTAACCGTTCGATTTCGTCCACAAGGGCGGGATTTTCCATATTCGTCTTGATGATGCGCGTCACCAGTTTCGGGTTCTCATCCACCCAGCCGCTGAAACTGGACATGGTCGTGGAACCCGCCCATCCGAGCCCGCGCAGAACATCGCGGATCTTGTCATGGTCCGGCGCACCGTTCGCGGTGGGAACGGTGATTGCCATCTCGTGAAGCTCGGTTTTTGCCTCTGAGAACTCCGTGACGGTTTCGCTTAGCTGGGCGACGAGATTTGCCATGTCGTCGGCGTCGGCCCGGGCGATTTCCAAAGCGCCGACCGCCAGCATTTCAAAGAGTTTGGCGACGGGGATATCCTCGCTCGCCGCAGCCTGAATGAAGCGGATGCGTGCGCCAAGCGCGTCGATAGCCGCGTCGGAAATCATGCCTTCGGCGGCTTCGTGGCGGTTGGCCATGTCGCTGTTTGCCTGCTTGAGGTCGGCGACCATTTGATCGGCATCCATGCGCATCAGCGCCTCGACCGTTTCGGCACCCAGAGGCGATTGCGCCGGGACCATATCCTTGTGCGCCATGATGTTTACATCGGCGCCAATCGCGGAGCGGTTGGCAAAAAGCGCTTCGGGATCGGGCAGGGCGGAGCCATGGTCAATCGGCACGAGAAAGGTTTTGTCCGTATCCGGGTCCGTTTTGTAAAGCATGTTCTTGGTGTGCCGGTCGAGATTGGCAAAGAGCATGTCGAACACGGCAACATCATCGAAGTTCTTTTTGTCGATGGTTTCCGAGAAGGCGACAAAATCCGCCGTGTTGTCGGCAAGCGCCCCGTCAGCGGGGGCGAGTTGCTGCATCGAGCCCATCATCTGACCTTTGGCGGGGTCGATTGTGCCCAAATGGGCGGCGTCGATGCTGGCCAGAGTGGTGGGCGAGACTCCAATATCGAAACCCGCGCCTGCCATGAGTTCATCAAGCCGTTTGGCCAGAACCTCGCGCGGGGCACCCGATCCGGGGGGCAGACCGGTCAGGACGGTCGCCTCAAGCTCGGCAGGTTTGAAGATATACTTCTTTTTGCCTTCGGGGTTTGCGGGATCGCTCACATCCTGACGTTCGATCCACCACGAT
>CAYFHK010000216.1:0-2470 GCA_964342585.1 uncultured Caulobacterales bacterium | reverse complement strand
GCAGAAAGCGCTGCAGCTCAGTGAAAATGCCGCCCGGGTGCACGGCGAAAGCCGATCCGCCTGCAGATTTCAGGCGCCGCGACAATCCATTTGCGAAGAGCGCGTTGGCGGTCTTTGCCTGACCATAGGCCTGCCACTTGTCGTAGTCCGTTTCTTCGTAATGCGGATCATCCCAGCGAATATCGGAAAGCTTATGACCGGTCGATGACAGCGCGACGACCCGCGGAGCGTCTGCCTTTTCGAGCGCGGGCATGAGGGCCTTCGTCAGCGCGAAATGCCCCATATGGTTCACGCCAAATTGCGCTTCCCACCCAGGGCCTACACGCGTCAGCGGGCATGCCATAATCCCGGCATTGTTGATCAGGAGGTCGAGACCCGCGATCTCTCCAACCACTGCCTCGCCGAAAGCGCGCACCGAGGCGAGATCAGCAAGATCCATCGGCAACATCACGATTTTCCCTTGAAGGCCCGCCAGGGCATCCTTCGCCTTTTCCGGCGTGCGGACGGGAACAATGACGGTCGCCCCTTTGCGGGCAAGTGACTTGACGGTCTGAAGCCCGATCCCACTATAGCCGCCTGTCACGATCGCCGTTTTCCCCGACAAATCGACATCAGCGAGCACTTCATCGCCCGTCGATTTCGCGTGAAAGCCTGAGCCCGTGGGCACTTGATCGGAAACGGACATGGCAAACTGCCTCATTTTTATCTGCGGTTTTGAGGGGAGCTTTCGCCGACGACCGTCAAAACACAAGGGAGGAGCGTGCGCGTTGCGCCGTCCCTCACCGCTCGTGGCACACGAAAACCTTTCAATGACAATGGGCCCGCGCCGAACTCTTGCTAAGGATCCCAAAAGAAAGACCGGAGCCCGTCGCCCATGCGGCACCTGACCAACACCTTCCACATGCTGGGAAACGCCATTGCCGAACGGCCTTGGCCACTGCTCCTCGTTGCGTGGCTGCTTCTGATGCTCATCGCCTGGCCGGTGGGCGAGTTCGCCATCAATGACGACTGGGCGTTTAGCGCGCCGGTGCGCTGGTGGGTCGAATAGCGCGTTTTCGGCTTCACCTTCTGGCAAGCCATGACGCTGCTGACCCAAGTGGTAATGGGCGCGCTGTGGGCCGAAGTTTTTGGCTTCAGCCATTTTGGATTGCGGCTCCTCAACATCCTGCTCGGGGCGGGATCGCTCGTGTTGGCCTATGGCGTGGGCCGCGAGCTTCACCTCACGCGGGCAGCCGCCACGGTGACCGCATCGCTGTTGATGGGCTTCCCCGTGTTTCTCGCCGTTTCCGCCACGTTTATGACGGACACGCCGTTTTTGTTTTTGGCGCTGTTGGCGCTGTTCTGCCTCCTCAAATCCTTCGCAGCCAAGGGGCATTTATGGTTCGCGGCGGGAACAGCGGTGGTGGTGGCCGCGATCCTTCTGCGGCAAACAGCGATCGCCATCGCCCTTGGTTATGCGCTGACCGCCTGGATCGTGCAGCCTTGGCAGCGCACTGCGTGGCGGAGTGCGCTTCTGATCGGCATCAGTGCCCTGACGATTTTTAGTTTTCCGGTGCTAGTCGAAGACGTGCTTGGCGAAAGCCTGCCGCCCTATTTCACCCAAGCCAATGACGGGCTGGCCGCTTTCTTCGCAGATTTCCTTGCCTTTGAGTTTCGCCCGATCTGGTTTGCCGCCGCAACCATGTTCACGGGCATTGCGTATATCGGCCTTATCGCATCGCCACTTGCCGTAGGTGTGCTCGTCGCACCCCCGTCTTCGGGTCGTCACGCGCTCCTCGCACGCGGCGCCATTATTGCGGGCGGGGTCATCTTTCTCGTGCTGCTTGGACTGACCGGTGATCCCTTCCCCCGCGGCAATATCTGGACAGCCCCCGGGATCGGACCACGCCACCTCGAACCCTATTTTGTCCTGCCTCCGCCAGGCGCAGGCTTTCATCACGCGCTGGCCTTTTTCGCTGGCGCCGGGTTGGCCGCCTTGTTGGTTGAACTGATCGCAGTCGCGCCCCGATTGCTCGCAACACGGAACGACTTGGCAACTCGCGATCGCGTGGGCCGGGCCCTCTTCGTGCTTTTCTCCGCCGCGATCACCTACGCGCCTTACTGCGTCTATTACGGTGCCTGGTATGACCGCTACATGCTGCTGCCGGGTATCGGCGCGGTGCTTGGGGTCATGGCGCTGACCGAGGGCGCGCTCTTCAAACGCCGAAAGCGCCGAATGGTCATGGTGAGCATCATCGCCTGGACGGCGCTTGCCGCCTTTGAGGGTGCGCTCTCCTTGAATGAGTATTTCACCTGGGCGCGCGCCCGAGCCGACCTCGTTGAGACAGCGACCAATGAACTCGGGATCGCGCCAGAGGACCTCGACGCTGGGTTCGAATTCGCCAATGAGCTGATGATGCGCGATGCGGTCACAGGCCCTCAGCGGCAATCGCTCGCCGCGCCAGAAAATTGGCCCTACGCAATTGTTCAA
>CAYFHK010000215.1:0-2482 GCA_964342585.1 uncultured Caulobacterales bacterium | reverse complement strand
GACCATCGCCGAGAGCCTTGAGCGGTTCCGACCCGTGGTCGAGGCCGCGCGCCACATCGACCTGCCTGTGCGCGGCTATATCTCTTGTGTGACCGATTGCCCTTATGACGGGCCGACCCCACCGGAAAAAGTAGCCGAGGTTGCAGATGCGCTCTTTGCTATGGGCTGCTACGAGATCAGCCTTGGCGACACCATTGGGCAGGGCAGGCCCGACACGATTGCGCGGATGCTGATGAAGGTGCGCGACGTGGTGCCGGTCGGGCGGCTTGCCGGGCACTATCACGATACCAACGGGCGCGCTTTGGACAATATCGACACCTCCCTGTCGCTGGGTGTGCGGGTGTTTGACGCCGCCGTCGGTGGATTGGGCGGCTGTCCCTATGCGCCGGGGGCGGCGGGCAATGTCGCGACCGAAGCCGTGGCTGAACATCTCGAACGGTTGGGATATGACACCGGTCTTGATCTGGAGGTTGTGAAGGAAGCCGCGCAGATGGCGCGGGCGATGCGGGAAGGCGAATAGATGGCATATGAAACGGTTTCGATCACCTGCGATGATCGCGGGGTTGCAACGCTGACGCTGGATCGCGCGGACAAGCACAATGCCATGTCGGCGCAGATGCTGGCCGACCTCACGGCGGCGGCGGCGGAGCTGGGCGCGGACGATGCGGTGCGCGTCGTGATCCTGACCGGCGCGGGCAAGTCCTTTTGCGCGGGCGGTGATCTGGGCTGGATGCGCGAGCAGATGGCGCTTGATTCCGAGACCCGCGCGCGGGAGGCGGGCAAACTGGCCTATATGCTTCAGGCGCTCAACACTTTGCCCAAGCCCCTGATCGGGATGGTCAACGGCAATGCCTTTGGCGGCGGTGTCGGCATGGCAAGCGTCTGCGACCTTGCGATTGGTGCGGATCATATCAAGATGGGGTTCACCGAGACACGGCTGGGCATCATTCCGGCGACCATTGGGCCTTATGTGCTGGCCCGCATGGGCGAGGGTCGGGCGCGGCGCGTGTTCATGAATGCGCGCCTGTTTGGCGCAGAAGAAGCACGCGAGCTTGGGCTTCTGGCGCGGGTGGTGCCAGCAGATGACTTGGCCGAGGCCGTCGAGGCAGAGGTTGCCCCTTATCTTTCCTGCGCACCCGGTGCGGTGGCAGCGGCCAAGAAGTTGGCCCGCGATCTTGGCCCGAAGATCGACGCCGATACAATCGAGATGACCATTGGTGCGCTCAAGTCGCGTTGGGAAACCGAAGAAGCCCGAGAAGGCATCGGCGCGTTCTTTGACAAGCGCAAGGCGGCGTGGATGCCCGCATAGGTAGATTTTGACTCGCTGTCCCGCTATCCTCCCTTGTTCAGGGAGGATGCAAACATGTCGAACACGGATACACCAACAACGCTTTTCAAATGGAGCAAATGGTCCGGCGCGGGTAGTGTGCCGGATTTGGAGCCTCGCGCGCGAAACGTGACGATCACGGAAAGGGAGAAACCCGTAGACCTCGTCGCGGTGCCACCCGTTACGAAATACGGAGCCCCGAGATACGATTGTTTCATCTTCACCAGCGAAGATCCGAGATCCGAAGCGGTGCATTTGTCTTTTGGCATCCAGACCAGCGAAGGGGTGGTGGAAAAGGAGATTTCGATCACCACCTATGGGGCGTCCATTCCGATCCTCAATTGCACCCATGTGCGGGTTTGGGGGCAGGGGCACAAAGACCCGAAATGGCACCGGCCAACGCAGGTGTGGGCGATCTGGTATCCCGGTGGAACGCATGCGGCGAGCCTTCTGCTTCCGTTTCGGGCCAGCGTGTACAACGGCCACGACCGGACAATCATGCCGCACTATGGGCTTTGGCGGCGTGGGTGCTTCTTTGTGTCCGAACTGGGGTGCGAGATACGGTCTTTGAAACACGCCGACTTCAAAGACCCTTCACCGCAAAAGCAGCAGCAGCATGTCGCCGCCAATCCGAAACAGGCATGGAAAACCAGCGGCTTCACCAGTCTTGAAGTCAAGGCGGACGCCGTCACTGGCCCGCGCAACACGGTCGTTTTGGGCGTTATGCAGTCGCGCAGGTGATCAAGCGGATAGCAGGCGGCCTCATAAGATATTCATAAAGATGAATTTTTCATGCGATTCCATGGTCAATGAAAGAATTCCAAGGCAAAATCCGTTGTTCGGTTCGCCCATCTGGCCAAATCTGTGATCACAAGCGGGAAACTGCGGCATTCGGCCCGCGGTTTCCCTCCCGCGCCCCGTTGACCCTTCGCAGTTGCGGCGATACACGAGGCTCAGCCAAGTCAGTTTCTGACTGCGGCGCACGCGCGCTGCACATATGAAGGAGCCGCCTCGTGGAAGAGATGCTGAGGGAGTACCTCCCCATCCTCGTGTTTCTGGCAGTAGCCATTGGTCTCGGTGTTGTGTTGATCCTCGCCGCCGTTGTGCTCGCCGTTCGCAACCCCGACCCGGAAAAGGTCAGCGCCTATGAATGCG
>CAYFHK010000214.1:0-2485 GCA_964342585.1 uncultured Caulobacterales bacterium | reverse complement strand
AAATTCGGCGCCCTTCCACCACCAAGATGTCTTCCGACTCCTGGGCGACGGCGCTTTGAACCGTCGGCAAGCCAGCGCTCAATACCGTCGTTGCTAAGAGACCAATGCGAATTTTGGATGGAGTCATGACCGTTGCCCTCGTGCACACGAATACCGCTACCCGGGGTAGCTAGGACTGTTTTTTTCGCAATTGCAACAACTGATGGCTGAAAATAGCGCTTATAATGCCGTCTGTGATTGAATCACATATCTCAGAGGGTGTAAAAAGGTATGTTCTGCTGGGATGTGTAGGCGCTCGCTGCCTTGTCTCGTAAATATCTATCCCAGTGATCATTGTAAGGATGGACGTTGCGTGTAGGTTGTCCATTTCGCGTTAGTAGACGCCCGTCATTGTGCCACGCGAAAATACCGCCGCGCAGGTTCGCCGTCTCTAAGTTTGTTCCGTTGACAGATGCTTGTCGAGTGATCGACGCGGCGAGTTTGGAAGATCTGACGCCAACACTGCAGTAAAATATCGCTGTCTTTTCGCGCAGGGCATCGCCGTACTTTGTGAGAAATTCGTCGGCATCCAGATCCGGTGACACATTTATTGCGCCAGGTAGATGGCTCACGGAAAACTCTGCCGGCTCGCGCACATCAAAAACGACGATCCGATCGCGCGGAAGGGACTCGATATCGCTTGCGGCGAGGTGCTGAATTTCCGAAAAGCGATGGGTGAGTCGTTCCGCTAGCGCATCAAGATCATTGCTTTGCCCGATGCCGATGTCCCGAGCGCCGAGGGCACTGATCATCATGACACTGAGCGAAGTGATCCATCTGAGGGTCATTCGGCTTGCGTGGGCTGTGCGGCTTCTGGCGAAGGGAGCTGAGATCCGTGTCGCTCGCTGCGGTGAAAGGGCAGCCAGAGGGACCACCACAGCTTACCGGGGGAGTTATCCTGAAATTCCGCGAGCCCGATTTGCATTTGGTCGTGGGGCGCTTCCGGCTGGGCGCGATAGGTGCGGAAGAGCCGATCCCATGCCGAAAGGCAAAAGCCAAAATTGCTATCGGTCTCCCGCTGAACAACCGAATGGTGAACGCGGTGCATATCCGGCGTGACGATCACCTGACGGAGAAACCGATCAAGCTTTGCCGGTATGCCGAGATTGGCGTGATTGAACATGGCCGCGCCATTAAGCAGCACTTCAAAAATGAAGACCGCGAGGGCAGGCGCGCCGAGCAGCACAATGCCCGCGAATTTCACGCCCATGGAGAAAACAATTTCTGCGGGGTGAAAACGCAGCGCAGTGGTGACGTCAAAGTCGCGGTCGGTGTGGTGGACGCGATGAAACCGCCACAACAGGGGAATACGGTGGCTCGCCACATGCTGTCCGTAGATCAGTAAATCCAACAGGATCACCGACAGCACGATCTCGAGCCAGACAGGCCAATTGAGAAGCCCGAAAAGGCCCCAGCCGCGCTCCGTGGCCATCGCCGCGACGCCCACGGCGAGGACCGAAAAGACCAGTCGAAGGGCGAGGGTATCGATGACCACCATGCCCATATTCGTGGCCCAACGGCGCAGCCGCGTTTGCTCGCGCGTCCGGCGAGGCCACAGGCCCTCCAGCGTCGCCATCAGCGCCAAAATACCGAGAAAGGCCGAGAGCCTGATCGGTGTTTCGTAAGCGTCGAGAAACTCCATCAGCTATACATAAGAATACACCGCCGCCTTGTCTGCGCACGTCTTCGCGATGTGACGTTGAGCAGCATCTTTGATGGGACTTGAGGTGATCCCCCGAGGGCCCTAGGCGTCCTCGCTCAACGGGCCCATCTTGATCCCCGAGCCGTTTTGGAAGCCGAAATTTGCCTTTTTCGCCCCATCGTTTCTGCGTTGCGCCGATGATCGATTGGACGGACCGCTATTGCCGGTTCTTCCACCGACAGATGACGCAACGGGCGCGGCTCTACACGGAGATGATCGTCGACCAGGCCATCATCCATGGGGATCGCGCGCGCCTGCTGGATTTTGGCCCTGAGGAGCACCCTGTTGCGATCCAGCTCGGCGGCAGCGATCCGCGCCTGCTCGCCGAGGCGACCCGTATCGCCGAAGGGTGGGGCTATGACGAGATCAATTTGAACGTCGGGTGTCCGTCGGACCGTGTTCAATCGGGTGCTTTCGGGGCGTGCTTAATGCGCACACCAGATCTCGTGGCGGACTGTGTGAAGGCGATGCGGGATGCTGCCGATCACGTGCCCGTCACCGTGAAATGCCGCATTGGTGTCGATGATCAGGATCCCGCGGCGGTGCTGCCGAATTTCATCAATAAGATGACGGAGGCTGGCGCCGAAACGATTATCGTCCATGCACGGAAGGCTTGGCTCAATGGGTTGTCGCCCAAGGAAAACAGGACAATCCCGCCGCTTGATTGTGACCTCGTCTTCGCAGTGGCTAAGGCGCGATCGGAGCTAACCTTCGTTTTGAACGGCGGTATCACAAGCCTCGATA
>CAYFHK010000213.1:0-2532 GCA_964342585.1 uncultured Caulobacterales bacterium | reverse complement strand
CGCTCGACACGCTCTTCGCCGAGGGCGCGCCAGACGCCGCCGCGATCGAGGCGGCCACCGCGGAAGCCGGCATGATCGAGGGTCGCCTCCGGGCTGCCCACCTGATCGCCCATATGGAGGCCGCGCCGCTGCTCAGCCGACACCAGCGAGCTGTCTACGCCAAGCTGCGCGGGTACAGCGGCGGTCATGGGGGCCACATCAAACACTGACCTCGCGCCTCCGCCCCGAGACCCTGTTTCCGAACGGTTGGCGCGGTCCCGACCATCCTGAATGTCGCGACATTGGCGCTTCTAGCTCCGGACGTCGCCACCAGCCGAATGCGATATGTCGATGCTCAGTTTGCGCCAGTACCTCCCGATATTCGATTGGGGCCGCACTTACACGAAGGCGGCGTTCTCGAACGACATGATCGCGGCGGTGATCGTGACGATCATGCTGATCCCTCAATCGCTGGCTTACGCCCTTCTCGCCGGTTTGCCGCCGGAGGCCGGCATCTACGCCTCAATCGCGCCGATTGTCCTCTATGCAATTTTTGGCACGAGTCGGGCGCTGGCCGTAGGGCCGGTCGCCGTGGTTTCGCTGCTGACAGCCTCTGCTGTCGGTCAGGTCGCGGAGCAGGGAACCGCAGGCTATGCCGTGGCGGCGCTGACGCTGGCCTTTCTCTCGGGCGGATTTCTTGTCTTGATGGGGGTCTTCCGGCTCGGTTTTCTTGCAAATTTCCTGAGCCATCCGGTGATCGCGGGTTTCATCACGGCGTCGGGGATCCTGATCGCCACCAGCCAGCTGAAACATCTCCTCGGCGTCAGCGCCCATGGGCATACTCTGCCCGAAATGCTTGGCTCTATCTTCGCGCATTTGAACGAGGTGAATGCGGTCACGGTCGTCATTGGCGCCGCCGCGACGACGTTCCTGTTCTGGGTTCGGAAGAACCTTAAACCGGCCTTGTTGAAAGCGGGCGTGTCAGCGCTGTTCGCAGACATCCTGACCAAAGCCGGGCCGGTCGCCGCCGTGGTCGCGACGACCGCGGCGGTTTGGGCCTTCGGACTCGCCGATCAGGGTGTGAAGATCGTGGGAGATGTCCCACAAAGCCTGCCGCCGCTGACGCTGCCGGGGTTCTCACCAGACCTTCTGAGCGCGCTTCTGGTTCCGGCGCTTCTCATCTCGATCATCGGCTTCGTTGAATCCGTCTCGGTGGCGCAGACGCTCGCAGCGAAAAGGCGACAGCGGATCGATCCCGATCAAGAGTTGATCGGCCTCGGCGCCGCGAACCTCGGCGCCGCGTTCACGGGAGGATACCCGGTGACGGGCGGCTTCGCCCGGTCGGTCGTTAACTTCGACGCTGGCGCGGAAACGCCAGCGGCCGGCGCGTTCACCGCGGTCGGGTTGGCCATCGCCGCCATCGCCCTCACGCCGTTGGTTTACTTCCTGCCAAACGCGACTTTGGCTGCAACCATAATCGTCGCCGTGCTGAGCCTCGTCGACCTATCGATTCTGAAAAAGACCTGGAGCTATAGTCGCGCCGATTTCGCAGCCGTGGCCTCGACGATCGTGCTGACGCTAGGCCTTGGCGTCGAGGTCGGAGTTGCTTCCGGCGTCGCGATCTCCGTTCTGCTACACCTCTACAAGACGTCCCGACCGCATGTCGCGGAGGTGGGCCTCGTCCCAGGGACCCAGCACTTTCGCAACATCCATCGCCACAAGGTCGAGACGGACCCGAAGCTGGTGACGCTACGGGTCGATGAGAGCCTTTACTTCGTGAACGCGCGATTCCTCGAGGATCTTGTGCAAAAACGGGTGACTGATGGATGCGCCATCCGGAACGTCATTCTGATGTTTTCCGCGGTCAACGAGGTCGACTTCTCCGCACTTGAAAGTCTCGAAGCCATAAATCGGCGTTTGAGTGACATGGGAGTTGGATTTCACCTGTCCGAAGTGAAAGGCCCCGTGATGGATCGACTACAGAAGTCTCGATTTATCGATGAGCTCAACGGGGATGTCTTCCTGTCGCAGTACGACGCGTGGAAACGACTTTCGATTTCATAGAAATACTCACATGGACAAGCTCTAAACAAATTACTCAATCATATAAAGGGCACCTGTCTTAATAGATAGGTCTCTGACGTCGATGGGCCATTTTTTATTATAATTGCCCCGCTCTTGTACGATTAACGGCAGGGACACCCCGCAGGAGAACTTGATCTTTGAGTGCAAAGGAGCGGATCGAGCCCACAGGGCCGTCTCTAGCGCCACCGAAGAGAAGACTTAGCCCCCGCCTTTCACCCAAGCATTCTGGTCAGAGCCAGGGGCGGCACAAATGTGCTCAGACCACCGCTGCTCGGGAGAAAGTTCCAACATCTAGGGCATTCGGGATCGCAGCCAAAGAAACCGAAGACCGAAAACTCGGGGTGGATGCCGGGGTGGGTTAAGGGTGCACTGGTTTTAAAAAATATATCTAATACAATGACTTATGGAGATTTTGTGGTGCCCAGGAGAAGACTCGAACTTCCACGCCCATACGGGCACTAGCACCTG
>CAYFHK010000212.1:0-2579 GCA_964342585.1 uncultured Caulobacterales bacterium | reverse complement strand
CGGATTAGGAATCCGTTGCTCTATCCTGCTGAGCTACGGGGACGCCGAAGAGAGTATGCGGGTTTCGGCGAGGCGCATCAACACGGTGCGTCCACCTTGGTCAGAAGTGCGTCCAGCCCCGGGGCGCATCGCCCATCGGCATCGCCTTCCCATCAGGCCCCGTCACGCTGACGCTACCCGCTGCATCTGCACCGCTCACCCGCCCGATTTCGCTTACCCGAATGCCAATTTTGGCGGCGCCGTCTGCGATGGACCCGGCGGCGCTGGCCGGCGCGGTGAAGAGGAGCTGGTAGTCATCGCCGCCGGTGATAACTCGCGAGAGCGCCTCAGGTGTTTCGGCCACGACTGCGGATACGGCCGGAGACATCGGCAGATCGGCAGCTCTCAGCTCGATTGCCGCGCCACTCTGCTTGGCAAGATGCCCGGCATCGGCGAGCAAGCCGTCGGAGATATCGATGGCGGACCTCGCAGCGCGCGCGAGCACTTGTTGAAATCCCATCGGCGGAACCGGTCGGCGATATGCCGCCAGAAGCGCGCTTTGATGTTGGGGATCTGCGATGCTGATTTGCCCGCGTAGGAGATCGAGTCCAAGGGCCGCATCGCCCAACGTGCCCGTGACGAACACCACATCACCCGGTTGGGCTCCGCCGCGGCGCAAAGGCGTTCCGGGCACGGCAAGATCGCCAATCATAGTGACCGACAGCGTGAGGGGCCCCTCCCTACCCGATGCATGTCGCGTCGTGTCGCCGCCGAGCAATGTCACCCCGAAGCGCTCCTGCGCTGAACGCAAGCCCGCAGCCAACGCCGCTTGATCGGTTTCTTCAGCGGCAGCAGGCCAGACGATGCCGAGGAGATAGGCACGGGGTGTCGCCCCCATCGCCAAAACATCGGAGGCATTCACCGCCAACGCCTTATACGCAATATCTGTGAGCGGATCATCGGCGAGAAAGTGCGTGCCCGCAACGAGCACATCTTTCACCACCACCTTCCCATCGATCACGGCGCCATCATCGGTGAGGCCCAATGCCCCGTCTCCAGCGAGCGGCGCCAGATGGCGGGCGATGAAATCAAATTCGCCCACGCGGCCTAAGCGCGTTCGTCGCGCCGAATTTCCTTCGCGCTCGCATCGAGCACGCCATTGATAAAGCGCGGCTCGGTCTCGCCCTTCTCGAAGAAGCTGTTGGCCAATTCGACATACTCATCAACGACGACGCGGTAAGGCACATCGGGCCGGCGAATAAGTTCAAAAAGACCACAGCGCAGAATGGCGCGCGCCGTCGCATCAAGGCGCTTGAGCGTCCACCCCTTGGCGAGGTGCTTTTGGATATAAGGATCGATACCGCGCTGAAGCTCCACCACGCCGCGCACAATATCTTCGAAGAAATCCGGATCCGCGTCGCGCAGGAGTGAGCCCTCCATTTCGCCACCTAGGCGATAGGCCACGAACTCACGCACGACGGCATCAACGCCGATCTCGGCGTGCTCCATCTGATAGAGCGCTTGCACGGCCCCGAGACGGGCCATGGTCCGCGCCTCCGGCGTGCTCACGAGCGCTTCACGCCCCTGTTGCTGTGTCATCGCCACTCATTGATCCTAAAAAGGCCTCGAAATCTTTGGCCTCGGTAAAATTGCGGTAGACGCTCGCATATCGAACGAACGCCACATCGTCGATTTTCTGTAACGCCGCCATGACGTACTCGCCAACGGTGCGTGAGGGAATATCCGGTTCACCTAATGCTTCTAATTGTCGGATGATGTCCGACACGGTGCGATCGATCTCGTCGGGATCGACATCGCGTTTGCGCGTTGCGATGCGGATCGACTTTACCAGCTTTTCGCGCTCGAACGGCACCCGCTTGCCCGAATTCTTGACCACAAAGAGCTCACGCAGCTGAACACGCTCAAATGTCGTGAAGCGCGCTCCGCACCCATTGCACTGGCGACGTCGACGGATAGCGGCCCCCTCTTCGGCTGGCCGCGAGTCTTTCACTTGTGTGTCTTCGCTGAGGCAAAATGGGCAACGCATAGGCCTCGCGGTTTACGCGCAAGAGGCCCCGCTTGGCTAGAAGCCTCAGCTGCCGTGAATTACCCGTAAATCGGGAATCGGCCGGTCAGCGCTTCGACGCGCGTTTTGACGTCCGCCTCGACGCTGCCCGTGTCGCCACCTGCCGCGACGGCATCCAGAACTTCGGCCATCAAGCGACCGGTTTCTTGGAACTCGGCAATGCCGAAGCCGCGCGTGGTGGCCGCGGGGCTACCCACCCGAATGCCGGAGGTGATGGCTGGTTTTTCGGGATCATTGGGCACACCGTTCTTGTTGCAGGTGATGCCCGCTCGCTCGAGCGCTTCTTCAGCGGCGTTGCCCTTCACGCCTTTGGGCCGCAAATCGATCAGCGCCACATGCGTGTCGGTGCCCCCCGAGATCACCGCATAGCCGGCCGAGACAAGTGTGTCTGCGAGCGCCTTTGCGTTATCCACCACATGATGCGCATAGGTCTTAAATGATGGCTGCAACGCTTCGCCAAAGGCCACGGCCTTGGCCGCGATCACATGCATCAGGGGGCCGCCTTGAAGCCCGG
>CAYFHK010000211.1:0-2579 GCA_964342585.1 uncultured Caulobacterales bacterium | reverse complement strand
CGTGCGCAATGCCATCGAACTTCCGTGGAGCAACGGTCAGGCTGAGGGCCAAGTCAATCGCCTGAAGACCCTCAAGCGCGCCATGTACGGTCGCGCCGGACCAGAACTCCTCAGAGCCCGAATGCTGCCACTGCGCCACACAGATTGAGGCAGAACCGATTAAAGGGCAACGCGACAACTGGTGAAGGCGGCGAGCAAGACGCCCGGTATTTTGGACACTGCGCGGCCCTGTTTGTCGTTGCTGCTTTGCCTGCCCCCGTCACCGTGCAAGTCAAAGTTCACCACACTGCCGTTCGCTGCTCAGGCGAAGCGGGCGATATGGCCTTCCTCCATAGCCAGCTTCGACAGGATCTGACTCTGCAGCAACCGTGGTCTCGGGAACAGGCCGGGTCAGGCTGGGCGGCGCGCCGATCTTTTCGTAGTAGCGGATGGTAAATTGCGGATCACAAGGATCGTGTGTGTTCACGAAAATATGTCCTTGAACCTCTAGCCACTAGAAGTCTTATCTAATCAAAGTGAACAGATACCGTTCTTGCCATAGATTGCTGGTGGGAACCGAAAGGGTAAGACATGCTGACAAGACGACACTTCATTCAAACAACAACGGCGCTATTCTCCGCGTCTGTTTCCAGCCCCCTGTTGGCCGATACCTGGCCCGCCGAGGCACAGAAGGCTGAATGGGACGCGCAAGTCACGCCGCCCGGATTCGATCCGGCCACGTCAAACCCTTGGGGCCTACACCCGCGCTTTTTGCCCCAGCGCGTGGTCGCGAAACCCGGACTCGTGCCAGGAGACATCCATGTCGATGCGGTCGCGCGGTATCTCTATCATATCGAGGAGAGCGGGACCGCAATGCGCTACGGTGTGGCCATTGCCCGGGGCAACCTATACGAGCCTGGGGTCTACACGATCAAACGCAAGGTGAGGTGGCCGCATTGGACACCGACCCAGAACATGATCGAGCGGGATCCGGAAAACGCACGATGGGCCGACGGGATGGAACCCGGCCCCGAAAACGCTTTGGGATCACGAGCCATCTATCTGTACGTCGGAGACCGCGACACTTATCTTCGAATACACGGCACGCCCTATCCGAGAAGTATCGGCGGTCGAGCCAGTTCGGGTTGCGTGCGGATGGTCATGGCTCACATTAACGAACTTTATCCCAACGTTGAGATCGAATCGACGGCACATTTGTACTCGGCGGAGGACAGTGTCACCGCGCGAAGTTGAGTGTGGTGCGTAGGTCTGAGGCGCGTTGATCCAACGTGTGGCGCGTCCTCAAGCTTCGCGTGCCACGCAGATCGGATTACCGTTCGCCGTGCGCAACGGCAGCAGCGTCGTTTCGACCGGCCCGCTATGTTCGTACCAATAGCAGCCGTCTTCCGGCACGAGGCGCGCGGTTGCAACATCCTGATCCGGAGCAGCCATCGCAACCACAGCTTCGGGAACGTTGCCCGTCTGGTCTGCCGTGTCGTTCGGCCCTGTCGGCTGGATGGCGCATCCTGTCGTGAGCAAAAGCGCCACCGCAACCATCATTTTTTGCTTCAGCATCAAAACCTGCATCGAGTTTCCTTTCCTTTCTGTTTTTCTTAGTATCGGCTCTTTATGCCTCACGCCGTGATTGAGGCTGTCGTCGGACCGTCTAGCAAGAAAACAAACGGAAATACCACCGAACTTTTCTCTTGAAGCTCTAGCTACTGTAGGGGCTATGTCATGACAAAGCACCCGAATCCAGAGGTCCGTTCATGCCGTCCGACACCCACCGCCACGATCACGATCACGCCGAAGATGCCCAGGCAAGCGGCGGCAGTTGCTGTGGTAGCGCCGGAACGTGCGGCGACATCGCACCGACGACGCCCGCCCCAACCGGCGGGCGCAGTTTTCAGGTGTCCGGCCTCGATTGCGCCGAGGAGGTCGCGATCTTGAATAAGGTAATCGGCCCGCAGATCGGCAGGGCCGAGCATCTCGCGTTCGATGTGATCAACGGGAGGATGACCATTCTCGACAGCGCAAAGAGTGTATCGGACGACGAAGTTGCGGAACTTGTCGCGAGCACCGGCATGACCGCGAAGCCGTGGAATGCCGAGAACGCGTCGGTCGACCAAGCGGCCCATCTTGCACGACAGCGGCTGTTTACGGCTCTCAGCGGCGGCTTCTGGGCGGCGGGTTTTCTCTGGCACATCGTCGAGACAGGTATGGGCGGGGCGCTCGGCCTCTTCGCGGGGCACGGCGAAGCGCCGATGCCGCTGGCCGAGGCAGGGCTTTTTGCAGTTGCTATCCTATTCGGCGTTTGGCTTGTGGCACCGAAGGCATGGTCGTCCGCACGGCGGCTGTCGCCCGACATGAACCTGCTGATGGTTGTCGCAGTCGCCGGAGCCATCGGGCTCGGTGAATTCTTCGAGGCAGCGACAGTGGCTTTTTTCTTTTCGCTGTCCCTCTTTCTCGAAAGCTGGAGCGTTGGGCGCGCGCGGAACGCGGTGTCGGCGCTCCTGGATCTTGCGCCACCCACCGCGCGCGTGATGGTTCTGTTGCAAACTTTTTCAGCGGCAAGCATTTTGTGTGTCATTGCTGAGATA
>CAYFHK010000210.1:0-2679 GCA_964342585.1 uncultured Caulobacterales bacterium | reverse complement strand
GAGCGTGAACGCGAGGCGCGACGCAAAACACTTGCTGAAGCCTCCACCGAAGCGGCGCGGTTTTTCCGGGCACAGCTTGGCCGACGCGACGGTGAGACGGCACTTCATTATCTGGAGCGGCGCGGCGTGGCGGAGCGAGCGCGGGCGCGATTTGGCCTTGGCTACGCGCCGGACAGCCGCACGGCGCTGAAGGATCATCTCCTTAACAAGGACTTCTCGCTCGAAGTCTTGGTGGAGGCGGGACTTCTGATTGCGCCGGAAGATGGCAGTGCGCCCTATGACCGGTTCCGCAACCGGGTGATGTTTCCGATCATGGGCAAACGGGGACAGGTCATCGCCTTTGGCGGCCGCGCGCTCTCAAAGGACGCCCGGGCCAAATATCTGAACAGCCCCGAAACGCCGCTCTTCCACAAATCCCACACGCTCTACAATTTGGAAGAGGCGCGCAAACGCGCCGGCACGTCCGATCACCCCGTGCTCGTGGTTGAAGGCTATATGGATGTAATCGCCGTCAGCGAGGCGGGCTGGCCGGCTGTAGCGCCCCTCGGCACCGCCCTCACCGAGGAGCAACTCTCCCTCCTATGGCGCGCAAAGCTTCAACCGGTTCTTTGCTTTGATGGCGATCGGGCGGGCCGCAGCGCGGCCTATCGGGCGATCGACCGCGCCCTGCCTCATGTGGGCCCTGGGCGCTCCCTCCGCTTTGTGTTTCTGAGCGACGGCCTCGATCCAGATGATTTCCTCAAAGCCAAGGGCGAAGCGGCTTTCCAGGCCTTGATTGAAAAAGCACGCCCCCTCGCCGAGGTGATGTGGGACCGCCAAGTGGAAACGCATCCGCGAGAAACCCCTGAAGAGGCCGCCGGTTTTCGCGCCGCCCTGCGGGATTTGGTGAAAACCATCAAAGATGCCGACACGCGCCGAGAATACGGTGCCTATTTTGCCGAGAAGCTTGGCAGGTCGCCTGGTGCCTTCGATGCAGAACCCGCGAGCACTTCAGGATTTGCGGCACCTTCGCCCGCGCCGTTTCAGGAGCAGCGCCGGACCGCGAGACCGAATCAGGGCCGCGGGCGGTACCAAGACCGTCGCCCACCGGCGCAAATGGCGCCGCGAATCACCCGGCCCTCAAATATTGAAGCGTGGTCTGAGGCGATACTCGTATTGGGGCTGTTGCATCACCCTTCACTGTTTGAACGCTTTGAAGCGGAGGTCTTGGAATTAGACTTGCAAAATGAAGGGTTACGCATGCTGCTTGGACGCTGCATCGATCTCTTGACGAACAATCCTACGCTTGACAGTGCCACCCTCCTCTCCCACATGTCGAAGGTTCCGGCAGTGCACGATATTTACCAGGAATGGGTCCAGCACCCCCTGGTCAAGCTACAACGCTTCATCCGTGCCGATGCCGAATTTAACGACGCGAAAAGAGGTTGGCTTGGGTCGTTTGCAAAATATCGCTACCAGAGCGACCTCCAAGCAGAAATCAACGAAGCGGCAGCGGCAGCTCACACAGATGAGGGTCGCGAAAGGATGTGGCGTGACGCAGTTGCTCATCGCTCCCGGCTGGTCTCGGACAGCAAATTCGAGGATCCATCCGACGAGAGTTGAGGGCCCAGCCCCGCTCCACATTTGTGCCCACCAACGCGGGATCACTGCATGAGCAAGACCACCCAGGCAGCAAAGGATGATGGCGACCGGCCCGTCCTTGACCTGAATCTTTCTTCCGTAAAGCGCATGATCGATACAGCGCGGAAGAAGGGTTACGTCACCTATGACGAACTCAACGCCGCCCTGCCCGAGGACGAATATACCTCTGAGCAGATCGAAGACATCATGGCGAAGCTGTCCGAAATGGGCATCAACGTCACGGACGGCGAAGAGGAAGACGATTCCGAAGCCGCAAATGATGACGACAATGAGAGCGCGACAGGCTCGGCTGTCGTCAAAAAAGAGACCGCTGCAACGGTCACCACGAATACGAAAGCCGACAGCGATCGCACCGACGACCCCGTGCGGATGTATCTGCGCGAGATGGGTCAGGTCGAGCTTCTCTCCCGCGAGGGCGAGATCGCGATCGCGAAACGCATCGAGGCTGGTCGCGAATCGATGATTCGCGCGCTCTGCGAGAGCTCGCTCACCTTTGAGGCCATTACGGTCTGGCGCGAGGAACTCGAAGAGGGTCGCGTCTTGCTGCGCGACATTATCGACCTCGACGCGACCTATGATGGCGGCCCTGAGTCAAAGCCTGACATGACGAAGCCCGAAGTGGCTGAAGCCGTGCAGCGCGAGCAGGAAGAAAAAGCCGCGCAAGGCATCGACGAAGAGGAGATGGACGAAGGCGATCTCTCCTTGTCCGCGAAAGAGGCAGAGCTTCGCGAGGGGGTCATGGATACCTTCCTCGAGATTGCCGAAGACTTCAAAAAGCTGCGCCGTCTCCAAGACATCCAAATTGAGCAACAGCTGTCGGGCGAAGATCTCTCCGACAGCCAGCGCAAGCGCTTGAAAAAGCTGCAAAAAGACATCGTTGAGCGGGTCCGCTCCGTGCGTCTTCACAACCACCGCATCGAAGCGCTGGTCGAGCAGCTCTATTCGATCAACCGGTCGCTGATGGCGCTGGAAGGCAAACTGGTGCGGCTGGCCGATAGCTATGGGGTCAACCGCCAAGAGTTCTTGCAAGAATATCTT
>CAYFHK010000209.1:0-2686 GCA_964342585.1 uncultured Caulobacterales bacterium | reverse complement strand
GCAATCGATGACATCGCCCGCGCGATGTCGTCGGCCAACCCAATGACGCGAGACGATTTCACGCCGGCGGCCGGCTCGAGCTCATAAAGCGTAACGACCGGACCAGGCCGGACATTGATGATTTCGCCGCTGACTTTGAAGTCCGCCAGCACAGTCTCGAGCATCCGCGCGCGCTCTTCGAGTTCTTCATCGGAGACCACGCGCGCCGCGTGGGGATCAGGTGATTTGAGAAGCTTGATCGGCGGGAACTGGTAATTGTCGAAGTCGAAAGGCTTTTGAATATCGTCGATGGATTTGCGCGAAGGCGCTTTTTTCACCTGACGGACAATTTTGCGGCGACGCGCGGCAGCCGCGTCCTCATCCTCATCGACGTCCTCTTCGTAGCCCTCCTCGTCCTCGTAATCATAGAGGTCGTCTTCGTCGGCGGCTTCTTCCCAGCCTTCCTCGTCTGCGTCCTCCTCTTCTGCAGCCCAATCAACGTCTTCTTCGTCTTCGGCAACCGGCTCTTCGCCGGCTTCGGCCTCGAAGACCGGCTCCACACGACGACGCTCCGCGAGCTGCGCCTTCAGCGTCTCAAAGCGCTCGGTGAGATTGGCGACCGCCCAATCATAACACCAGAAGAAAGCATCAAGCCCCGCCTCCACATGGCCGCGGCGCACGCCCACCGCATAGGCGGTCCACCAGGCAGACAGTGGCAACAGGATGAGCGCTGCGAAAAACCCAGGCACGGGTAAACCAAGCGCCGCGAAGGGCAGTTTCGTGAGTGCAACGGCTGCATCGCCGGCCAGGCCGCCCATCCCCACGATGAAGGGCCAATCCACCGCCCGCGGCAGCGCGCTGGCAAATCCTGCCATCGCGACGAGGCCGCCTGCAAAGCTCGCCCCGTTGAGCGCAGCGGACACCGCTGAGCCACCAAGCGGGCCCCAGCGGAGCGCAGCCCAGCCCCAAACAAGCGGCACCACGGGCAATAACAGCGCCGCACCGCCAAACAGCTGCAAGAGGACATCCGCCAATACTGCCCCGGTCCCACCGCCAAGATTGCGGACCACGTCGCCAGGCACCGCGGTTGATAAGCTGGGGTCGGAGACGGAATAGCTGACGACGCTCAACCACGCAAAAAGCGCCCCGCCCATCATCAGCAAGCCAAAAAGGCGCACGAACAGGCTCTTCAACGCGGTCATCGCGCGATCGATCGGTGACAGGTAATACGTTTCGTCAGCGGCGCGGCGCATAGGCGAACAAAATACTCGTGTGGCGATAGGCGAACGTTAAGCCTTTGTGCCAAAGCGATGGTTAAGCGTTCTTTACGAATGAGCCCCCCAACCCAAAACACTTTTGATCGGTGCCCCGCGACCCCATCGCGCTAGATTTTCGGCGGTGCGGGGCGTATTCCCTTCGTCCATGACACGGCCTGACTACGACATTGCGATTGCAGGCGCAGGGCTGACAGGGCGCCTCATGGCGATTGCCCTGGCATCTCGAAATTTCCGCGTGGCGCTGATCGATCCCGCACCCCATGGCGGGGGCGGCGGTGATGGCCGGACGACGGCGCTGGCCTATGCGTCCGTCAGGCTTTTCCGGCGCTTATCGCTCTGGGATGAGCTCGCGCCCGGCGCCTCGCCCATTCACGACATTTTGGTCACTGATGGCCGACCGCGCGACCGGTTCCGGCGCGGCGATGTGAGCGATGATGGGCTGCATTTCCCCTCACAACTCTTGCCCGACGATCGGACGCGCCCGGGCGGCGAGCCGCTCGGCCATATCGTTGAGAACCGGGCGATGAACGATTTGCTCGAGGCGCGCGCGGCGGCCTCTGATCAGATCGAGCGGTTTTACGGGACCGGCGTCGTCACCGCCGACCGGGACCTTGGCGGGGTGACACTGACCTTATCCGATGGCGCCCGCCTGCGGGCATCGCTCCTCATCGCATGCGACGGAAAGAACTCCGCCCTGCGGGATCGTTTCGGCTTCAAAACATTGACCTGGGGCTATTGGCAGGACGCGATCATCTGCAACATTGCCCATAGCGAGCCCCATCGCGGCGTGGCCCATGAGGTCTTCTATCCTTCGGGGCCTTTCGCGATCCTCCCCATGACGGAGAACCGCTCCTCCATCGTTTGGACCGAAAAGCGAAGCCGGGCCCGCGCCTTTTTCGAGATGAGCGACACCGGCTTTTTGGCGGCCCTACATGATCGGATCGGCGATATGCTGGGCGAATTGACCCTCGCCTCCGATCGCGCGCGTTATCCGCTGACCTTCGGCTTGGCACGATCGCCGGTGCAGGCGCGCGTCGCGCTGGCGGGCGATGCTGCCCATTGGATCCACCCGATTGCGGGGCAAGGCTTCAACCTCGGGATCAAGGACATTGCAGCCTTGGCTGATGTTTTGGAGGAGGCGGGCCAAGCGGGCCTCGATATCGGCGATGGCGCGGTGCTGGACCGGTATGCGCAATGGCGCCGGTTCGATGTGGTCACGCTGGCTTTGGGCACCGATGGGATGAACCGCTTTTTCTCCAACAATAACGGGGCGTTGCGAGCCTTGCGCCGTACCGGGCTTCGGATCACCAACGCCATCGACCCAGCGCGGGTTTTCTTCATGCGCCATGCCGGCGCCGATGTGGGCACGCTCCCCACGCTGATGCAGCCGCTTTAGCCAACCGAACGCGTTGCTGCGGGCACCCCTATGT
>CAYFHK010000208.1:0-2698 GCA_964342585.1 uncultured Caulobacterales bacterium | reverse complement strand
CCGCGAACAAGCCAGCGCGCGGCCGCTTCTGCCTCGCCTTCCCGTCTGTCGGCCAAGGCGCGAGCCACAGCGATCACCCGGCGCTCGTCTGCACTCGGCGATAATCCAGTCGCGAATGACAGGGGGCGACGCGCAGCGCGCGCCAACAAATCCGTAGCGCGCACGAACGCGCAAGCGGCATTTCGCCCGAGAGCGCGACCTGGGTCTTCGCTGAGAAGACGCTGGCTCTCTCGCAATCGGGCCTCATCACCCGAGAGCGCGTCGCGGAAATGTCGGAGGAAGCGGAGATCGTCTTGGGTCAATTCCATCCGCTAATAATAATCGTTCGCACCAAAAGATCAAGAAAAAGCCCGACCAAAAAGGCCGGGCGTTTTTCACAGCTGACTGTGCAGGTCAGGCAGCTTTCTTGGTTTTCTTTTCGTCGGCCTTGTACTCGCCGCACCAGTCAGAAGCGGCCACCGTCGGCCATGAGGCACGCAGATCGCCTTTATCCGTTTCGGTTGGCTGCGGCGCGTAACGGCGGCATTCCGTCCCTTTATCGTTGAAAAACATGCAAGTTCCGCAATTCATATCGGCCTCCTTGAAAATCTATACCCTCACAACGCCAGCTCGCCGGGAAGGTTTCAAAGAAATGCGCCGCGTCAGTAAGTGAAAATCATTCTCAATAAAATACATTCTCGATTCTTCACTGTGTCAGCCCGTCGCACGCAGCCAGCTATACTTTGAACAGTTTGAATGAGCGAAGCGCCTTTATTGAAACTGAGCAATTGGCATCTGTCCTGAGGTCAGTTGGCTCAATCGACCGATATCGCGCTCGTCAAAACGGAAGCGCAGTTTCACGAACAGCCCCTCACGGGAGACATCGCGATTGTCGAAATCCTCTTCGTCATATCCCGCGAAATTGTAGCCCATAGACAGCCAGAGCCGGTTATCAGGCCGGATACCCAGCGAAGGGCCATATTGGTGCCCGACAATGTGGCCAGACCCAGCCACCAGAGCGGAGCCGGAGACCCCCAAATCGATCGGCATGCCCTTAAGCCGCCAAACCTCTGCACGCGTATCCATGCCCAACAATCCAAAGGCCGCCGTGTCTCCCTCCCCCGGCGCCGCATGATCGATGTACTTCGCGCCGCCGAAAATGGAGAGATCGACCGGGCCCTGATCAAATTGCGCCGCGGCGTTGTGAATGAGCTTCACGCCGCGCTCGTCATCCGCCGACTGTACGGTCTCAAGATCGAGCCTCGAGAGAAGCAGCGGGCCCTGCGCTTGCGGACGGCGCGCAAGACCTAAACGAAGACGACCCGCCTCGCGCATCAACGCACCTTCAGCATCGGTCCGCCGATCAACCCGCGCCTCCATGGCGTAGGAAAGTTGCTCGCTCACATCCCGCACCCCCGTCAGCGTGACGGCGAGACGACGATCGTCTTCTCCATCAAAAAGCTCGACCCGCGTGGCAACGCGCGAACGGTCTTGCCGCCACGCCACGCCGGCATAGCCCGACGAAAATGTCGGCGCCGCGCCGGTGGGCGTGCGTAGCAGAAATTGCGGATCATCAAGCAACGACACCTCGCCGTCGCCCTCCCGCACACTAATTGGCAGGCGCTGGGCTCCGCCCATTGTCAGCTGCCATCGCTCGGTGAGCTCGATTTTCTGATCGAGCCCGAAGGTAGCGTTGAGCCGTTCGGTGTTTTCGATAAAGGTTTGATCCGTTTCAAGATGAAGCTTCCCGCCTTCCCAGGGCGATAGCGCCCCGCCGGCAGAGAGGCGCAGCGCATCGATATCCTCACCATCGAAATGATCGAGCCGCATGAAGGCGGAGGCTTGTTTTGAGATCTTCCGATTAAGCGCGACCCCTGAGCGGCGAGCGAACTGGCCCACCACGCTGCCCGCAATATTCACCTCATGCTGAAGATCCACCGTGGTCTTCAACTCACTGAAATTCTTGTTGAGCCCCAGCGTCAAGCTTTGACCGGATGTCTCGACCGCCCCCCGCGCTTGGCTCACATGGCGCAGCCCCGTCTCAAGGCGCACATCACCGAGATATTGCCGCGCCGCGACAGTGGCAGATTCGCGCCAATCCTCACGATCGATTGCATCTTCCCGGTAGAGATCAAGGGCGATCTCGGGCGTCTTTTTGCGGTTTGATTCTTCTCCATCTTCTCCGTGCAAAGCAATGGTGCCCTTCGCGCCCACGCGCTGCACGCCACGCGCCAGGCGTGAGGTTTGCTCAAGGCCAAAGTCATCATCCTGACGATGGAAGTAAACCGCACCTCGCGCGCGGTTTCCGTACCGGTGCAATTCCAGCTTGATGGCTTCTTGCGCCTCCCCATCTGTAGACGGATCGCCTCCCGCGCTTTCAGGCCCAAGAAGTTCTGTGAGGCTCCTGGCGTATTCCGCTTCGAGAACCGTTCTGTCAGTGAATGCATGGGCCAGGTCAAAACCCATGAGCTGGCGATGCGGGGCATTATGAATAGCGTCCCCCTGCTCATCGATGAAACTGATACCCGTTTCCATCCGTCCGCCGAAGAGCCGAAGCCCCGCGCGGCCCCCGCTCACCCACGTGGTCCCCGCCTCGCCGTTCACCTCATATTCAGCGACAATGATATTGGGGTTGAGATCGATATCGGCGGCGGGGATCGGCTCGCGGAAAATCAGCCGCCCCGTCACGGGGTCGAGATCGTAATCGACAAATCGCTCG
>CAYFHK010000207.1:0-2753 GCA_964342585.1 uncultured Caulobacterales bacterium | reverse complement strand
CAACGACGCGCTGCGATCCCGCGTCGGGGTTCCGATCTTCCTGGATCCCAACGAACCTCAGCTCGGCAGCATCTTGATGACCAGCGGGATCATGGCGCTGGCGCCTGCGGCGATCATCGAGATCTGGGCCGCGGTCCGGGGGTTCGACCCCTTCACGCCGGCCAACGACCCGTATGGCGAGCACGACTTCGGTTCGATCGACATCGACGGCGTCGGCAAGGTGTTCTGGAAAATCGACTATTACGCTGATGAGACCTTCACCTCCGGCAGCGAAGACCCGTCCGATCCGGCGCGATGCTTCCGGCTCCTCACCATCATGCTGGCGGAGGAGTACTGAGCATGGCGGAGAAGACGCACGCCTGCACGGTCGAATGGCGCGGCATCATGCTCGCCGTGTCATTCGACCCCGCCTGGATGCAGTGGGAGGGCGGCCCGTTGGCTCATCTTGAGGTTACGACCATCGCGCCCGAACGGGAGCCGCTGCCGATTACGGAGACAGGCTACCGCTCGCATTTCTGCGATCCGGAGGAGGTCTACGCTGCGGGCGGGCCCGGCACTTACGTCCTGCACTGGCTGGACGACGCCGCTTTATCAATGGCCTGGAAGAAGCGGGACGCCGCGCGGCGGCAGCTGTCTCTGTTCTGAGACCGAGCGCTGGCGCCAGCGCCTTTGGCGTAAGCTGAATAGGCAAATAAAAGCAATACCTTATGCTTGGCGCACAAATTATCATTGTCGCAAATTCGAATCAGGCGAATAGATTGCCGTTGCCATGCGCGGCCAGTCCGCCGCTGACAAGAATTGTCCGATCAAGGACGTAGCCGACCAATGAGCGCGGACCGCTCAGCCCGGATCGCAGCGTCCAACGACGCGCTGCGATCCCGCTGCGGGGCACCGTGGATGACGGGACCGCGCATCGGAACAGTGGTCGTAGGCGCCAGCGTCAGCGCCCTCGCGATCGACGAAAAGCTGGACATCCTGCGGGCGGTAAGACGGTTCGGCACCTTCACGCCGGACAACGACCCTTGCGGCGAGCACGACTTCAGCTCGATCGAGTTGGATCGCATCGGGCGCATCTTTTGGAAAATCGACTACTACGAGGATGAGCGGTGCGAGTATGGCGCGGAATATCCGGCCGACGCCGACCGGTCATTCCGGGTGCTTACGATTACGCTAGCGGAGGAGTATTAGCGGCGATATAGCGCCATCGGCGGCGAAGGCGACGCAAAATTGGCGCAAACAAAGTGTGCAGACAAGGCGTTAAGGGCATCCCCGCACCATAACGCCGTTTCGCTTTATCTTGCCGCATGCTTTCTTCCGCCGCCTACCGATCATACAGCCGCTTGTAGTAGCCGTTCTCTCGAAGTCGCTTACCGAAAATCAGTTGGTTGATCGAGAAGGCGGCCAACAAAGATGCCGCCCACAAAATGAATGAAGCCGCGTCGACTCTGGCAATTGAGCAATGGCGCTTCAGCAGCAAGCCCTCGTCCATTGCGTAAAGCAAAAACAACATTGCGGCGATCGTGAGGACATAGAACGCCAACCCGACTAGGGTTTTCAAAAATCCTTGGTGAAGGGCGGCAATCCCCAACAACAGATACGAAAACGCTGTCACTAAGGCGAGCGCGACCCCGAAGTAGATCCCAATCTCATACAGGCGTTTGAGGTCGCACTCGGTGAAGAAATCCAACACTAGGTCCATCGTAATAGCCTCGCCCTAAGCACGGATTTATCGATCAAGATCATCGTCGAACCGCTGTTGATTGTACTCCATTTCAGTCGCAACGGCGTTATCGACAGCTTCAAAAAACGCCGTACCGGCCTGATGAGCTGCTTCTGCAACGGGTGGTCCGGCTAGCTCTCCTGCGCCTGCTGCCGAACCCTCGATAATGGAGCCTACGACCTCGCCAGGTGCTCTGGAGACTGTCTGACTGCCCAACTCTGATCCGATGACTGAACCGCGAATGGGGGCTGTCGCGTTGCCAGCTATGGCACCCACAGCACGTCCGACTCCGCCGCCAACAGCAGCTCCTACGACGGCCGCTTTGTCGACATTTGCGACAGCCTCGCCGACTGATTGTCCGTCGACAACGCCGCCTGCAACTTGGCCCGCAACGCTTGCGACAGCACTACCCGCAGCGGCCCCAGCAATGCTTGATGCGAATGGATTTACAGCGCCGACGACGCCGCCAACCGCCGCCCCGACGAGGACAGACTTGAGGTTTCCACCAGACGCAATGTACCCGCCGACGCCGCCGGAAATCGCGCCATAGATGAAGCCCGCAACCCCAAACTCACCATTGGGATCCCACCCATTCACCGGATCATTAGCGACATACGCATACAGATTAAGCTGGTCCTGATACCCGATGGGGTCGGTGCTGAGGAACCGTCCGGTGACCGGGTCCATATAGCGGGCCTGCATGTAGACGAGGCCTGTCGCAGAATCCGAGACGTGGCCGGTGTAGCCCTCGTTATCGCGGTTCCCCGCCGGGTCGAGGCGCTTTTCGCCGAAGGGATTGTGCTGCTCCCGCCAGAGGACGGTGCCCGAGGCGTCGGTCGCCGCGAGCGGGGAGCCGAGATGGTCCTTGTGGGTATAGACCGCGGGGTCCGAGCCCCTGAAGCGGACCGAGACCGCGCCCGCGGAGAGATAGGCCGTCTCTTCCTGTGAGGTCCCGCTGACCACCTTGTCTTGATAAACGATGGCGCCGGTGTGCGAGGAGTAGACGGAGTAGTACGTCGTCGTTCCCTCGAGC
>CAYFHK010000206.1:0-2767 GCA_964342585.1 uncultured Caulobacterales bacterium | reverse complement strand
GACGAAAGACGATCATTGGATCTGCATCGTTTCACGACAGGGTGATGTGGATTGGAAACCGCTGTGCCGTGCAATAGGGCGCGAAGATCTGATCGAGGATCAACGCTTTGCCAAAGCCAAGGGCCGGCGCGCCAACAGTGTTGAATTGGTCAACATTCTAGATGCGGCCTTTGCCAAATTCACAAAAGACGAAATGGCCGCGCGCCTGGATAAGCATGTCCTGGCCTGGGCACCCGTACAAACGCTGGCAGAAGTCGTAGATGACCCACAGGCGATCGCTGCTGGTGCCTTTGTCGATACGCCCAGCGCCAAGGGCGATGGTTCCACTTACAAGGCGCCAGCGTCCCCTGTGCGCTTTCCCGACTCCAATGATGGGCCAAAGGGCCCCTCACCCGCCATGGGCCAGCATACACGCGACATTCTGGCCTCGCTCGGCTACAGCCAGAGCGAGATAGACACGGCCCTGACCGTCGGCACTGTGACCGGGCCGGATACACAAGAAAGGACTCCCCGATGAGCAACGTTATCCTGCTGGAAAAACAGGGCCCCATCGCGGTGATGACCCTCAACCGCCCGGAGATCATGAACCCGCTGGGCCAATTGGGCGACGGAGAGGCGGTGCGTGCGGTCTGCCAGGAGATCGAGGCCGATCCTTCCATTCGCTGTGCCGTGCTGACCGGTGCCGGTCGAGCTTTCTCTGCCGGCGGCGATGTAAAGGCGATGCGCGAGCGATCCGGCGCCTTTGGTGGCAGCCCTTATGATGTGCGAGAAGGCTATCGCCGCAACATCCACCTGATCGTGAAATCGCTCTACAATCTGGAAGTTCCGCTGATCGCAGCTGTCAATGGTGCAGCCATCGGGCTCGGCTGTGATGTCGCCTGTATGGCCGATATCCGTATCGCTTCGGACAAGGCGAAGTTTGGTGTGACCTTCCTCAAGCTCGGTCTCATCCCCGGAGATGGCGGTGCCTGGCTGATGCCGCGGATTGTCGGCGCGAGCCGGGCCGCCGAGCTGCTGTTCACCGGAAATGTGATCGGCGCGGAGCAGGCTGCCGAGTGGGGCCTTATCAGCCGCGTGGTTCCAGCCGATACGCTGATGGACGAGGCCATGGCGCTTGCGGAAAGTATCGCGGCGCAGCCACCACAGTCACTGCGCCTGGCCAAAACGCTGCTGCGCCATGGCACCCTGTCATCCTATGATACGATCATGGAGATGAGCGCAGCTTCGCAGGCGCTGATGCACCATACCGAAGATCATATTGAGGGGGTCGATGCGATTCTCGAGAAACGCACGCCAGAGTTCAAGGGGCGCTAAAAGCGCCCCGCAAGACCTTACTTGATCTTGCCTTCCTTGAACTCGACATGCTTGCGCGCAATCGGATCGTACTTCTTCATCACCAGTTTTTCGGTGAGATTGCGCGGGTTCTTCTTGGTCACGTAGAAATAGCCCGTCCCGGCGGTCGAGTTCAGGCGAATCTTGATCGTGGCGGGTTTTGCCATGGGTCGGGCTCACTCGTAAGGTGTTGTGTTCTCGAAAGGGCGCTTAATGACGCTCACCCCGCCTGTTGTCAACCAGCTTATAGCCGTTCCAGCGAATGTCCCGAGCGGGTCCAGCGCAGATAGGCCGGGTTGCGATTGGCGCGATGGGGATCTAGCCGTTCTGCCATCTCACCCAGCATGAAGCGCGTCACCGATGGCAGATCGAGCGCCATGGCATCTTCCAGCGTTACCCATTGCAGATCCGACAGTTCGGCGCCATCTACAGGCGGACGTTCATCGATGAGAAGATCCTCGGCAAAGCCATAGAAAAAGCGCGCATCGAAGCGGCGCGGCCGGTAAGGCGGCGTTACGGCGCGGCCGAAAAAACTCATACCCTTCAGGCACGGCGCAGCGCCCTGTCTGTAGAAGGGCTCCCACCCCTCAGGATATGGACCGGAAATCTCGGCCGGTTTGCCGACGATCAGTCCGGTCTCCTCAAATGTTTCGCGAATCGCTGTCAGCGCCAGCGCACGCGGCAAACGCCGCGATGCCTTGCGCAGCCGTGCTTCGCAATCATGATCGAGCTCCGTCAGCGCGCGAGCACGTCCGTCGGCACGATCCACGCGCCCACCGGGAAAGACATATTTCTCCGGCATGAAGGCATGGCGCCCGGAGCGTTTGCCCATCAGAACGCGTGGCTGCGGCCCATCACGGCGCACCAGCATCAGCGTGGCGGCATCTTTCGGGCGTGGGCTGGCCTTGCCCTTGATGAGCTTGTCGCCATCGTCCTCGCGATCATAGGCGGTTTTCAGTTCCACACGGCGCATTCTATTACCCCCGGCGCTTGCCACCGGCCTTGCCCTTATACCGTCCGCCCTTGGCACCACCGCGCCCCCTGCCCTGCGGCGGACGGTTGTGACTTTTGCGGCCCGGACGGCCACCACGCTCACCGGCGAGTGGAGAGGACAGCATCTCCAGAAGCAGACCGCCCTGTAGTGGAGACACTTCCTTCAGACGCACGGAAACGGTTTGGCCAAGATCGAAATGCTTGCCCGATCCGCGTGCAACAAGGCGCATGGCAACATCGTCGAAATCCCAGAAGTCTGATGACAGGCTGGAAATCGGAATGAACCCATCGGCGGCCGTTTCCGCCAGCCGTACGAAGAGCCCGGCCTTGGTCACGCCGGTAATCCGACCTTCGAACTCCGCGCCGACGCGGTCTTGCAGGAACAGGGCGAGATAGCGGTCTGTCGCATCGCGCTCAGCCGCCATGGAGCGGCGCTCGGTGG
>CAYFHK010000205.1:0-2805 GCA_964342585.1 uncultured Caulobacterales bacterium | reverse complement strand
GGGGGTGCGGGGGGCTGGCCCCCCGCTGCCGATCCACTCACAACGGCTCGATATCACCATGCGCGCGGGTATCATGGAAATCTCTTTGCCACACTTCAAACCGGCCCTCGGAAATCGCGTCCCGCACCCCCTGCATCACCTCCTGAAAATAATGCAGATTGTGCCAGGTGAGCAGCATCGACGAGATGATTTCCTTGCTGCGGAATACATGATGCAGGTAAGCGCGCGAATAGTTGCGACAGGCAGGACAGGTGCAGTCCTCATCCAGCGGGCGCGGGTCGTCCTGATGGCGGGCGTTCTTGATATTGACCACGCCGTGACGGGTGAACACCTGCCCTGTCCGCCCCGAACGCGACGGCAGCACACAATCCATCATGTCGATGCCACGTGCCACGGCGCCGACGATGTCATCGGGCTTGCCCACGCCCATCAGGTAACGCGGCTTGTCCTTTGGCAGATGTTCCGGCGCATGATCGAGGCAGCCGAACATTGCCTCCTGACCTTCGCCCACGGCCAACCCGCCGACGGCGTATCCATCAAACCCGATCTCGCGCAGCGCCTCGGCGCTTTCCTGTCGCAAGTCCGGCTCCAGACCGCCCTGTTGAATCCCGAAAAGCGCGTATCCGGGCCGGTCCCCGAACGCCGCCTTGGACCGTGCCGCCCAGCGCATGGAAAGCCGCATGGACTCCGCAATCCGGTCGCGCGAGGCGGGTAAGGCGGGGCACTCGTCGAAACACATGACAATGTCCGAGCCAAGCAGCTTCTGGATTTCCATCGAACGTTCCGGCGTCAGGGTGTGACGCGACCCGTCGATATGGCTTTTGAAGGTCACGCCTTCCTCGGTCAGTTTGCGTAGGCTCGCAAGGCTCATCACCTGAAACCCGCCGCTGTCTGTGAGGATCGGGCGATCCCAGTTCATGAACCTGTGCAACCCGCCCAGCGCGGCGATCCGTTCCGCCGTCGGACGCAGCATCAGGTGATAGGTATTGCCCAAAAGGATGTCCGCCCCCGTGGCGCGCACGCTTTCGGGCATCATCGCCTTGACCGTCGCGGCGGTGCCCACAGGCATGAAGGCGGGCGTACGGATTTCGCCGCGCGGGGTCGAAATCACGCCCGTACGCGCCTTGCCGTCGGTGGCTTTGACCTCGAATGAAAACTGGGTGCTCATGAAAACGCTCTCCGGCTCTTGTCTCTGCGCTGTTACTTGGGTTTGATCGGATTTACAAAACCTTCGCGCGACCTTCGCGCGGGACGCACGAGGAGCTGTGCCAATGACCGAAGAGATGATCCTTGCCTTGCTGGCCGAAAACGTCGCCTGGGTTTTGCTGGCAGTCTTTCTCGTTGTTATTGTCTTCAAGGGCATCAACATCGTTCCCCAATCCGAGAAATTCGTTGTGGAACGCTTCGGGCGGCTGCACGCGGTTCTTGGCCCCGGCATCAATTTCATCGTGCCGTTTCTCGACAGCATTGCGCATCGGGTATCTATCCTTGAGCGGCAGTTGCCGACCATGAGCCAGGACGCCATCACGCTCGACAACGTATTGGTGCAGGTCGAGACCAGCGTGTTCTACCGGATCATCGAACCGGAAAAGACCGTCTATCGCATACGTGATGTGGATTCCGCGATCTCGACAACGGTTGCCGGCATCGTCCGGTCCGAGATCGGTAAAATGGAACTCGATCAGGTGCAGTCGAACCGGTCGGCCCTCACCACGACCATCAAGGACCAGCTTTTTGCCGTGGTCGATGATTGGGGGATTGAGGTCACGCGCGCCGAACTCCTTGATGTCAATCTGGATGAGGCCACCCGCGCCGCGATGATGCAGCAATTGAATGCAGAGCGCGCCCGCCGCGCACAGGTGACAGAGGCCGAAGGCAAGAAACGCGCGGTCGAGCTTGCCGCCGATGCCGAACTCTATGCCGCCGAACAGACGGCCAAGGCGCGGCGTATTCAGGCCGAGGCCGAAGCCTATGCGACCGAAGTTGTCGCCCGCGCCATTGCCGACAACGGGCTTGAGGCGGCGCAATATCAGGTGGCTCTGAAACAGGTTGAGGCGTTGAATGCCTTGGGAGCGGGTCAGGGATCGCAGACTGTGGTGCTTCCTGCTAATGCGCTGGACGCATTCGGGGATGCGTTCCGCCTTCTCGGAGGGCGCAAGACATGAGCGAGACGGTTCTGGCGATCTGGTGGGTCTGGATGGCGGCGGCGCTGGCGCTTGCCATTGTCGAAGTGCTTGCCCCCGGTTTTATCTTTCTGGGCTTTGCAATCGGCGCGGCGCTGACCGGATTGGCGGTGCTGGCGGGGCTTTCTGTGTCGATCCCCGTTCTGTTCGTGATTTTCGCGGCCTTGTCTTTGGCAGCGTGGCTCGTGCTGCGCAAGCTGTTCCGTTTGCCGGGACAAAGCCCGCGCCGGTTCGAACGCGATATCAACGACTAAATTTTAGGCGAAACAGCCCTATCCTTTTGCGCAGAAGCCGGTATTGGCAAAAACGTTTTTTGACTTCGCCGTTCCGTGTTACGCTTGATAATACCGATATGAGGTAGCGCCCGAGGGATGGAGGGCTTGGATTGTCTTTTTGGCATCCACTTAAATGAGCACTACGGAATTTTCAAAAAACCCACTGCGCGCCAAGCCGCTCGGGGTGTTTCGACGTTTCAGGCCGGAACATGTCCTTCTCCGCCGCCTTCTCATGGTTGGAGGTGCAATTCTGGCCGCGTGCTGGGCCGCCCTGTTTGCATATGCGACCGTTTCCATGGACAGGTTGGCCCAATCAGAAATGGATCAGCTCGACCGATCCAATGATC
>CAYFHK010000204.1:0-2833 GCA_964342585.1 uncultured Caulobacterales bacterium | reverse complement strand
ACCACCACCATGTGGGTGATCGACCGGGTTCATCGCGACACCGCGAACGGCAGGGCGCTTGCCCTTGAGCCGCTTGGCGCCGGCTTTGCCCAAATTGGCGTTGCCGTGATCTGGGTTCGACACCGCGCCGACGGTGCCGCGGCAATCGCCGTGCACCATCCGCACTTCGCCGGATTTCAAGCGAAGCTGAACGTAGTCACCATCGCGGCCCACCAGCTGCGCATAGGCACCAGCTGAACGCGCCATTTGACCGCCTTTGCCCGGCTTCATCTCCACATTGTGGATGATAGTGCCGACGGGCATGTTCCGAAGCGGCATGGCATTGCCCGGCTTCACGTCAACGCGATCGCCGGAAACAACCTTATCGCCCACGCCAAGGCGTTGCGGCGCCAGAATATAAGCGCGAAGGCCATCGCCATATTCGATAAGCGCAATGAACGCTGTCCGGTTCGGATCGTATTCGATGCGCTTGACTTCAGCGATCGCATCAATCCGATTCCGTTTAAAATCGATGATCCGGTAAAGGCGTTTTGCCCCGCCGCCAATGCGCCGAGAGGTAATACGTCCGGTATTGTTCCGTCCACCAGACTTCGTGAGGCCCTGGGTCAGCGACTTTTCAGGGCGTCCCTTATGCAACTCGCTACGGTCAACCGTCACGAGCGTGCGGCGAGCGGGAGACGTTGGGTTATATGTCTTCAGTGCCATGATCGACGTGCTTTCCCTTAGAGGCCCGTCGTCACATCAATCGCGTGGCCGTCTTCAAGCGTAACGATCGCTTTTTTGACGTCCGAGCGAGTGTAAGGGCGGCCGCGAAAACGCTTCGCTTTGCCCTTCGTGACGATGGTGTTCACCGCTTTGACCTTGACGCCGAATAGCGCCTCGATGGCCTCCGCGATTTGCGGTTTGGTCGCCTCTTTGCGAACCTTAAAAACGATTTGATTGTTCTCGGCGGCAATCGTGGATTTCTCCGTGATCACCGGCGAAAGGATCGCATCGTAATGCTGTTCTTTGACCTCACTCATGCCGCGACCTCCGCAGTTTCAGCCGACGTCGGATCGAGGCGCTGAATCAGGCCTTCGACCGCGGCTTTGGTCAGGATCAATTTCTCACGACGCAGAATATCGTAAACATTGGCGCCGATGACCGGGAGCACGTCCACATTCGGAATATTCCGAGCCGCGCGCGCAAAGTTTTCATCCACTGTCGTGTCGATGATCAGTGCACTCTTGACACCAAGCTTCGCGAACTTTTCCACGAGCGCTTTGGTTTTCGCATCGCCCATCTTCGCCTCGTCAACGACGATCAGCTCAGCCGCGTTCTGCTTGGCCGAAAGCGCATGCTTCAGTGCGAGGCGACGGACTTTCTTCGGCAGGTCATGCGCATGGCTGCGCACGCGCGGGCCATGGGCCTTACCGCCGCCGACGAATTGCGGCGCTTTGCGGTTGCCGTGACGCGCGCCGCCAGAACCTTTTTGGCGCACGAATTTCTTCGTGGTACCGGCAACTTCGCCGCGCTCTTTCGCTTTGTGTGTCCCAGCTTGGCGTTTCGCCATCTGCCACACGACATAGCGGTGCAAAATATCGCGACGCGGCTCGAGCCCGAACACATCGTCTCTCAGCGTGACGGTGCCGGATTTGTCCGCATCCAGTGTAATAACATCAACTTCCATTATTCCGCCTCCCCTTTATCCTCAGGGGTCCCATCAGCAGACTGACCGTCCGTGTCGGCCTCATCTACCTCTGGCATTTCATTGACGCCGACCGGCTCTTTCTCGCCCGCCTGTGCCAAGGTGCTCTCTGCCGGCTCAACAGCCTCTTCCACAGACACACCTGCCTCGACGAACCCGCCTGGCAGCGGCGCATCTTCCGGGAGCGCACGTTTGATCGCATCCCGGATGATCACCCATCCGCCTTTTGATCCAGGCACAGCGCCCTTCACAAGGATCAGGCCGCGGGCCGGATTGATCCGCACAACTTCCAAGTTTTGCGTGGTCACCCGGTGGTCGCCCATATGGCCGGCCATTTTTTTGCCTTTGAAGACTTTTCCGGGGTCTTGGCATTGGCCGGTCGACCCGTGGCTCCGGTGCGAGATCGACACACCGTGCGAGGCGCGAAGTCCGCCGAAGTTATGCCGCTTCATGCCGCCGGCGAACCCTTTACCGATCGAGGTGCCGGTCACGTCCACGCGCTGGCCAGCCACAAAATGCTCGGCCGTCATCGTCGCGCCAACGCCGATCAAGTTTTCAGGCTCGACACGGAATTCAACAAGCTTCCGCTTCGGCGTCACATTCGACTTGGCGAAGTGACCGCGCATCGCTTTGGTGACGCGGTTCGGCTTCAGCTCGCCCTTGCGGTTCACATACTCACCGGCGCCAAGCTGCACCGCCGTGTAGCCGTCGCGGTCCATCGTGCGATGGCTGACAACTTGGCAATTCTCGAGCGAGATCACCGTGCACGGCACATGCGTGCCATCTTCGGTGTAAAGACGGGTCATGCCGATTTTCTTGCCGATCACCCCGGTGCGAACCCGCGCCTGTGCAGGCAGCGGTTGCGGCCGGTGGTTCGACTTTTTCATCGACTGACGCATTTCAAGCGTTTCAGACATCTATGCTCAGGCCCCCAGTTTGATCTCGACGTCGACACCAGCCGAAAGGTCCAGCTTCATCAACGCGTCGATGGTTTGCGGGGTAGGCTCGACGATATCGAGCACGCGCTTATGGGTGCGCATCTCGAACTGCTCACGCGACTTCTTGTTCACGTGCGGCGAGCGCAGCACCGTATAGCGATCAATATGGGTGGGCAGCGGGATCGGGCCGCGCACTTGCGCGCCGGTC
>CAYFHK010000203.1:0-2866 GCA_964342585.1 uncultured Caulobacterales bacterium | reverse complement strand
GGCGCGCGGGCCTATCGCGCGTTGGCGCAGGAATTGATGGATAACCATAAAAAGATCGCCGCCTGAACGCGGAGAGGGAGGGCAAATGACCGACAAGAAAAACAAACCCCGTGGATTGGGCCGTGGATTGTCCGCACTGATGGCGGATGTGGGCCAGGAGCCGCAGGCAAGCGCGACGCCGGATCAACCGCGCAGTCCGGATCGCGTCTTGCCGATCGAAAGCATTGTGCCGAACCCCGATCAGCCGCGCCGCCGCTTTACTGAAGAAGCGCTTGCGGAACTGGCGGCGTCGATTGCCGAAAAGGGCGTCATTCAGCCCCTGATCGTGCGGCCCCGTGACGGGGGCGTGTTTGAGATCGTCGCCGGTGAACGGCGCTGGCGCGCGGCGCAGCGGGCGCAACTGCATGAATTGCCGGTTCTGGTGCGGGAATTCGACGATGTCGAAGTGCTGGAAATCGCGATCATCGAAAACATCCAGCGCGCCGACCTGAACGCGGTCGAAGAAGCGGCAGGCTATCGGCAATTGATGGACCGGTTTGGTCATACGCAGGAAAAGCTTGCCGAAGCTCTTGGCAAAAGCCGTAGCCATATCGCGAACCTTCTGCGCTTGCTGTCTTTGCCGCAGGATGTGCAGGATATGCTTCAAGATGGCCGATTGAGCGCGGGACATGCGCGGGCCTTGATCACATCGCCGAACCCGTCAGGTTTGGCGCAGAAGGTGGTCAAGGACGGTCTGTCGGTGCGCGCAACCGAAGCGCTCGTTCGCAAGGACGGCAGCAGCACGAAACCCAAGGGCACGGGATCGGGCAAATCCTCCGGCACTGGCGAAAAGGATGCAGATACGCTGGCGCTTGAGCGTGATCTGTCCGCCGCGATTGGTATGAAGGTTACGATTGATCACAAATCGGGTGGTGAAGAAGGCGTGTTGAGCATCAGCTACAAGTCCTTGGATGATCTCGATACGCTGTGCGGGGTGATTGGCGGCGCCTAAGCCGCCAACAATTCGGCAAGAACCGTGTTCAGGATCATAAACCCTTGATCCTGAACGACAATCCTTCCGTTGTCGCGGGCAATCATGCCGAGATCAATGAGATTTTGAACGGCCCGTTCGTCCAATGGGCGGCCCGCGAGCCGCTCGTAGCGTGCCTCGTCCATTCCTTCGGCAAGGCGGAGCGACATCATCGCATATTCGTCGGCCTGATCGGCGGGTGTCAACGCGTCTAAAACGGTTTCGCCGCTGCCTTGGCGCGCGGCCTCAAGCCACGCGCCCGGCGCGCGATGGGTTTCGGTGGCATAGCGTTTCCCGTCGATGGTCAACCGACCGTGCGCGCCCGGACCGATCCCGGCATAGTCGCCATAGCGCCAGTAAATCAGGTTGTGCCGCGACTGCGCACCGTCGCGCGCGTGGTTGGACACCTCATAGCGCGGCATACCGAATTCGGCACAAATCGCCTGTGTTAGAGCATACATATCCGCCGCGCGATCATCATCGGGAAGACCACGAAGTTTACCCGCATTGTAGCGGTCGCCAAAGGCAGTGCCCTGTTCGATGGTCAGTTGATAGACCGACAAATGATCCACCGCCATGGAAAGCGCCGTGCGCAATTCGGCCTCCCAATCCGCAACGGTCTGGTCCTGACGGGCATAGATCAAATCAAAGCTGACCCGGTCAAAGCAGTCCCGCGCAATGTCAAAGGCCGCGCGCGCCTCGGCGACGGTATGAATCCGGCCAAGGCGGCGAAGATCGGTATCGTTGAGCGCCTGAATACCCATCGAGACGCGGTTTACCCCGCCGTCGCGGTACCCGGAAAACCGGCCCGCCTCTACCGAACCGGGGTTGGCCTCAAGCGTGATTTCCACGTCATTGGCAAAGGGCCAGTATCTCCGCGCACCTTCGATTATCGCGGCAACGGTGTCGGGATGCATCAGGCTTGGCGTGCCGCCGCCGAAAAAGATCGAATTGAGAACACGATCGGGAAGGGATTGCGCCACGCGGTCCAATTCGCGCAGATATGCCTCGGCCCATGCGGATTGGTCTATGTGGCGGACAACGTGGCTGTTGAAGTCGCAATAGGGGCATTTGGCCTCGCAAAACGGCCAATGCACGTAGAGGCCAAAGCCCCCGTCGCGCCAGTCATCCGCCAAAGCAGCCCTCGACCAGTTTGCGGAAGGCATCGGCGCGGTGGCTGATGCGGTTTTTCTCCCACCGGTCCATTTCGCCAAAGGTTATGTCATATCCGTCCGGCATGAAAATCGGGTCATAGCCATGACCCTGATCGCCCCGCATGGGCCAGACGACCTGCCCGGGCATCACGCCGGGAAACACCTCGTCATGGCCGTCAGGCCAGGCAAGGACAAGCGTGCAACAAAACCGCGCGGTGCGGGGGTAGGGCGCGTTCTTGGCCTCAAGTTCGCGATGGGCGCGTTCCATTGCCATAACAAAGTCGCGCCCGTTCGGGGTTTCGGCCCAATCGGCGGTATAGACACCGGGCGCACCATCCAGCGCATCGATCTCGATCCCGGAATCGTCCGAAAGTGCCGGAAGGCCCGTCGCCTTGGCCGCGGCGTGGGCCTTGATCCGGGCATTTCCGACAAAGGTTGTTTCGGTCTCTTCCGGCTCCGGCAGGTTCATCTCGGCCGCGCCGACAACGGACACGCCATAGGGCTTGAGGAGATCGGCGATCTCCTCAAGTTTGCCTTTGTTATGCGTGGCGACCAGAAGGCGATCACCGGAAAAGGGACGGGTCATGCGGTGGCGGCCTTTTGTGCGGCGACGAGTTCGGACACGCCCTTTTCCGCGAGGTCCATCAATTCGTTCATTTGCGCGCGGGTGTAGGTCGAACCTTCGGCGCTCATCTGAACCTCG
>CAYFHK010000202.1:0-2881 GCA_964342585.1 uncultured Caulobacterales bacterium | reverse complement strand
TTCACCAGATCCTTGTCGATGCTCGCCACGCCCAGCGCCGTATTGATCAGCGTCGGCCAGAGCGAACACAGCGTTACGGTGACAGCCGAGATGATGAAGCTTTTCGGGAACAGCCCCCCTTCGGTCGCGGCCAGCGCCGAGACAATCATCGTGACAATCGGTAGCCACGCCAGAGGCGACACCGGTTTGAAAATCTGGATCAACGGGTTCAGGCCCGCGTTGGCGGTGGGCGACAGCCCCGCCAGAATTCCCAGCGGCACGGCGACTACGGTCGCCAGAAGAAAGCCGAAGAAAACGGTCTGGATCGAGGTCCAGATTTGCTCGTAATAGGTCGGCGCACCGGTATAGGCCCGTTCTTTCGGCTCGCGGCCCTGCGAGATCAGGCGTTCGTTGAGCTGGGCAACCTTGGCTTCGAACTCTGCCTTTTTGGCGGCCTTGGCCCGCGCGTCCTCGTGCAGGTTCACCGCTTCTTCCCAGACCTGCGCCGGACCGGGCACGGCACCGAGCGACGTCTGCACCTTGGGCGCCAAAACGCCCCAGAGCATGAGGAACGCCGCAATCGCCAGAAGCGGAACGGCGAGCAGTCGCCAGATTTCCTTGAATTGCGCGCGCGGGTTGTCACCGGCACTGGCGCGCAGGATCGGGGTGAGCCACGACAGGCCCAGAACCTGAAACCATTTGTCAGCAGCATTGATGCGGGTAAAGAGCCGCGCACGCTGTGCTTCGCGTTCAGCTCTGGCGGAGAATTCTGGATCGACCGTGGTCATGGGATCTCGTCCTCGTCTTCGTGGGGGCGGACGCGCGCAGCTCGCGCGTCCAATGTGGGCTTGGGGTGCGCCTCAGCGGCGCACCGCCGATTCAGCCTTCGACATCGGAGCCGATGACGCGCTGATCGGCCTTGAGCCCGATCGGCAGGCTATCGAGATACGCGTTCGGGCTGCGGCCGTCATAGGGGATACCGTCAATGATATCGGCGGCGGGTGTCGGGGCTTTGTAGCCGTCGCTGTCCCAAGGGAAATCGGCCTCGTTCGCCAAGCCATCATTGACCAGCAGGCGTGCCGCTTCGAGATAGATTTCAGGTTTGTAGACCGACTTCGCGACCTCGTCATACCAGCTGTCGGGTTTGGCTTCGTCGATCTGGCCCCAGCGGCGCATCTGCGTCAGATACCACACCGCGTCCGAATAGAACGGATAGGTCGCATTGTGGCGGAAGAAGACATTGAAATCGGGAATGTCGCGCTTGTCGCCCTTCTCGAACTCGAAAAAGCCCGTCATCGAATTGGCGATCACATCGTAATCCGCGCCAACATATTCCGCGCGCGACAGAATCTCGACCGCCTCGGGGCGGTTGGCATTGTCGTTTTCATCCAGCCACATCGCCGCACGGATCAACGCCTTGGTCACGGCCAGCGTGGTGTTGGGATACTGTTCGGCAAACTCTGCCGTAATGCCAAAGACCTTTTCGGGGTTGTTCTTCCAAAGCTGGTAGTCGGTGATGATCGGCACACCGATGCCCTTGAACACCGCTTGCTGGTTCCACGGCTCGCCGACGCAATAGCCGTGGATCGTGCCCGCCTCCAGCGTGGCCGGCATCTGCGGCGGCGGGGTCACGGAAAGAAAGACATCGGCGCCGATCTGGCCGGAGATGTTTTCGGGGCTGTAGAAACCCGGATGCAACCCGCCTGCGGCCAGCCAGTAGCGCAGTTCATAATTGTGGGTCGAGACCGGAAAGACCATGCCCATGTTGAACGGCTTGCCTTCGTTCTTGAACTCTTCGACCACGGGGGCAAGGGCTGCGGCGCTGATCGGGTGTTGCGGGCGGCCATCGTCCATCTTCGGGATATGCGGCAGCATTTTTTCCCAAACTTCATTCGACACGGTGATCCCGTTGCCGTTCAGGTCCATGGAAAACGGCGTGATAATATGCGCCTCGGTGCCAAATCCGATGGTCGCCGCCAAAGGCTGACCGGCCAGCATATGCGCGCCGTCCAACTGCCCGTCGATCACACCATCAAGAAGCACTTTCCAGTTGGCCTGCGCCTCAAGCGTGACAAACAGCCCCTCGTCCAGAAAATACCCCTTTTCATAGGCCACGGCGAGCGGGGCCATATCCGTCAGCTTGATGAACCCAAAGGTGAGTTCGTCTTTTTCCAGCTCCAGCAATTCGGCAAATGCGGGGCTTGTCAGCGCGGTTGACGCGGCCAGACCCAAAAGAAGCTTTCTCATCATCTTTCCTTTCGATGCGCCCGGGGGAGGGTCCGGGCAAACAAAAAAGGCCACTGCACAGCCCGCTGAAATCTCAGCGGTGCGCGAGCGGCCTTGCTCAAAGAATCCCTGTCAGTGGGAGAATTCGGTTCAACGCACCCCGTTGTGCGCCGATGACCAATTCATGCGGCAGCGCAGCATTGAGGCATAGGAAAAAATCGGAAGATGCGTCACAACTGCGCCATTTTGACCGATGGGGCGCAGAAAACTGCCCAAGAAAGCATCACTTGATGCCGGATGGATCAAAAATACGGCCATCAAAAAATGCATCGGGCAACAGGCTGATCCCGCCCTTCATCGAAGCGACGGCCGTTTCATGACGAATCGCGCCTTCGAGTTTTTCCGACGCACCCGGCAAATCGGCGCCCGTATTCTCAAGATGACGGCGATGCAGATCGCTCCGGAAAACCCGTGCTGCAACATCCAGCGGGACGTTGCTATCTGGATGGTGACTTTGGCGAAGCCGGTGGGCGATCCACTTGGCCTGACTGCGCCACGGGAAGCTCGCCGCGCCTGCGTGGAATTCGACAAAGTGATCAACACGGCGCTGGTCGCCGCTGGCCGTTACCGTCAAATGCCCCGACAACGCCCGGTCAATCACCTCGGACGGCACATC
>CAYFHK010000201.1:0-2882 GCA_964342585.1 uncultured Caulobacterales bacterium | reverse complement strand
CGTCACATGAAAGTCCGCAGCTCGATCAAATCGCTGAAGAACCGGCATGCTGATTGTCGCGTCGTGCGGCGTCGCGGCCGGATTTACGTGATCAACAAAACCCAACGCCGTTTTAAGGCGCGCCAGGGCTAAGACCTTTTCAATCTGGATTGGCCAAAACACCAGCATGCGTTACTCTCAACGGATGTGGTTGGCCGTTATTTCATTGGTTGTGTTTGGTCTCGGCTGGGCGACGCCGTCGCTTGCTGACCAGCGTGACCCGCGCCTGGATGAGCTTTTCGAAAAGCTGCGCGTGGGCACCGACGATAGCGAAGCCGTCGCAGACGAAATCCAAGAGATTTGGCTGATCGCGCCTGAAACCGGGATCAATATCCTGGCGGCGCGGCTCACCGCGGCGATCGATTTGGGGGATGCCCAAACCGCCGCTGTTCTCGCCGATCACGTGACGAGCCTCGCTCCCCATTATGGTGAGGGCTGGATGCTTGCCGGTTACGCCGCCCGCCTCCGTGAGGACAGCAATGCTGCGCGCGCCGCATTCACGCGCGCACTCGCGCTCGAGCCGCGTCACTTTAATGCGCATATCGCGCTCGGTAATTTGGCCAATGCCGAAGGCGACACCCGTGCCGCTTTCGATCACTATGAAAAGGCGTTGAGCCTTCACCCCGGTCTTGAGGATATTCGTGAGCTGGCCAACCGCCTGCGCGCGGCCATCGGCAGCCAGGAGATTTGAGCCTGTGGGACCCTTGCTGACGTCGCTCGCAGGGTTGGTTCTTCTGATCCTTGGTCTGATGGCATGGCGGTCGTGGCGTGGACGTGAAGCGGGCTCGCGACGCGGTCGTCTCGTCGAAACACTAACGGACCCGCGTGAGGCGGCGGCCATTTTATTGGTGCAGATCGCGCTCCTGCGGGGGCAGCTGAGCCTTGATCACAAATATCAGATTATGGGCGAAATGGAGCGCGCCTTTGGTATCGGTACAGACGATGCTGAGGGGCTGTTCTCTTTTGGGCGTATGGCGGTTGGTCAACTCGATCCGATGGCCTCACTCAAGCGCCTTCTCCGCCCGATCCATGATCGCTGTACCCTGGATGAGATGAAGGATCTGGTCGACATGATGGGCCGGGTCGGCGAGGGCGAGCATGGCCTCAATCAGCGTCAGCGTGAACTCCTCCGGAAAACACGCCAGGCTCTCTATCTACCCGCCGAACCCTCCGACGCCTGACCTGCGCGCCATCAAACTTTGCGGTAAATCTCACCGTCAAGGTGGATCGTCCCCAGACGGATATGGCGCGTGAGATGGGCTCTCACATTCAGCGCCGCTGCCGGTCGCAGCGCGGGCACCAATCCCTCATAGACTTCATCGACGATTTCGAGAGCGTTTCTGGGCGCCTGCAAGGCCGCCGCTAAAATCGCCTCATCCCGCGCCAGCCGATGGGCTTTCACGGCTTCAACGAAAGGCAAGGGGTCGTCGATCGGGGCGCCATGGGTTGGTAAATAGCGGCGGTGCGGGACGGTGAGCAGGTAATCTAGGCTGCGGAGATAATCCTCCATGTCGCCATCGGGGGGTGCGATCACCGTTGTGGCCCATCCCATAATGTGGTCACCGGTGAAGAGGACATCCTCCTCCTCAAGATGAAAGCAAAGGTGTTCGGCCATGTGCCCCGGCGTATGGAGCGCGCGAAGCGTGAAAGAGGGCCCACGGACGATATCTTCATGCGACAGATGTGCTGTCGGCGCGAAGCTTTCATCAACGCCTTCGTCGAGCGCCGGGGCATGCTTTGGAGCGTCCGGTGCGCTCGCTTGCCGCCTGACAGGCATGGCATGAACAGTGGCGCCCGTGCGCGCCACAAGGGCATCGGTGCCGCCGCAATGATCACGATGGGAATGGGTCACCAAAATATCGGTGATCGGACCGGGTGCCGCAGCACAAATCGCATCGACATGCGGATCAAGGGCTGGGCCCGGATCAATAACGGCAACACCCTTCGCATCGCCGATGAGATAAGTGCCAGAGCCTGTATAAGTGAAGGGACCGGGATTTTCGGCCACCACGCGAACGATCAAGTCGCTCAGCCGATCTGGGCGTCCATAGGCAAAGTCGAATTCCTTCACAAAGGGGATCACAGGCGTGCGCTCCGCTGCTGGTCAGCCCGCTGATTTATTGACCAGCGAGTGTTTCAAAGGCTGTCCGCATCGACGAGAGGTCATATCCCGCATCGGCGGCCTCATCGATCACGCGATCGACATCTTCGCCGCCGACGACGCGCGTCAGCGCGTGCAGTGTGGTGCTCCGCGTACCGCTGCGACAATAGGCGAGCACATGCTCACCAGATCCAAAAACATCGGCGGCGGCGGAGATGTCGTCGGGGGAAATGCCGGCCGGTCCAATGGGAATGGCGGAAAAGGCGAGGCCTTGTTTCTGCGCTGCGTCCTCAATCTCGGCCATGGTCGGTTGTCCGGGGACCTCGCCATCAGGGCGATTACAGAGAATATGCGTGAAGCCTTCAGTCTTCGCACGCTCAACGTCATCAGCGGTGATTTGCGGGGCAACGGAGACGCGATCCGTGAGGTGAATAAACATGGCGACCTTCCGTGTTCGGCGATCATCCAGCGCATGAAAAATGAACGCGGGAAAAAATGGTCGGAGTGGCGAGATTCGAACTCACGGCCCCTGCCTCCCGAAGACAGTGCTCTACCAGGCTGAGCTACACTCCGACCGGGGAACAGCGCATACCGCTGCGCCGCAGGGCTTGCAATGGGGTTTCCAAGCTGTCGCGGGTCTCGTTGCTGAAATTCTGTTGCTTCGCTCATCGGCGCTCGCTATACGCCGCGCTCGCATCAGCGCTTGGGGTGTCGCCAAGTGGTAAGGCACCGGTTTTTGGTA
>CAYFHK010000200.1:0-2940 GCA_964342585.1 uncultured Caulobacterales bacterium | reverse complement strand
CCCGCCTTTGCGGCGCGGTCAATGACGTCTGGCCCAGCGTACGCCCCGGCGACCTCGGCTGCGCCGTCAACACCGTCTGTGTCGCAGGCCAGAACGTGGATGCCGGCTTTGCCCTCAAGCGCGATTGCGGCCGCTAGCGTGTATTCGGCGTTGGGACCACCGATTCCGTTGCCCGTGCGCGTGACGGTGCATTCGCCGCCAGATAGCAACAGGATCGGGGGGTCGCCGTCCCCAAGCTCGGCTTGCAACTTTAGCGCCAAACGCGCGTGTTGCGCGCCCAGATCGCGGGCCTCTCCCTCAAGCGCATCCCCAAGAATACGGGCCTCAACCCCTTGCGCACTAGCTTCTTTGGCTGCGACCGCCAGAGACTTGGACGGGGCGGCGATAATCTTGGTGATGGCGTTTGCCAGCCGCGGATCGTCTGGCGTAACCGCGCCAGTTTGCTTGCCAATCGCCGCGCGGACATGAGGCGCGAGGTCAATGCCCCATTTATCCAAGAGATCAAGCGCCTGCTGTGGTGTGCTATCATTGCCTACAGTCGGACCCGAGGCGATCAACTGCGGGTCATCCCCGGGCACATCCGAGATCAACAGGCTGACCAACTGCGCCGGATAACACGCCGCAGCCAGTCGTCCGCCTTTGACCTCGGAAAGCTGTTTGCGGATCACGTTCATGTCCGAGATGGGCGCTCCCGAGGCCAGAAGCTGATCGTTAAGCGCCTGCTTTTCGGCCAATGTCACACCTTCCACGGGCGCACACAGCAAAGCAGAGCCACCGCCCGAGATCAGCGCAACCACCAGATCGTCCGGCTCCAAATCTGAGACACGGTTCAGTAGCGCGCGCGTTGCCCTCACACCGGCCTGATCCGGCACTGGGTGCGCGGCTTGAACGATTTCGATGCCGCTGCAAGGGCGCTCGTATCCATAGCGGGTGATGACATAGCCCTCGCAAGGGCCATAATGCGCTTCCGCGGCTTCGGCCATGCGCGCGCTTGCTTTGCCCGCGCCGATGACGATCAACCGTCCCTTTGGCCGCGCTGGCAAAAACGGTCCCAGCATTTTCATCGGATCGGCTTTTGCAACCGCGCGCGTGAACAGATCCGTCAGAAACTGTTTAGGATCAACAATTGGCGCAGTGACTTTGACCATTTGTTAGCTCAGCCAAGTCTTATAGTCGCTCACCAGCAAATGCATTGGCGTTTCGTCTTCCTCGATGTGGGCAAAGCGGCCAATGGGGTCACGAAAAATGTTATCGGTCTCATCATCGTTAACCGTCGACACTTCGCCGATCAGGACATCGCCGCCTTCACCCCAAAACGCGTGCCAATCGCCCGGCATTAAGGTGACACTTTCGCCTGGTGCAAACTTCAGCTTTTCTCCGGCGGCGAACTCTCGTCGTATGCCATCGCAGAAGACGACGCCTCCTCGGTCTTCAGCAAAATTGCCATGGTCGTCCGAGCCAAAAAGCTCGATCACCATGGTCGCGCCGCCGCGATTGATGATGTCTTCGGCTTTGATGACATGCGTGTGCATCGGTGAGAGTTGATCTTGCCGCGAGATCAGAAGTTTCTCGGCGTAGCACATGCCGCCTCCGCGTTGCAGGTCGTCCAACCGACCGTTGCGCAGGGTAAAGAGGAACAATCCCATCTTGTCGAAATCGCCCGCACCATAATCCGTAATATCCCAGCCACAGCGTGCGCTGATGACGTTTTCAGCGACTGAGGCATTTGCGTTGAATTTATCGGGTGACCAATAGGCCCAAGGCGGCAAGGCAAAGCCGTGGCTGCGGATCATTTCATCCGCTTCGGTCATGATCTGGTTGATACGCGAGCGTTTCATGTGACGTCTTTCGATTGCGATGGAAACCCAATACCCATTGCGTCAATCGTGCGACGGGGCGCTTCCGGAGGGCGCAACGTAGGGGCGGGTGACGTCTTTCAGGCGGCATTCCAGAGCCTCGAGCGAAACGCGGATTGCCCCGTCGCCCGCAAGATTGATCGTGACATGGCCCGCGGTTTCATCGGCTGCTTCAAACTCCAGCGACAGCACCGACAGGACGAGGTCCTGATCCTGACGATCAATGCCCTGTGAGGCGATATTGGTCACGTTTTCAAACGCCAAGACGGATTGCACACGCTCGGGCTTGCTGGTTTTCGACGCGGAAAGCTCCCAGCGGAAACGATTGAGCAAAATGCCAAACTGGCGCGACGACGCGTGCCATTTCATTTCGGTGATCGGAAATACGGCATCCTGAGCAAGCGCCGAAATCACCCTGAGGTCATCGGCGTCCAAGGCGGCAATGTTGATCGGTTTCTCACGACCGTCTTCGAAGGATGCGTCCTGTACCACTATTCCTGCACCCTTTCGATATGAGCGCCAATCTGGCTCAGCTTATCTTCGACACGTTCATAACCACGGTCCAGATGGTAGACCCGCTTGACGAGGGTTTCGCCCTCGGCCGCCATGGCCGCAAGGATCAACGAGACCGAGGCCCGCAGATCCGTTGCCATAACCGGCGCGCCTTTGAGCGTGTCTACACCGGTCACGGTCGCGGTTCCGCCGTGCACCTCGATTTGCGCGCCCATGCGCATCAGTTCAGGCGCGTGCATAAAGCGGTTTTCAAAGATTTTTTCTTCTAACACAGACACTCCGTCAGCCGTGGTCAGAGCGGCCATCATTTGCGCCTGAAGGTCGGTCGGAAAGCCCGGGAATGGCTCGGTTACAACGTCAACAGCCTTCACGCGGTCTCCACGCCTGCGCACAAGCAAGCCGCGCTCGGTTTCGCTGACGTCGACTCCGGCGGCATCCAGCTTCTCCGAGAACGCCTGAACAAGCGCCAAGCGCCCGCCAATGCATTCGACCTCGCCCCCCGCGATGACGGGGGCAAGCATGTAGGTGCCAAGCTCGATCCGGTCGGTGACGACTTCATGGGTGGCGCTGC
>CAYFHK010000199.1:0-2956 GCA_964342585.1 uncultured Caulobacterales bacterium | reverse complement strand
GTCGAGCGCGTCGAGATAGCCGCCGATCAGGTCGGCGAAATCCCGGCTGTCGCCGTCAACCGCGACCAGCGCGGTCAGGGCGATCCCGGTCTTGCCCGCGCCCGCCGCCTTCGCCGCCGCCGCCATCGTCTTCGTTTCAGCCGTCATCGAACAACCACTCCATCTCCGCCTGCCCGGACCGGCGGTGGACCAGCGTCGCCACCGCGCCGAGCATGATGAGAAACACCGAAAGCGAGCCAAAGAGCATCGCCACCGCCGCCGGCACCGTCACCGCGCCGGCGTCCGCTCCCGTCGCTCCGGCGATCCAGACCGCCAGCCCGACCGCCGCCGAAAGCGCCGCGAGCCCGGCGAACCGGGTCAGCGGCCGGCGGGCGAAAAGCAGCAGCGTCTTGATCGCGATGAGGTCGAGGATCACCTTGAAGATCCGCGACAGCCCGTATTTCGAAACCCCGAACTGGCGCGCGTGATGGCGCACCCCGACCTCGGCGATCCGCGCGCCGAGCGTCGTCGTCATCGCCGGGATGAAACGGTGCATGTCGGAATAGAGCGGCACCCGCTTGATCGTCTCGGCCCGGTAGACCTTCAGCGAGCAGCCGTTGTCGCGCACCGGCAGGCCCGTCACCTTGCCGATCAGCCGGTTGGCGATCATCGACGGAAGCTTGCGCGACAGCCACTTGTCCTGGCGGTTCATCCGCCAGCCGATGACGAGGTCATAGCCCTCGTCGATCTTCGCCAGCATCATCGGAATGTCGGCCGGGTCGTTCTGCAGGTCGCCGTCCATGGTGACGAGGAGCCGCCCCCGCGCGTACTCGATCCCCGCCGTCATCGCCGCGGTCTGCCCGGCGTTGCGGCGGAACTTCAGCACCACGACGCGCGGGTCTTGGGCGGCGAGCTCGCTCAGGATCTCGAAGCTCCGGTCGGTCGAGCCGTCGTCGACGAAGATGATCTCGAAGGGCTTGCCGAGCGGCGCAACCTCGGCGACGACGCGCTCGCGCATCACCGGAATGCTCTCCTCCTCGTTGAGGATCGGCACGATGACGGAAATTTCCACGCTCATGAAACGCCACCCCGAAGCGCCCGCCCCCTCTTCCCTCGGGATCTTCTCACATATGGCGCTAAAAAAAACACTGTCTGCATAGGCCAAAACGGGTAGCGCAATCCATATAATGTGTGATCTGTCACGCAGTAAGGGAACAATGACTATGGACGAGTTTGCGATGCCCGACGAGTGAAGCTTCAACAAAAGCGACCAGCTAAAGAGCAAACTCACCTCTACAATCAAAGAAGTCACCTTGAATAAAGCGCTTAGAACATTCGCGAAGTCCGCTTGCGTCCGACATCCGCAAACCGTGAACGCATTCTGGAAGTGGTACTATTTAAACTTCCGCTACAATGGCGAAAAGCCCAAACAGCTAAGCCATCAATCGGAAACGCCTGAGAGATCAGACATATTTGAAAGTATATATTCAAATAACAATTGGAAAAATAGCGAGTCTGTCAGTGGATTTGGCAGCACTATTTATAATACAACGATTGTTCGGCGGGAGCTGCCTAAAATTATCTCCGATTACAACGTTAAAACCCTCTTGGATGCGCCCTGCGGTGATTTTAATTGGATGAGTCGCATCGTCTTTCCAAAAGAATTTGAATATATCGGCTGCGACATAGTACCCGACCTTATCAAACAAATTCGTACGATATACACACAACCAAACCGGCGTTTTGAGGTGTTAGATATTGTAGAAGGGCCGATCCCACATGCAGATATGTGGCTCTGCCGTGACACTTTATTTCATCTATCCTTTGTCGACAGTCTGCGTTGCCTAGAAAATGCCGCCCGATCGGGGGTCAAATTTTTTCTGACAACAAGCTATGATTTTGTTGACCACAACAATGATATTGATAATGGCGAGTTTCGCTTCATAAACCTTTGCAAGCCACCCTACTCACTGCCGCCACCCATCTACAAAATTGACGATTACCTGGCTCCAAACCCGCCGCGTATTCTTGGCATGTGGACTCACGAGCAGTTGTCTAGCCGGTTTATCTGACGAAAGACCTATTTATTCAGGTAAATTGGCGATTTTTTCAGGTCATCCACTACCAGCTGGCACGACGGCATGCTGGCTGCGCTCAGCCAAGTGCTGAAGTACGATGTCTACCGTGACGACGCCGCTCGTCACGGAGAAGTAGCCGCGGCCCCAAAACCCCTAGACTTTAACATCGCCCCTTCAGGTGCGGTAACTCCTTCTCTGTCTTGCGCGAGGACCGCCCCTTGATCACCCGCACGAGATCGCGCACGGCAACTGAGCTGTCCCCCGGGGTGTCCCCTATCAGAGGATAACACCATTCAGGTTTTGGTCGTCTCCCAACCGGTTGGCGAAAGACCAAGGCGTGAGCCCATCCAGGCTCGAATGCCAGCGTCCATGGTTGTAGTCGCTGCGCGATGCGCCGATCAATCGGCGGGCGTCGGGCAGGCTGTTGAACAGATGCCGGACAAGGAGATGCTGCAGGACATCATCAAGCGCAAGCTCGTCGGCATTGTCGCTCGGACCAATGGCGTTCCAATGTCGGACCCGCCCAGCGACCGATCCACGCTTTTCCTATCGGGGTGAAGACACAGCGCAGACGCTGGAACGGAAATGCGGAGAAGTCAGCCACCCACGGACGATCAGGTCGCACAATGGAGGAAAACTCACCTCCCGCGATCCGGACCTCTGGATCTATTCGAATGATGTTAGGTTGGGCGTCTCATGACCTGAGACCCCGACCGATAGCGGCATCATAGAAGCGCTCAACAGCAAGCTAAGGATCGAATGCCCTCTGTAGTCGGGGCGTGTCGGTCAAGCGCTTTCCGGCAGGGTTCCGTCGTGGGCCATGCTTCTGTCCGCGGTCGGCTGTTACGCGCGCCGCACGTTGGTGGCCGAAGGTGAGGTGGACCATGCTAAACGGCAGG
>CAYFHK010000198.1:0-2968 GCA_964342585.1 uncultured Caulobacterales bacterium | reverse complement strand
GATATGGTGCAGAACCACCTGATGCAGCTTCTGTGCCTGACCGCCATGGAACCGCCATCGAAATTCACCCCGAACGCGGTGCGCGACGAGAAGGTCAAAGTGATCGAGGCGCTCGAACCCGTGGGGCCGGACGACATCGTGCGCGGGCAATATCGCGGGCTGAACGGCGAAGGCGGCTACCGCGAGCAAGCAGGCGCCCCCGACTCGCGCACCGAAAGCTTTGTCGCGATGAAGGTCGGGATCGGGAATTGGCGATGGGCTGGAACGCCTTTCTACCTGCGCACGGGCAAGAAGCTGCGTGGGCGTGCCTCGGAAATCGCCGTTGTGTTCCGCGATCCGCCGCATTCGATCTTTCCCAAGATGGAACATCGCCGTGGCAATGCCATGATCATCCGGCTTCAGCCCGACGAAGGCATTACCCTGCGCAACACGATCAAAGAGCCTGGGCCAGGTGGCTTCCGCCTTGCCGAAGTGAATTTGGACATGACCTTTGCCGACGCCCTCAAGGAAAAGGCCGATCCGCAAGATGCTTACGAGCGGCTCATCATGGATGTGATCCGTGGCGATCAGACGCTGTTTATGCGTGGCGACGAAGTTGAGGCGGCCTGGGCATGGGCTGACCCGATTATATCCGCCTGGGAGGCGTCAAACCAAATGCCAGAGCCCTATGATGCGGGAAGTTCGGGGCCTGAAGATGCGCTGATGCTCTTGCACAAAGAGGGCAGGCGCTGGCGCGAGATAGCTTGAAAGGACGAAACAGAAATGACGCTTAATTCAACAGTGGATCGTGTGACGGAGCGCATCATGGCGCGCAGCGCGGTCGCGCGGGCGGACTATCTGGAGCGTATGAAGGCGGCGCGGACACGAGGGCCGGCGCGGGGGCATTTGTCCTGCAGCGGGCAGGCGCATGCCTATGCGGCTATGGGCGCAGACAAAGCCAAGCTTGTCGAGGGCAGCGCGGGCAACCTTGGCATCGTGACGGCCTACAACGATATGTTGTCGGCGCACCAACCGTTTGAGAATTATCCAGCGCTGATAAAGGAAGCGGTTCGCGAGATAGGCGGGACAGCGCAGGTTGCAGGCGGCGTGCCTGCGATGTGCGATGGTGTTACGCAAGGCGAGGCCGGCATGGAACTAAGCCTCTTCTCGCGGGACGTGATCGCGCTGGCTGCGTCGGTCGCGTTGAGCCACAACACTTTCGATGCCGCCGTGTTTCTCGGTGTCTGTGACAAGATCGTGCCCGGTCTCGTGATCGCGGCGCAAGCCTTTGGCCATCTGCCCGCCGTGTTCCTGCCAGCGGGGCCAATGACAAGCGGCATGCCGAACGATGAGAAAGCCAAGGTGCGTCAGGAGTTTGCCGCCGGAGAATGTGGACGTGACAAGCTGATGGCGGCGGAAATGGCGGCCTACCACGGCCCGGGCACTTGCACTTTTTATGGCACGGCTAACACCAACCAGATGCTGATGGAGTTTATGGGGCTGCATTTGCCGGGTGCCAGTTTCGTGACGCCAAATACGCCGTTGCGCGATGCGCTGACCGCCGAAGGGGCCAAGCGGGCCCTGTCACTTTCGGCGCTGGGTGACAGTTACAGACCTGTCTGCGAGATCCTTGACGAGAAGGCTTTCGTGAACGGGATCGTCGGGCTTGGTGCCACCGGTGGCTCGACCAATCTGCTCATTCACCTCGTTGCGATGGCACGGGCGGGCGGGATCATCCTTGATTGGGAAGATTTTGCAGAACTCTCGGAGGTTACGCCGCTTCTGGCGCGGGTCTATCCCAACGGGCTGGCCGATGTGAACCATTTCCACGCTGCGGGCGGGTTGGGCTATATGATCGGCGAGCTATTGAACGCGGGGCTTTTGCATCCCGATACGCAGACAGTGGCGGGCGAAGGATTAGAGCATTATGCGCAAGACCCTGTTTTGAAAAACGGTGTTCTTGGCTGGCATGCCGGAACAGGCGAAAGCCTAAACGAAAAGATTCTGCGCCCTGTCGCCGATCCTTTCCAACCCACGGGCGGGCTGAAGCGAATGACAGGCTCGCTCGGCACGGCCGTCATGAAAGTCTCCGCCGTGGCACCAGAAAACCGCGTTGTCGAGGCTCCGGCGCGCGTCTTCCATGATCAGGACGAAGTGAAAGCGGCGTTCAAGGCGGGGGAACTCACCGGCGATGTCGTCGTTGTGGTGCGTTTTCAGGGGCCGAAGGCAAACGGTATGCCAGAGTTGCATTCGCTTACGCCGCTGCTTTCAATCTGCCAGGGCCGTGGCCAAAAGGTGGCTCTGGTGACGGACGGGCGCATGTCAGGTGCCTCGGGCAAGGTGCCAGCGGCGATCCATGTCTCGCCCGAGGCCGTTGATGGCGGTCCGATCGCGCGGGTGCGCGATGGTGATCTGGTGCGCGTAGACGGTGACGCGGGCACACTTGATATCTTGGCCGAGGGCGTCGCGGGCCGCCCCAATGCCAAAGCGGACCTGTCCTCCGCGCATTGGGGTACGGGCCGCGAACTCTTTACCGCATTCCGAAATACCGTTGGTGCCGCATCGGACGGCGCGTCCATCTTTGGAGCCTGACCTATGAGCCTGACCGCCAAAGACGCATCAATCATCACCCGCGAAATCTGCGCGCGAGCGCCGATTGTGCCGGTGCTCGTCGTCCACGATGTGAGCACCGCCCGCCCACTCGCCGAGGCGCTTGTGGCGGGTGGGCTTCCCGCTCTTGAAGTGACCTTGCGCACGCCCGCTGCGCTTGAAGTGATTTCCGAGATGGCGAAAGTTCCGGGTGGCCAAGTGGGTGCTGGTACGCTGGTGACGCGCGATGACGTGCGCGCGGCCAAGGCGGCAGGCGCAACCTTCGGTGTCTCGCCAGGCGCGACCGATGCGCTACTCGCAGCCTGTGAAGAGGAGGAACTGCCGCTCTTGCCAGGTGCAGCGACGGCCACCGAAGCGATGAGGCTCTTGGCCCGTGGCT
>CAYFHK010000197.1:0-3017 GCA_964342585.1 uncultured Caulobacterales bacterium | reverse complement strand
CCGGCATGCGATCTTGAAGCGCCCCCAGATCGTCCGCCATCTGAAAGCCGATAATATCGGGCCGTGTCGCCAAGAGCTGGCCGAACTTCACATAGGCCGGGCCCTGCCCGCTCAACGCCTTTGCCAGCCGCTGGCCAGGCCGGAGTTTCTTGTCGCGCGAGCCGATCCGCGAAATCGAGCCGATCACCCGCACCGGCGCGGGGACGCTTTTTGAATACTCTTTCGGGATCAGCGCGTCGTGCCGCGCCAGAACATAGCCTGCACGGACCAATCGCCCAAGATCGATCAGCGTCTTGAACATTTAAAGCCCGATCTTCCATCCCGAATGCAGGGCGACAATGCCGCCCGATAGCCGCTCTGCCTTCACCCGCGCGAACCCTGCTGCAGACACCTCCCGCGCGAACGCCGGTGCATCCGGGAAGCGTTCGATGCTTTCGACCAAATACGCATAGCTGTCGCGGTCTTCGGCCACCCATTCACCCAAACGCGGAATCAGGTGATCTGAATAAAGACGGTAGATAGCGCCCAGCGTATCCGTCTCCGGCTGCGAGAATTCTAAGCAATAGAACAACCCGCCAGGTTTGAGCACACGATACGCCTCGCGCAGCGCGCGGTCGCGATGGGTAACGTTGCGAATGCCAAAGCCGATTGTGTACCGATCAACTGAGCGGTCCGGCAGCGGCAATTGCTCTGCATTTCCGCAAACCCGATAGAGCCCCTCTTGAGCGTCGCCCGCACGCTCGCGGCCTTCGCGCATCATCGCGTGGTTGATATCGCACACCGTTGCAGTGGCTGGCGCGCGATCGCGAGGATCGCGCTCGCCGGCCCGCGCAAGAAAACCCCGCGCGATATCGCCCGTGCCGCCCGCGACATCGAGCAAACGCTGGCCGGGCTGCGGGTTCAGCCGATCGAGCAACACAGACTTCCACACCCGGTGCAGACCCCCGGACATGAAGTCATTCATCGCGTCATAGGCGGGCGCGACAGAATCGAAGACCGCCCGCACCAGCGGCTCTTTTTCCGCGGCAGCGACTTTTCTGTGTCCGAAATCGACGGTTTCTTCCAAGCTTTGCCTCCTGGCCACGAGACCCTTTCGCCCGTCACACGATGCTTGTGAACGAAGCGTTGCTGCGGCGCAAACGGCGCGCCGCCGCAGTCTTTCTTCAGGATTTTTGCTGCAACGCATGGTGTAATCTGGGTTATTCATGACTCGCACCTCGACCAAAAGGCGGCTAACTCACTACGCGAACTCGGGAACGTAGGTTCGAGAACATGATCAAATCCGAATTGGTCCAGATCATCGCGAGCGAAAATCCGCACTTGTTTGTCAAGGACATCGAGAAGATCGTCGCCGTGATCTTCGATGAAATTGCCGACGCGCTGGAGAATGGCGAACGGGTCGAGCTTCGCGGCTTTGGCGCCTTTTCCGTCAAGCATCGTGAGGCCCGCACCGGCCGCAATCCGCGCACGGGCGAGCCTGTCGAGATCGACGAGAAATGGACGCCCTTTTTCAAGGCGGGCAAGGAAATCCGCGAACGCGTGAACCAGCCGCCAAGCCTCTCGCTCGCCGCGGAATAAATCCCCCGCCATCACCTCTAGCGAGGCGAAGGAAAAGGGGTTAACGGGCGAATATGCGCAAATTCTTCATGACGGCGATCCTGTTCATTGTCGGGCTCGCGCTCATCAATTTTTTCGTGGCCAACCGGCAAATGGTGCGGATCAGCTTTGATCCCTCCTCTCTTGAGGATCCTGCCTTCTATATTGGGCCGATGCCGATGTGGGCAGCGCTCGCGCTGACCCTGTTCGTTGGGTATTTTCTTGGCGCCGTGGGCATGTGGCTGAGCAATGGCGGCCTGCGCGATCGGGCCCGGATGCGGAAGGCGGAGATCAAACGCCTGAAGGCCGAATTGGCTTTGGCAACCGATGGTCCGCGCCCGACGACTGGCGAAACCCTGCCTGCGCGTCGCGCCTCTTAAAACCATGGCGGCCCAATCGCTGATCAAAATCTGCGGGTTGAAAACGCAAGACGCCGTCGATGCTGCGCTCGGTGCGGGAGCGGACATGATTGGTTTTGTGTTCGTCGACAGCTCGCCAAGGGCGATTGCGCCAGGGGCCGCCGCGACGCTCGGCGCCTCGGCGAAAGGGCGCGCCACCCGCGTTGGGCTTTTTGCTGGCCAGGACGCTCGGGCGATTGCCGAGAAGGCGAAGGCTGCCGACCTCGACATGATTCAATGGCATGGCACCGGTGAGGCCCCTCTTATGGCGCTGGGCAGAGAGACCTCCCTGCCCCTCATCGCGGCGCGCGGCATTGGCAGCCGTCGAGATTTGCCCACCGCCGATGCGCCGAAGCCGCGCTACTATTTGTTCGACGCCAAGCCGCCTGCCCATGCAGACCGGCAAGGCGGACATGGCGAGCCCTTCGATTGGCAGATCCTGTCCGGCTATACCCTGCCCGTACCGTGGCTGTTGGCGGGCGGATTAACGCCCACCACCGTCGGCGAGGCGATCAAAGCTGTTCGGCACCTTCACGGCTTTGCGGGCGTCGATGTGTCGTCTGGCGTGGAGCGGGCCCGCGGCGAGAAAGACCCGAGCAAGATCGTCGCCTTTGTGCACGCCGCCCGGGCTGCTATGGCGTGAGCCCTTAAGGCTTCCCGCCCTCGTTTTTGGAGACCCCCATGGCCGACTTCGACCCGCGCCGAAATTCTTACCGCACCGGCCCCGATGCCGAGGGGCGCTTTGGCATTTTTGGCGGGCGCTTCGTGGCCGAGACCTTGATGCCGCTCATCTTAGAGCTTGAGGAAGCCTATGGTGCGGCGAAAACCGATCCGGAATTCAAGGCCGAGTTCGATCATCTCCTCGCCACTTATGTGGGCCGCCCCTCGCCGCTCTATTTCGCCTCGCGGCTCACCGAACATGTGCGCGAAAAAGCGGAGAGCGGCAAAGGCGCGAAGATCTATTTCAAACGCGACGAGCTGAACCATACGGGCAGCCACAAGATCAATAACTGCCTCGGCCAG
>CAYFHK010000196.1:0-3024 GCA_964342585.1 uncultured Caulobacterales bacterium | reverse complement strand
TATCGAAGGGCCGCTCTCCTCGGCTCGTCTGCTCCACCACCATGGGCACAAGCGTGTTCATGTAGATGTCGTGAGGGTCGCGCATGGTCTTCTCCCAGCAAGGATGATGATTGAGACACCGACGAGACCGCAACGAAAAGCGACGATGTCTTAAAGAGGCAAGATCGTTGATCTAAGCGCGTTCACGGTCCCCTTCAACGGGCACCGGGACAACGTCCGACCAACCTTTATCCACCCTAGGGCCAGGCCGTGAACAGTTCGATAAGCGATGGCAGGCCATCGGCAGTTCGGGCGGCTTAGCGTCGCCGCGCGATCCGACGGACCTCTTCTTCCACCTTGTCCTCGACGATCTGCGGCAGATTATCGTCAAGCCACTGTTGCAGCATGGGCCGCAACATTGCCTCGACGATATCCTCCATCGTCCGACCGGCCCCGCTGGACACGCGGATATTGTGTTCGAGGGAGCCAAAGGCTTCCGCTGCCAAGCTCGCCGACGCATCGCTCACCAGGTCGCGCGCGCTCGTGGCCGGGTTGGTCGAAGGCTGTGACGCCCCAGGCGCCGGCGCGGTCTCCGGCTCTTGATCGAGCGGATCAACCGCGGCCGCCTCGGCAGCAGTAATTTCAGCAGTGGACTTTTGTTCAGCAGCAGGGAATGGCGCCACATTGACCTCTTCTTCTTTGGCGTCGGCGGCGCCTTCATCCGCATCAGCCGCTCTTTGCGCGGCTGTATCCGCGGCTTCAGCCTCTGCCGCGATAGCTGGATCCGAGGCCTGCTCCGATGCCTCGTCGGCGGACGCGCTTTCGACAGCATCCGCCTCGTCGAGGTTCAGTGGCTGGAGCTTACGCTCGGGCTGTTTCTGGCTCGCGGTTTCCCCAGCGCCATCATCTTCTTCCGAGATGATGCGCCGAATGGAGGCGAGGATTTCGTCCATACTCGGTTCTGATTGCGGGCTGGGCATACCGAAATGTCCCTGGTTATCTTCCGTCGACGCTAAAATCACCGCGTTCGGCGCGAGGAGCAAGGGGCATCACGTCCTTTGCGTGCACCGACGGATGTCGAGTTATTAACAAGTCGTTACTGAAGCTGGTTAACGAAAGGTTAAAACGAGAAAACTTTCTCGGCACGGAAAGCCGGCAAGATGCAGCTGGGATATGCTTCGAAAAGGATGCGGTCACCGATGGCTTCGCCATTGCGCGTGAACAGCGTGGCGTGACCCACCCCGTCTTTCATCACGATCGTGACAAGCCGACCGCCATTTGGGCTCAACTGGTTGAGCAGCGGCTCGAGGCCTTTCTCGATGCCCGCGGCGATGATGATCACATCGAAGGGCGCCTGTTTGGGATATCCCTCCCCAATCGCGCCCTGCACGACGGCAACATTGTCGAGTTGAAGATCCGCAACCAAGCCGCTGGCCTTTTCGACAACCTCGTCGCTCTCCTCGAGGCCGACCACGACACTGGCCAGATGACCAATGATGGCGGCCGAGTAGCCATAGCCGCAGGCGATATCGAGGACGACGTCATCACGGGTAATGTCCGCCTCTTGTACCAGCTTTGAGAAATCCCGCGCTTTGAGGAGACAACGGTCCTCAAAAAGCGGAATATCTTTTTCGACATAGGCGAGCGATCGGCGGTTTGCGGGCACAAAGATCTCGCGCGGCACCGTTTCCATCGCGCGCTGAAGCCGGACGTTGGGCACATCGTTCGGCCGAACCTGACTGTCGACCATCGCCTTGCGAGCCTTCACGGTGTCCATGATGCGCACATTCCCTTAATGTCGGTTGCGACGCGCCCAATACGCCGGGCCGGATCATTTTGGAAGCCTCCCCGCTCTTTCCTCTTGTCGCTGGGTCGCCCAACGCGTATTCCGTCGCTCTCTTAAAGGTGGCCACGTGGCGGAGTGGTGACGCAGCGGATTGCAAATCCGTGTACCCCGGTTCGATTCCGGGCGTGGCCTCCAACGAATCTATTCTCGCAAAATTTCGACGCCCCAACCGGCGCGTGGTTATTCAGCTGGTTTCTTCGGTGACTGCCGGTCCGCAAGGATCAACCGGCTGAGACACCGACAGTCGCCCAGCTCTTCGGCGATAAGCCGCGGCAAATAGGCATCAAGCGCCAATCCCAAGATTTTGTCGGGCGAGCGATCCGTCGCGGCGGCGACGAGACGCAAGAGCCGCTGCTGCCGCGTCCCGAGCGAGACCGAAAGCCTTTGGCCGCCTGGCGGCATTTCAGCCATTTTCCGACCAACGCGGCAGTCTTTGCTCGGCGTTGGCGTCTCGTTTGCGGCCCGCTCAACGCGGATGGCTTCATTGCGCGCGGGAAAGTGATGCTCGGTCATGGCGTCGCGCCCGGCCTCTTCTGGCCGCGCAGCCGGCATTGCGCGTCCTTTGCGCGCCAGAAGGCCAGGATGCAGCGATGCAAATTTTGCGACAGGCATGTTTTATACTCCGCCTACGGTTTTCCCAACCTTTGGTTATTTGACTGTCCGACGACCGAAAATCGGCATACCGCGCCGATCCGGCATTCCAGGTGGTGGACCCTGATCGCGGCGGCGGCGATCAATCCCATCCCAGATGGCGGCTTTTGTGGGCGCTTCTGCCGCGGCGGCCGTCGCTCGTCGCGCGGCTTTTATCGTGTCATCGACCGCGGGTGCGGGACGGCGCGGCGCCGCCGCAGCCATTTGCCGGGGTTCTGCCTCGATAGCTTGGGGGGCGCCTGGGGTGAGAAGCTCAACGCCGAAGCGTGAGGCGCCCGTTTGGCGCAGTTGCGGGTCTGGAGAGAGACGCCGCAAACGGCTGTCGAGATAACGCCAGAGCGTTGAGACCTCTTGCGCCGAGCGGCACTCTGGGGCGATCTCACCGACGACTCGTCCGTCGATCATTGAGGCGGCAAAATCCACGCGGTTGTGCACTGTTACCGGGGCCACGGTACCATGCTGCGAGAGGGTGACCGCCGTTTCGCTCGTAATCCGTGCACGGGCAGTGGCGCAGTTGACCACGAAGACGAGGGGCTTGCCCGCCGCCT
>CAYFHK010000195.1:0-3026 GCA_964342585.1 uncultured Caulobacterales bacterium | reverse complement strand
AGCACCGGACTTCTAATCCGACGGTTGCAGGTTCGAGTCCTGCAGGGGTCGCCATGGTGCGCCGAGCCCCGAGTTCATGGTTGCGCAATCGCTGCCGTCGCGCCCCGCCCTGGGAGCAAGCGCACATTCTCCTCCGAAGATGCGAACAGCGTGCGGCCGACATCGAGCGCTCGGATCTCAAGGTCATCGAGCCTGCTTCTAAGCGCTTCATGCACCTCTTCGCTCACCGCCAATGCGAGATCCTGGTCTCGCAAAAGCTCTTGCAGGATGAGAAGATCGTGGTGCTCGCCCAACCAATCGGTAATCTGATCAAGGGCAACGATCCGCGGCGCTGTCGGTGCGCCCGCGCCTTTGCCGAGAAGGCGCAGATGTAGCCAGTGATACTTTGCGAATTTGCGCCACTCGTGGATCAATTCGCCGTCGCGCGTTTTCACCGCGGCGGCGAACGTCCGACGCGCCTTTCGGTAGGTCTTCATCAGACCGACTTCGAGGCTCGCCATGTTATCAGGGTCGAGGTGCCAGCTTTCAGTGTCCTCGCTCAGCGCGGCAAGGTTGGCTCTGACGACGTCGAAGACAACGGGCGCGTCTCGCGCGATGACCGCATGGTGTCGCGCGGCCAATACCCGGCGGGCGGGCTCAAGGTCTTCTTCGGACAGATCGCCTGCGTAAATCGCCATCAACCGGTCGAAGGTTTCCGCCCGCACCTTCGCATCTCGCATCGGCGCCAATAGCCTGGCTGTGTCTCGCAGGACCGCATTGACCGCATCGTATTCGGCGAAGGCAGGCCTGGCGAGGCGAACGAGGGCCCGCACTTTCTTGCAGCGGCGCCGCACTTGATGCGCCGTCTCGTCCGGTCCGAGCGCTTCATCTTCCAACGCCGTGAGCGCGCTTGCGAGTTGGCTTGCCGCAATGCGGCGAAGGCCTGCGCCGGGTGAAGGATCGGAAGAGCGAAAGGAGAAAGCCAAAGATGCCTCTGATTTGGGAAAACCGGTGGTAAAGCGATTTTTCGCCTCGGAGGCAATGTCGGTGACGAGGCTTAACGGCGTCAGTCGTCCTCGGGTGCCGCGTAGAGCGATGCGCCACCGAGGGAGCGATAGACGGTCACGACATTCGCCGCGCGTGCAAGCTGTACACTGACCAACTCGCGCTCAGCATTATAATTCTCGCGCTGCGCATCAAGCACGGCAAGAAAGTCCGTCACCCCGGATTCATATTGATCCTGGCGAAGCGTGTAGACAGCATCCGTCGCCTCCAAGAGGCGCTGCGTTGCAGACAGCCGCCGATCGATCGTTGCGCGGATCGCGAGCGCATCAGCAACGTCGCGGAAAGCCACTTGGATCGCCCGTTCATAGTTCGCCAGCGCCGCATCGCGCTCAAGCTTTGAAGCGGCGAGTTGGCCGCGCAACGCCCCGGCGGTGAAAAGCGGGACGGACACGGAGGGGGAAAACGTCCAGGTCTCAGCGCCCTCCCCGAAGAGATTATCCAGGTCCTGGCTCCCAACACCGTCATTCGCCGTCAATGAAAGCCGGGGGAAAAAGGCCGCCCGCGCGGCACCGATATTGGCGTTTGCCGCGGCGAGTGAATATTCCGCCGCGCGCACATCAGGGCGCTGCAAGAGGACGGTGGACGAGACCGCTGGTGGCAATTCATCCGCCAGCGTCACATCTTGTGGCGCATTCGGCGCCTCGATCGCGGGCAGTTGGGCAACGCCCAACAGAAGCCGTAGCCCGTTCTCATCCCGCCGGACCTGCGCCTCGAGCGTCGCCATATCCGCGCGCGCCCGCTCAATCGCGGTTCGCACCTGTTCGACGGCGACGCGATTACCGACCCCACCCTCAAACCGCCGCGTGGTGAGCGCCAGCGCATCTTCCTGGTTTGTCACCGTTTCCTCAGCGATCGTCAGCAGCGCCCGATCCGCCGTGAGCAAAAGATAGGCGTTCGCCACCTCGGCAATCAGGGAAACCGTCGCGGCACGGCGGGTCTCATCGCTTGAGAAATAGGTGGCGAGCGCCGCATTGTTCAGGCTTTTCACCCGGCCGAACAGGTCGACTTCGTATCCGGAGAGGCCGACACTCGCATTATAGAACTCAATCGGCCCGTCGCCCTGGTCACCGCCGCCAAAGCCGCCACCGCCGCCACCTCCCGGTCCGCCCCCCGGCCCGCCGAAACCGGGCGCGAAGCCCTGATCGCCGAACTGCAGCCGTTGATAGGAAAAGCTACCGTTCACGCGCGGAAAGAACGCGGCCCGTTCAACGCGGTAAAGCGCGCGCGCACGCTCAACGTTGAGGACGGCGGCACGCAAATCGCGATTGTTCTCGAGCGCCGTCTCGATGAGCATACGGAGCGCTGGATCGGTGAAATAATCCTGCCACGCCACAAGATCGACCGTCGGGGTCTCGCTTTCTGCTCCCGCCACATCCGGAACGGCCGCATCTGGCGATGGGACCTTTGGCGCCATGCTGATGCAGCCAGACGCCAAAAGGGCAAACGCAGAGAGCGACGCAACAAACTTCAAACCCATCGATATTACTCCGCAGGCGCCGCTTGTGTCGGCACTTGTGAGGGGGTGGGCGATGCCGCGCTGCCGCTGAGGATTTTGCGGACAAGCGCATAGAACAGCGGCGTGAAGAAGATGCCCAGCGCCGATGCGGCAATCGTTCCGCCCAAAACTGAAATCCCGATGGCCGAGCGCCCCCCGGCCCCGGCGCCTGACGCCAATGCCAAGGGCAAGACACCAAGGCCAAAGGCGAATGATGTCATCAAGATCGGCCGGAGACGAATCTTCGCGGCTTCCACGGCGGCATCAACAGCATTTTCGCCCTGCTCTTCGAGCGTTTTTGCGAACTCGACAATGAGAATGGCGTTCTTCGCCGAGAGGCCGACCACGGCAAGCAGCCCAACCTGAAGGAAGATGTCGTTCGAAAGACCGTTCAGCACCACAGCAGCTACAGCTCCCATCACGCCCAAGGGCACGATCAAGATCACGGCAAACGGCACCGACCAACTCTCATAAAGAGCGGCGAGGC
>CAYFHK010000194.1:0-3043 GCA_964342585.1 uncultured Caulobacterales bacterium | reverse complement strand
TACCCGTGACGATGCGCGTGGTGCAGATGGAGCCGGGGCCGATGCCCACCTTGATCGCGTCGGCGCCGGCAAGCGCCAGATCTTTTGCCGCCGCGTAGGTCGCGACATTCCCGGCGATCACTTCGGTCGAGCTTGAGAGCCGTTTGATCCGTTTGACCTGCTCGGCCACGCTGGCGGAATGCCCGTGCGCCGTGTCGATGACCAACACGTCGACCCCCGCATCAAGCAGCGCTTCGGCGCGTTCAAACCCTTGATTGCCGACAGTGGAGGCCGCCGCAACACGCAGCCGCCCCGCCTCGTCTTTCACCGCATAGGGATACCGCTCCGACTTCATCATATCCTTCACAGTGATGAGGCCGATGCAGCGATAGTCATCATCAACGACAATAACGCGCTCGATGCGGCGGCGATGGACGATGTCGCGCACCTCTTCCTGCGTCACGCCTTCGCGCACGACAGCCAAGTCTTGCGACGTCATCAGCTCCCGCACAGGCGTCGTCGGATCCGTCGCAAACCGCATGTCCCGGTTGGTGAGCACACCCACCAGTCTTCCAAGGCTGAACTCGTCCGGCTTTTCGACCACAGGGAAGCCGGAGATGCGTTTTGACTCCATGATGGCCTTCGCCTCACCCACCGTTGCATCCGGTGTGAGGGTATAGGGATTAACCACCATGCCGCTTTCATACCGCTTCACGCGGCGCACATGCTCTGCTTGCTCTTCAACCGTCAGATTACGGTGCAGCACCCCGATGCCGCCATTCTGTGCCATGGCGATGGCCAGGTCCGCCTCGGTCACGGTGTCCATGGCCGACGAAATGATCGGTATATTGAGCGAAATCGAACGGGTGAGCTGCGTATGCACCTGCACCTGGGTTGGCATCACCTCGGAGGGACCAGGCTCTAAAAGCACGTCATCGAAGGTTAGCGCTTCACGGATTTCCATGGCAGGACTCCTTCATTCACCAGTATTCGGTTGATCAATTGAATATCGCGCGGGGATCGAAAAGGGCTCGGCGACCATGGCCGGCATGCCGCGGCCCATTCCCTCAATCGCAGCGACCATGCGGCCATCGCGGCCCAACACATCGTCAGCCAAGGCGATAATCCGTCGGTTCGGAAATGCCGTCGGCGAGCAGCGCCGCAGCGCTTTGGCAATCATGCCCTCATCGGTCTGCGGATTATGAAGACATGCGCCGATAAAGGCTGTCGCGGTCGATCGGCTGATCCCCGCCCAGCAATGCACCAAGAGCGGGGTATCGGGATCCCAACCCTCAAGGAAAGTCACCAGTCTTTCAACGTGGGGCGCTTCGGGCGCCGTGAACCCAGGGACCGCATCCGCGATATCGTCGATCGATACCCGGTGATGGCGATCCTCCGCATACCCTTTGATCGTCGGAAATGTGGTTTGTGGGTCGAGAAGGCTGATCACGCGCGCAGGCCGCGTTTCCGTCGCAACGGTTTCAACGTGGGTGAGCGGACAAACATGGATGGTCGTCATAAGGCTCTCCTTTCGCCGCGATATCCCAGGGCGACGACATACATCTCGCTCGAATCGGCGCGGCTCGCTTCGGGCTTGGCATGGGCCACCCGTCCAAATTTTTGCTTTAGGCGATCGAGCAGCGATTTTTCACTGCCCCCTTGCAGGACCTTCGCCAGAAAGGTCCCGCCTGGGGCCAGCACTTCTTCCGCAAAATCGAGGGCGCGTTCCGCCAAGGCGATGATGCGTAAATGATCCGTCGCCCGATGACCGGTGGTGGGCGCGGCCATATCCGACATCACCACATCCGCCTCGCCGCCCAGCGCGGCCTTCAGGGCGCCAGGAGCACCTTCGTCGAGGAAATCGAGTTCAAGCAGCGCGGCCCCATCGATCGGCGGCATGGCGAGGTAGTCGATGCCGACCACGCGGCCAGTGCCTTTGGTCTCTCTCACCGCCACTTGGCACCACCCGCCAGGCGCAGCGCCTAAATCGACGATCCGCCCGCCAGGTTTCAAGAAGTGATATTTCTCGTTGAGGCCGATCAATTTGTAGGCCGCGCGGCTGCGATAGCCTTCCGCCTTGGCGCGCATGACAAAGGGGTCATTGAGCTGTCGCTGAAGCCACTGCGTGGAGGACAATTTCCGTCCCCGCGCCGTTTTCACTTTTTCGGCCAGTTCGCGTTTGGCGCGCTGCTCCGCATCACTCGCCACCGGCTTTTTCAAGCTGCGCTTGGGCGGCTCCGCCCCAAGTGCCGTTCGCGCCAGATCGGCGCGTCGCTTGCGCGATTTGCCTTGCGGTTTTTTCAGATCTTTCGGGGGACGGGCCATGTTCGTGGATAACGAAATCGCATCAGAACGCAAGCCCCAGCATCTATTTGCGCGGGGCGCGCCATCGCTCAATCAGATCGATCAAGAGGCCTTCGCGAAGCCCCCGATCCCCCACGCGGATGCGCGCAGCGGGCCACGCCTGCAGAATACCATCAAGAATGGCGCAACCGGGCACCACCAAGTCAGCGCGGTCACGGCCAATGCAAGGCTGCGCCGCACGACCCTCAAAGCCTATCGCCTGTAATTGCGCAGTGACATCGTTGATATGTTCCGTGGTAAGCCAAAGCCCATCTACATCGCGCCGGGAATAGCGCGCCAGTTGGAGATGGACCCCGGCCAGGCTCGTCACTGTGCCTGATGTGCCGATCAAATGCCCCCGCCCCTCCTGGAAGGATTGACGAACATCGTCCGGCACCGACGTCTCGGCAACGCGTGCACTGATCATTTTCGCCATCTCGCTGAATATCTCTGCACTGAGCTCTGGGCCATCATTGCGCTCCGCAAGGGACACCACCCCCACCGGCACCGACGTCCAGGCTGCAGTCTCAAGCGACAAGGCGCCATTGGCGTCTCTGGAAACCCGCACCCAGGAAAGCTCTGTCGAGCCACCGCCAATATCGAAAACCAACACGGCGGTCGCTTCGGGATCGATCAGATCGTGGCAGCCGCGAACTGATAATTCCGCCTCCACCTCCGGCGTGATGATATCAAACGTCAGGCCGGTCTCGTTTTTGATCCG
>CAYFHK010000193.1:0-3064 GCA_964342585.1 uncultured Caulobacterales bacterium | reverse complement strand
TCTTAATCCGCAGGCGGATGTGCGGGCGGAGAAAGTGGAATTTGGGCCTGAAGGGGCAAAGTTTGATGTCGTGTTCCGCCACGCACCCGCGGATCGCCGCCGGGTGGAGGGCGTCAATCTCCCCATGCCGGGCGATCACAACGTGCTGAACGCGCTGGGCGCTACGATCATCGCCCGCGAGCTCGGTGTCGGCGATGATGCGATCCGAAAAGGCTTTGCGGCCTTTAACGGCGTGAAGCGCCGCTTCTCGGATGTCGGTACCTATCGCGGGGCACGGATCATTGATGACTATGGTCATCACCCGGTCGAAATCGCCGCCACCCTCAAAGCCGCGCGAGGCGTTACGCAGGGCCGTGTGATCGCGGTGGCACAGCCGCACCGCTACTCGCGCCTAGATGGGTTGTTTGATGAATTCTGCGCTTGCTTCAATGAGGCCGACGACGTCCTCATCATGGATGTTTACGCCGCAGGCGAACAACCGACTGAGGGCCGCGACAAACACGCGCTCGCCAAGGGGATCTCACGCCACGGCCACCGGTCGGTGGAGGCGGTGGCCGATTGGTCGACCCTGCCGCTGGTCCTCAAGGAAAAGCTGAGCGAGGGCGACATCGTCGTGTGCCTCGGGGCGGGGGACATCACCCGTTATGCAGGGAGCCTGGCCGATGAAATGTCCGCGCTCGACTATCGGGAGACCGAAGCGTGACGGCCGTACGCGGACATTTGCTGCGCAATGAACCGCTGGCGCCGTTCACCTGGCTCCGCGTGGGCGGCCCTGCCGATCAGCTCTTCATGCCGAAGGATGCGGAGGATCTCGCGACTTTCCTGCGCGCGCGCGATGACAACGCGCCCCTTTATGTGATTGGGGCGGCGTCGAACCTGCTGGTGCGCGATGGCGGCATTCGCGGCACGGTCATTCGGCTCGGGCCAGGCTTTGGCAAGATCGCGACGGATGGCGTGCGGGTGACCGCGGGCGCCGCCGCGCTCGACGCCCAGGTCGCTAAGCGTGCGGCGCAGGCGGGCATTGCGGGGCTCGAATTCTATCGCGGCATTCCGGGCACCGTTGGCGGCGCCCTGCGGATGAATGCGGGCGCCTATGGCAGCGAAACAAAAGACGTGCTCGTCTCATTGAGGGCAATGGACCCAAGCGGCGAGGTCCACGACATTCCCGCGAGCGAGATTGCCTATACCTACCGCCATTGCCCGCTACCCGAAGATCTCATTTTCCTCGAGGCCACCTTTGAGGGGCAGGCGGACGACCCCGCCGCCATTGAGGCGCGTATGGCCGAGATCATGGAAAAACGCGAAGCGACCCAGCCCGTCAAAGAGCGCACCGGCGGCTCCACTTTCAAAAACCCCGACCCGACGCAATCGGGCGGGCGGTCGTCTTGGCAATTGATCGATCACGTCGGCGGGCGCGGGCGCCTCGTCGGCGATGCGCAGATGTCGCCTCTTCACTGCAATTTCATGATTAACCGCGGAAATGCGACGGCGGCGGATCTCGAGGGATTGGGCGAGGGAATCCGCGCGGATGTGAAGGATCAGACGGGCGTGGAATTGCATTGGGAAATCAAACGTATCGGAGAGCCACTTTGAGTGACATCCGAAGAGTAGCGGTGCTGATGGGCGGCTGGTGCGCGGAGCGCGAGGTGAGCCTATCCAGCGGTCGGGAAGCCGCCAAAGCCCTGCGCGCAGAAGGTTTCGACGTCGAGGAAATCGACGTCGATCGCGACATCGCCACGGCGCTGCGCGCCAGCTTTGATGGTCAGGGGCCAGAGGCGGCGTTCAACGCGCTTCATGGGCCTTTCGGTGAGGATGGCCGGATCCAATCCGTGCTTGAGATTCTCGATATTCCCTACACGCACTCAGGCGTGCTCGCTTCGGCGCTGGCCATGGACAAGCCGCGCGCAAAGGCCGTGCTGGCGGGGGCCGGTCTACGGGTGCCTGGAGGTCGGACAATCCGCACCGAGACGCTGACCGGTGAACACCCGGCGGAGATCCCTTATGTGCTGAAGCCGGTTGGGGATGGGTCCTCCTTCGGCGTTCATCTGATCGTGAGCCCCAACCAGGCAGCGCCCTTGGCGGCGGAACTCGACGAAGCGCTGTTCGGCGGCATCGCCATGATCGAACCCTTTATCCGGGGGCGGGAAATCACGGTGACAGTGATGGGGGATCGCCCCCTCTGCGTGACCGAGATCATCCCCAAAAACGCGTTCTATGACTATGAATCGAAATACACCGCCGGCGGCTCAAAGCATCAATTGCCCGCCGATATCCCCGAAGACATTGCCGCGGCGGCTTGTGCGCAGGCGGTGAAAGCTGCCGCTGCCCTTGGATGCTGTGGGGTGTCGCGCACGGATTACCGTTGGGACGACACCCAAGGGGTTAACGGACTGTTTATTCTTGAGGTGAATACCCAACCTGGGCTGACGCCGACCTCGCTTGCGCCCGAGCAGGCCGCGCATTGCGGAATCGATTTCGGGGCGTTGGTTCGCTGGATGGTGGAGGACGCATCGTGCCCGCGGTGAAAGCCAAGGCGAAAGCAAAGAAAACAAGCGCACGCGGCAAATCGAAAGGCCGCGGCAAAAAAGCGAAGCCACAGGGCGTCGTGGCTGTTTTCGCTGAATTCTTCGGTCGCGTCTGGTCGATGCTCTTAACCTATATGGCCGTTGGCATGACCGCCGCGGCGATGATTGCGATCTTGATGCTGTTCGCCGGTGGCTATTTTTTCAATCTCGGCGAACGCATTGGTCATTTGACGGAGCGACTGGCGCGCGCGGCGGGATTTGAGATCAGCCGCGTCGTTCTTGTCGGCGGGAGCCATGTAACGGACCGCGAGGTCATGGCCGCTCTTTGGGAAGATGAAAGCGGCAGCGTCTTGGGACGGTCGATCTTTCACGTCGATGCAAACGCCTTCCGATCGGAAGTCGAAGCCATTGGCTGGGTAGGCAGCGCCGCGGTGCAGAAGCTTTGGCCGAACACGCTGCAAGTCGTGGTGGCAGAACACACGCCGCAAGCGCTTTGGCAAGACAGCGAAGGCCGCTATTATCTGGTGGCAGAGGATGGC
>CAYFHK010000192.1:1807-3064 GCA_964342585.1 uncultured Caulobacterales bacterium | reverse complement strand
AACGATCTCCAGGTGCTTGACAAGTAAGCTCACATTTCACATTTCCACTCGGTGGTGGTCCTTGGCGTGGGATGGTTGAAGACGTTCCTGGTTAACACGGTGTTCCCCTGGCGTCGTCGCATTAGGTCGCCTTTTTATCTGGACTGGCTGAGCGGCGCGCGGACTTTGAGGTACGCACACTTCATCAACGGGAAGCAGTATCACCAAATGTACGTCTTGGCCGACGGCATCTATCGTAACGAACTGTTGCTGTGCCCTGCCCTTGGAGCCACCGACGACCCTACGCGCCGGGTGTTCAAGAAGCATCAAGAAGCAGTGAGAAAGGATGTCGAACGCGCCTTCGGTGTCTTGCAGCAACGATTTCCTGTCGTAGGTATGCCCTCGTCGTGGCAGACTCACGAAGATGTCGTCTTGACTGCCAAGGCGTGCGTCATTTTGCACAACATGATCATTCGGATGCGCAAGGAAGGCTGCGACGTGTTTGACGATGTTGTCGATGCGCGTGTTGATGATGCCGCTGAACGTGCTGCCGTGCACGACCGCTATGCCGCGCCGATGTTCATGGAGCCGGCGGACCTGACCTCAGCGTTCAGGGCGCGACAGGCGGATTTGTTAGCCCATGTCGTGAAGTTCGATCGCAGCGGGGGCGCCGCGAATCGTCGTAATTAGTCTAGACTACCTGTAATGAAGCTGTGCCCTTTTTATATGTCCGTCCTATTCGGATGCGTGCGCTTGCGCTTGGTGGTCAGCTGTCCCCGCGCAGCAAGGTCGAACTCCTTGGCTCTTCTCTGCGCGGTCAAGCATGCCATCCACGGACCGTCCCAGCCCGCCTCCTTCGAATTGGGGTCGCACTTGAAGCCGCGGTGTTTGCTGTCAAAGTCCTCGCTTAACGGCGGATCGAGGCAACCGCGGTGGAAGCAGGTGCACTTTGCGAGCAAGTCCGGGTCATCGCGGCAATGGGGACACGTGCAATCCTGTACGGCATACAAACAAGCAGCAATCGTGAGTCACCTGCCGCATCTCAAACATCCCGTAACAAACCCCCAATATACGTACCGTGCACTCGAAAAACTCGCTGCCGTCAAACATGTCGTCGCACTTTTCGCACCGGAACTGACCAATGCGCGCGGGGGAGCCGATGCAGTCGTTGTTCGCCGCCGCCTTCTCAGCAACGCAGGCTGGCTGGAGGTCGTCGTCGCTCCTGTTCGCCGCCGCCTTCTCAGCAACGCAGGCTGGCTGGAGGTCGTCGTCGCTCCT
>CAYFHK010000192.1:0-1707 GCA_964342585.1 uncultured Caulobacterales bacterium | reverse complement strand
CCAACGCCTCGCCATCATCACGAGAATGCTTCATGCGGGCACCGGGGTCTGGGGACACCTTCACATTCCGTTCGAACGTGGCTCGCAGTGCCCAATACTTGAATGGAGGTCCATTTACAAGCTCGCCCTTCTTGTTCGTGAACGACCCTTCCTTGCGGAACGCAAGCTGCGCACGATCTGTACGAATGCACAACCATCAAGCATACGCCAGAAGCAGTTCCATAATGATCAGCAACAGCCACACAAGGAATTGGATAAAGCAGAGTTGTGACATCAGCGGCAACAAAAGAAGGGAACCCACCATAGCGCTTCGAATCGTCCGTGCCGCCGTCGCCCGAACGTGCGGCGGCGAGATAAAGCTTATTGAAGCGATTGTACTCGCGCGTCACTACGCCGTGCCTAACGCGCAAAGCACTGGCTAAACGCACAAGAACAACGCAGAAAGTAACGAGCAAACGAAATGATGATGAGCATGATGATGAGCAGGCAAAACACGCCAACGACAACAACACGCACCCCGCGCGCCGCCCTTTTCCACGCACAAAAGCCGCCAGGCACAGCCGCCAGGCACAACACTACGGAATAATGCAATGTGGTAACTCTATAAAAATCTTCAGAGATAATGCAATGTGGTTGTTTGGAGCCAATGTGTACTGCATGTGTTAAACCACGTACCGGTGCGCAACTCCCAGCCTTGGGCAGGCGCGCGTTTCGCGTGCTTCGCCTCGACTTCGGCCCACAGTTCCGAGCCCTTTCGCGACGTGCCTTTGAAATCCGTAGACACGTCGTTATACGTCTTCAGCAGGAACTCAATTTCATCGGGCTGGAAGCTCTTGCCCCTGCCGCCGGATTCGGCAGCTTCCGCGACGGCGGGCGATGGTGCCTGCCAGCGCCGCAAAATTCAAAGACGCGCCATTTCCCGTAGGCACGTCATTGCCCCCCCGCAAACATTAGTTTCACACAAGAAGTAATCTTAACTTCAAGTAAAGTTTTCACGCACTCGAAAACGAGGTTTCACGCTGCCGGCAGATGCAAAAACTAACTTTTTCGTTCATGGCCAGCGATTTTTGATCTCTTGATGATGATGAAACGTTTCACCTCTCGGACCTCTCCCGCGTGAAGGAAAATCCGATACCGATTGGAGTCATTGGACTCTCTGCGATACGGCGATACGAGCCCAACCATCATCGGTTCGAACGTTCTTTCAACTTTCACGACCCGCGCGACTAGAACTGGTCATCATCAGTGAGGGGGGCTGGGCAGTGGGGACACCGAGAGGGGAGAAGAGGGAGAGGGAGAGGAGGGAGAGGGAGAGGCGTTGGTGGTGATTTTGCGGCGACGTTTGTTTGTTGCGGAAGAAGCAGGAGGGAGAGAGCGATCGGTGGGGGGCTGGGGACTCGGAGAGGGGAGAGGGGAGAGGGGAGACGGACGGGAGGGGAGAGGAGAGGAGGGAGAGGGGAGAGGAGGGAGAGGGAGAGGGGGGAGGGGTCGGGTGAGGCAACGTCACGCCAACTCTAGACTCCGGGTGCAGAGGCAGGCAGGCGGGCACCCTGGCAGGCCAGACTTGGCTTGCCAATTAATTGCAGCATTGGGTGGCCACGCCAGCAAAAGCAAGAAAGAAAAAAAGAAAAGAAAAGAAGCATGGGGAAACCAAGAGGAACAACGGCAAGTCAAAGCTTTTTGCTGAAGAGTTGCGGGAGAGAGACC
>CAYFHK010000191.1:0-3117 GCA_964342585.1 uncultured Caulobacterales bacterium | reverse complement strand
TTTCGCCCGCGGATCGAGGATAAATTGAAAACCGAGCAGGCGGCCGACGAATTCGCCTTCCACGATGACTTCTCCGTCCTGGGTGACGCCCGCCAGGAGGGGAACGTCATCTTTGAGCTTCTTCAACAGGACGGACGTCCGTCGGTCAATGAAGCGTTGCGTTAGCTTCTCATGCAGCGCGTCGGAAAGAGCATCTTCCAGCGCGCGCGCATCGTTTTGCCAGACCCCGGCATTCTCCAACCAGCCTGGCCGATGGGAGAGATAGGTCCAGGTCCGCACATGGGCGATACGGTTCGAAAGCGCGTCGACATCGCCATCGAGCCGATTGAGTTTCCGCAGCGCATCGCGGACATAGGTGGCCTGCACCTGACCATGGTCGATCAGCTGATGGTAAAGCTCGCCCAGCATGTGGGCGTGCTGATCGGGCGTCACTTTCCGAAAATCAGGCACCTGACAGACATCCCAAAGAAGGCGCAGGGCCGCGCCGCCCTTGGCCATCTGCAAAATGTCATGACGGCGGGTGAGGCGCCGCAACGCATCTTCGTCGTCATCCATGCGGGCACGGATCAGCTCTTGCCGGTGCGGTTTGGTCTCAAGGGATTTGAGCAAGGCAGGCAGAGAGCCGAAATCGAGCCGGTCCGATCGCCATTGCAGCGCCGTGACGGCATCGAATTGGTGCTCCATGACCTGCGCAATGGTCTCTTCGTCAAAGGGCCCGCAATCCGCTGTGGTGCCCCAGCTGCCATCGCGCACATGTCGTCCCGCGCGACCGGCGATCTGCGCCACTTCGGCAGGGAAGAGGCGACGGGAATTCCGTCCATCAAACTTACGGCCACCGGCAAAGGCCACATGGTCGATATCCATGTTCAGGCCCATGCCGATCGCGTCGGTGGCGACGAGGTAGTCGACCTCGCCGTCATTGTAGAGCGCGGCTTGCGCATTACGCGTGCGCGGGGAGAGGGCCCCCATCACGACAGCCGCACCGCCGCGTTGGCGACGGATGAGCTCGGCGATTGAGTAAACACTCTCTGCACTGAAGGCGACGATCGCGCTCCGCCGAGGCAGTCTCGTCACCTTCTTGTGGCCGGTGAAGTCGAGGGTGGAGAACCGGTCGCGCGCGACAAAGCCGATATCCGGGATCAAGCGTTTCAGGATCGGCGCCATGGTGTCGGAGCCGAGAAACAGGGTTTCGTGCTTGCCCCTGGCTTCTAAGAGGCGGCTGGTGAAAATGCGCCCGCGCTCGGGATCAGCGGCCAGCTGCACTTCGTCGATGGCGAGAAACGCCACTTCGCGCTCCAGCGGCATCGCCTCCACCGTGCAAATCCAATAGCGCGCGTGGGACGGGATGATTTTTTCTTCGCCGGTGACCAGCGCGACGAGCCGTTTGCCCTTTCGCTCCACCATGCGGTCATAGACTTCGCGGGCGAGAAGACGCAGCGGCAGCCCGATCATGCCGCTTTCATGGGCCGACATGCGCTCGAGCGCGTAGTGCGTCTTGCCCGTATTGGTGGGGCCCAGGACGGCGGTGATGGGTTTTTCGATCACTTGGTGGCGGGGAGGCGGCAGCGCCGACATAACGTCTCCCGTTGAAAGCACAGAAGCGCCCAATTCTCAGGGCATTCTTGGGACCCAGGACATAGGCGGCGTTGCGTGCAATCGCAAATGTGGGGGGCGTTGGGGGGGAAGGTGTGGCGCGCCCAGGCTTCTCTCCCAAGCCACATACGCAGACGCGCCACACCGTCGAGACGAGCGCCCTTGGGCGTGACGCCGTTCCCGACGTCCGGCCCCCCGCCCGGACATATGTTTGGGTAGTCTTTGGATGCGCGGAATGCTGTGATGCACAACACTGAACAGCAAGAAAGCCGTCGCTGAAGGTCACGAGGGTAGAAAACCCATGTCGGATTTTGCGCCACCGCCAGGGGCGGGCTACCCAACGCTCGATTTTACGTCTCGCCGCGTGGCCGTGGATCAGGGGGCGGAGGTTTTCGTGTTGCGGGTTGCGCCCGCATCGCGGCCCCGTGGCGGGTGCCCAGTCATTCTTTACGAGCCGGGGGCATTTGGGATCTATGCGGATGGATATTGGATCGCTGTCGAATTGGCGCGGCTCGGATATGAGACCGTGCTTTACTCGCGGCTTGGGGCCTATCCCAGCGATCCCTTGCCGCAGGATGTCACGCCGTCTCCGCTGACCCATGCGATGTGGATGGAACAGTTGTTGGATGCGCTTGAGGTGCCCGCCGTCTCTGGCCTTATTGCTCATTCGATGGGCGGGCTCCGGGCCCATGCGTTGGCGGCGCGGGCGCCGAACCGGGTAAGGAGCGTCCTACTACTCGATGCCGTAATGCCGGTGCAGCTAGAATGGGGCGTCCGTCGAAGTTTTGCGCAGCTGGGCATCGTGATGACCAACCCATGCCGCTCTGCGGCCCGCACCTGGATGGGCCGGATGGCCCTTTCCGCTTATCCGAACAGCATCGGCCTGCCTGGCCAGCCGCGGGCGGACAAGAAAGCGGCTTTGCTCGACGAGAGGCACCTTTCGACTTTCGGGGTGGAAATGGCAGGGGTCACCGCGCCGGCGCTCTCCGATCTCCTGCCGCCCATCACCCATTGCCCCCTATCAGGTGTAGAAGCGACGCCCGTGGCGAAGGGCACGGCGCAGACCCTCAAGCGCGCCGCTGACGCTGGCCAGTGGACCCATTATGAGCGGTGGCGAGGGGTGGGGCATGTTCGGCTCCTCAACCCGAAATTTGCGCCTCGGGTCGCCGCCTTGGCGGACAAAACAGCCCGCGCGGCGGGTGTTGAGGCCCCTGAAATCGCCTGACACAAATCACCACGCGAATCGGCTTTCGCCTCGCAAAGGCGCGGTTTTGCTGGACTTGCGGCCAAATTCGCCCTAGGGTTGTGTCTGAGAAGCCTGTTCGCGCCGCCACGATTTGCGTGTGAAATCAGACATATAAAGCCCGCGCGTTAACCTTCTCCTAGGGGTAGCGCGCAGGACGTTTGACGCGGTTCGCCAACAGTCCTTACCGTCCGGCTTCCCAGAATGTCTTGGATTGGAGAAAGACACCCATGAATAAAAACGAGTTTATCGACCGGGTTGCTGACCTCGCGGGCATGACC
>CAYFHK010000190.1:0-3180 GCA_964342585.1 uncultured Caulobacterales bacterium | reverse complement strand
GCATTTGGTCATGTCGATATCGTAGCGCGTGGTGCGGCGGGAGCCGTCTTCGCGCTCCTCAGCCTCGATGGTGATGGCCTGGGCCGGGCAGACAGCTTCGCACAGCTTGCAAGCAATGCAGCGCTCTTCCCCGCTGGGGTAGCGGCGCAGGGCATGTTCGCCCCGGAAACGCGGTGAGGTCGGTCCCCGCTCGAACGGGTAGTTCACCGTCGCCTTGGGTTTGAAATAGTATTTCAGCCCCAGAAAGAAGGCCGACACGAAGTCGGTGAGGGCTGCGCCTTTAAGGGCTTGGGCAATGCGGGACATAAATTTCTAGCTCCGCCAACTTTGGTACATGTCGCGCACCGGCTCGACGTAAAGCATAAGCCCGGCAAGCGCGACCAGATACACAATTGAGGTCGGTAGGAAGATTTTCCAACCGATCCGCATCAATTGGTCATAGCGGTAGCGGGGCACGATCGCCTTCACCATCGCGAACATGAAGAACAAGAAGACCACTTTCGCGGCGAACCAGAGCGGGCCGATGGCTTCGAGGCCGAGGAAATTCCCCACCGGCGAATGCCAGCCGCCGAGGAACAAGATCACCGTCATCGCGCACATCAAGACGATGTTGAGATACTCGCCGATCATGAAGAGCAGATACGGCGTTGAGGAATATTCCACCTGATAGCCGGCCACGAGCTCCGATTCAGCTTCAGGCAAGTCGAAGGGCGGCCGGTTGGTTTCCGCCAGCGCCGAGATGAAGAACATCACAAAAAGCGGGAAAAGCGGGATGAAGTGCCAGTTCAAGATCCCAAGACCGCGGCTCTGGCTATTCACGATGTCCGTCAGGTTCATCGAGCCCACCAGCAACAGCACCGAGATGATGATGAACCCCAAGGAGACCTCGTAGGAGACCATCTGTGCCGCCGATCGTAGCGAGCCGAGGAACGGGTATTTCGAGTTCGACGCCCAGCCGCCCATGATGATGCCGTACACCCCCAGCGAGCTGACCGCGAAGAGATAGAGAATGCCGACATTGATGTCGGCGACCACAAGGCCCTGCCCCACAGGTACGACCGCCCAGGACATGAAGGCGAGGAGGAAGGTGACAAAGGGCGCGATGATAAAGATCGTTTTGTCGGCCCCAGCGGGGATGACGATTTCCTTCAGCACGAATTTGAAGAAGTCCGCGAAGGATTGGAGAAGGCCGAAGGCACCCACCACATTGGGCCCTTTGCGCATTTGCACCGCTGCCCAAACCTTGCGGTCAAACAGCAGCAAGAAAGCCAGCGAGACCAAAAGAACGACCATGAGGCCGAGGATCTGCAGCGACGTGCCAAGCACACCGAGCCACGGAATGTCCCAATTTCGGGTGACGAGCCAATCGAACATGAAGGTCCTCTAGCGAAGGCCGATTATGCTGCAAAGCGGCAAGATCGCCGCCCGAGGGACATAATCGCCAGGGATAGGCGAAATCGTGAACGCGGGGGCGGTCAAATCGATCACCGCCCCGCGCAATTTGAACTTACTCCGCCGCGAGCAGCGGCGTTTGCGGGGCGTAGACATCGGCGCATTCGCGCATGGTCTCAGACGCCCGCGCGATGGCGTTGGTCAGGTAGTAGTTCTCGATCACCGTCGCGAAAGGCGCGCTATCGACACTGCCGCCCGACGCGAAAGCATCGGCGGCAACGGGCGCAATCGTCGGCTTTGTGTTGATCGAACCAAAGACGTCATTGTCCTCCATCATCGCCTGGCGCAGTGCGAAGATGTCGTCATAGGGCAGTGTTTTGCCCAACACGCCGGAGAGCGCCCGGATGATGGCCCAGTCCTCACGCGCATCGCCATAAGGGAAGTAGCACCGCTCCGCGAGCTGCACCCGGCCTTCGGTGTTCACGTAGAGGCCTGGCTGTTCCGTATACGCAGCCGCTGGCAGGATCACATCGGCCGTGCGCGCGCCCGCATCGCCATGGTGGCCCTGGTAGACGACAAAGGCTTTACCGAGTTTCGACGTGTCGCATTCATCCGCGCCGAGATTGTAGACGATTTCAATCTCGCCATTATCGGCACCCTCAAGGATCTCCCCGAAGGATTTGCCACCCTCGCCCGGCAGGAAACCGAGATCGAGCGCACCGACGCGGGCGGCGGCGGTGTGCAGCACGTTAAAGCCGTTCCAATCCCCGGACAGCGCGCCGATCTGATCGGCGACGCCGAGCGCGGCGTTCATGATCGCCAGGGCATCGGGCCGGGTCAGCGCGCCCTGGCCGAGGATGATCATCGGGCGTTTGGCGTCTGAGAGCACTTGGAAAAAGTCACCCAGATTGCCGATGACAGACGGATCCGTGCCCAGATGCTCGTATGGGTAGGTCATCTCCGCCGCTTGGCCGATGAGCCCCACACGGAAGGACATATCGTGCAGATATTTCTTGCGGATGCGGGCATTGAGCACTGGCGCCTCTTTGCGCGGGTTCGTGCTGATGAGGAGGACGGCGTCAGCTTCCTCGATCCCCTCAATGGTGGAGCCGAAGGTGTAGGCCCCGCGGGGCGCGCGGCTGCCATCGGGCAGGACGCCGAGCATGGCGCCATCCTGGCGGCAATCCGTGTGCGGCGTGCCAATGGCCGCCATCAGATCTTTCAGCGCTTTGACGGCTTCGGTCGGGACCAGATCGCCGACGATCGCCGCGACCTTCGAGGCATCGGTGGTCGAAAGCTTTGAGCGGATCGTGTCGAACGCCTCGCCCCAGCTTGCCTCTCGCAGCTTGCCAGCTTCGCGCACGTAAGGACGATCAAGGCGGCGTTTCTTCAGGCCATCCCAAATGAAGCGGCCTTTGTCGGCCATCCACTCTTCATTCACCTCGTCATTGAGGCGGGGCAGAATGCGGAAGACGCCGCGGCCTTTGCTGTCCACACGGATATTTGTGCCGACCGCGTCCATCACGTCGATGGTCTCAGTCTTTTTCAGCTCCCAAGGGCGCGCGGTGAAGGCATAGGGCTTCGAGGTCAACGCGCCGACCGGGCACACATCAATGAGGTTGCCCGAAAGTTCGCTGTCGACGGCTTTTTCAAGATAGGTCGTAATCTCTGCGTTCTCGCCACGATTGACGAGGCCCAGATCGTTCACACCGCCCACTTCCGTCGCAAAGCGCACACAACGGGTGCACTGGATGCAGCGGGTCATGATCGTCTTGATCAGCGGGCCCA
>CAYFHK010000189.1:0-3196 GCA_964342585.1 uncultured Caulobacterales bacterium | reverse complement strand
TTCCAGATCGACTGGTGCACGTGCATGCCCGAGCCGTTATCGCCGTAAACCGGCTTCGGCATGAAGGTCGCCGTTTTGCCAAACGCGTGTGCGACTTGGTGCACGACGTATTTATATTTCTGCAGCGAGTCCGCCATTTTCACGAGTGTGTCGAACTTCATGCCGAGCTCGTGCTGCGAAGGCGCCACCTCGTGGTGATGCTTTTCAGGCGTGATGCCCATTTCGCGCATGAAGATCAGCATTTCAGAGCGGAGGTCTTGCTCGCTGTCGACCGGCGGCACGGGGAAATAGCCGCCTTTGGCGCGCGGCCGGTGACCCAGGTTCCCGCCTTCATACTCCCGGTCCATGTTGTACGGACCCTCTTTGGAGTCGATCGAGAACGCCATGTGATCTTGGCTGGTCGAAATTTTCACATCGTCAAAGACGAAGAATTCCGCTTCCGGACCAAAGAACGCGGTGTCGCCGATACCCGAAGACTTCAGATAGGCTTCAGCGGCTTTCGCGGTCGTGCGCGGATCGCGCGCATAAGCTTGGCCAGTCGATGGCTCAAGAATATCACAAATGATCGACAGCGTCGGCTGTGCGAAGAATGGATCCCGCACGGCTGTTGACGGATCCGGCATCAGGATCATGTCGCTCTCGTTAATGGCTTTCCAACCAGCGATCGATGAGCCGTCGAACATCGTCCCGTCGGCAAACAAATCGGCATCGACGAGATCAGCTTCGAACGTGACGTGCTGCCACTTCCCACGCGGATCGGTGAAACGCAGATCGACGAACTTATAGCCGTCGTCCTTGATCATTTTCAGGACGTCTTTCGCGGACATGAATACCCTTCTTACCTGCTAATAGCGCCGACATCCGTGTCGGCCTTCCCTCGACGCCGCAATCTGCGGAGACTTCCGCGAGGACGCAAGACGAATCTCTGGGAAAAGGGGCTAAATCCTAAAATCTAGGTGAGGGACGCGACATTATCGCGACAAAATGCCGGAGAATTACGCGAATCCACTTCAATATCCGCATTGGCGTGCCGAAGCGTCTGTGTGTCTCAGCCTTTTTGGCCGATTTTGCTTTCTGTCCCGTCGAGCAAGCGGAGGATGTTCGCCTTGTGCCGGTAGAAAATGATGGCGGCCATCGCCGAAGCACCGAGGAAGAATGCCATCTGGACATTCATGAGAAACAGAAAAGGCGCGATCGCGGCCGCCACCAATGCGGCTAAGGACGAATACCGGAAAATGCCGGCAACACCCGCCCAGATTACGCAAGCCACGGCGCCAACGGCAAAGTTGAGCGCGAGCAGCGTGCCGAGAAAGGTCGCAACGCCCTTGCCGCCGTTGAACTTCAAATAGATCGGGAAGCAGTGACCTAAGAAGGCCATCGCGCCAGCGATCGCCATGGCGAATTGCGAACCGCCAGTGAACGCCGCGGCGAGCCCAACGGCCATGGCGCCTTTGCCACTATCGAGCAGCAAGGTGGCGGCCGCCAAATCCTTCCGCCCGGTGCGCAGCACATTGGTTGCGCCGATATTGCCCGAGCCGATTTGGCGAATGTCTTTGAGGCCCGCCGCCTTTGTGATCACCAGGCCAAAGGGGATCGCGCCGAGCAGATAGGCGATGACAATGATGATCAGAAATACCATGGCCGGTCCTTTGCCCTTTTGTCGTTTGCATCGTCAGGGCGTTTCGCCTGGCCTTTAGCCACATTCCCTTCGAGGATGACAATGATGTTTGATGGTCCGCTGTTCCTTGCCTTCCTCGCCGCGGCCACGCTGCTGACCCTCACCCCTGGGGTGGATACGGCGATGGTGCTGCGGTTTGCGGCGGCGGAAGGCGCTCGGTCGGCGATGGCGGCTGGTGTCGGTATCGTTTTGGGGTGCCTCGTTTGGGGCGCCGTTGTGGCCGCGGGTCTTGGAGCTGTGCTGCTTGCGTCGCCGGTCGCGTTTCTGGCGCTGAAAGGGGCGGGGGCGGTATATCTCTGCTGGCTTGGCGCGAAGCTGATCCTGCGGCCCCGTGATAAACTCGCCGCGCCGGGCGCCATGGGGTCGACAGATGTGAGAACGGCGCTGCGCCGGGGGCTCGTCACAAATTTGCTCAACCCCAAAGTCGGTGTCTTTTACGTGACCTTCCTGCCGCAATTCATTCCGGCCGAGGCGAATGTCGCGGTAACGGCTTTTGGCCTCGCGGCCATTCACGCGGGGCTCGGGCTCATCTGGTTTGCGGTGTTGATCGCCGCGACCGTGCCGGTGGGGCGGTTCCTCCGGCGGCCCCGCGTCATCCAAACCCTCGACCGGCTCACCGGCGGCGTGTTCATCGCTTTTGGGGTGAAGCTGGCGCTGACCCGCGCCTAAGAGATGCTGCCGCCTTCGAGTTTTTCCAAAACCGCCATGCGCAGCGCCACGCCCTGGCGCACTTGGCTGCGGATGAGGGACCGCTCAGGGTCATCGGCCAAGGCGCTGTCCATCTCGATGCCCCGGTTCATGGGCCCCGGATGCATCACCAAGCAGTTCGGCTTGGCGGCGCCGAGGCTGGTATGATTGAGACCAAAGCGCTCATGATACGCATCAATGGGCAGGCCGATGGCCCCCTCGATCCGCTCATGCTGGATGCGTAGCGCCATGGCGACGTCCACCCCGTCCAGACCTTGGGCGAGGTCGGTCATCAGCATGCTGACGCCTTCTGGCAACTCGCGGGGGAGGAGGTCGGCGGGCCCGACCAGCCGGATGGTGGCGCCGAGACGGCTAAAGGCTTCGATGGCGGAGGCCGCGACACGCGAATGCAGTACATCCCCGCAAATCGCCAGCGTCTGATCTTGCAAGCCATCGCTCGCGCGCCGGCCCAATCGGTGGAGGAGGGTTGCCGCATCGAGCAACCCTTGGGTGGGGTGCCCCAGCGCGCCCTCGCCAGCGTTCAAGACACAAGTGGGCCAGCCATCGGCCTCGATCGCGGTGATCGCGCGGGAAATCGTGCCCCGCTCCGTCGCGCGCAGCACCAGATAGTCCGCGCCCTGCGCACAAAGGGTGAGCACCGTGTCCTCAAGGCTTTCGCCCTTATGGATCGAGGAAGCGGCCACCGGCACCATGGAGACGATCGCGCCGAGCCGTTTCGCGGCGACCTCGAAAGAGAGGCTCGTCCGCGTCGAATTCTCGTAGAAGAGATTGAACTGCAGCCGCCCATCGAGGCTGCGCAGCGGCAAGGCG
>CAYFHK010000188.1:0-3204 GCA_964342585.1 uncultured Caulobacterales bacterium | reverse complement strand
CGGTCGGGTTCTGCCTTGAGAACCGCGCGATCACCGGGCAAACGATCATCGCATCGAATGGTGAGCACCTTGTGCGCCGCCTGCGCGATATCAGTTTTGGGAATGATGCGTGATGAGACCACCGCCCCTCGCTGAAGGGTATTATGCGCTGTTCATCGAGAATCTTCGCTGCGAGATGCGCATCGGGGTGAACCCTGATGAACGCAAACCTCAGCTCGTGCAATTCGATATCGCCGCCATCGTCCAGCGGCTCGGCCCCGGTGACGGAATCGAGGATGTGCCGGACTATAATCATCTGCGCGACACGGTGATCGAGCTGGCGGCGGCAAAGCATTACGGTCTACAAGAAACGCTTTGTGAGCAGGTCATCGAAAACCTGATGGGCCATCGCTTTATTCACGGTGTGATGATCGAAACGCGTAAGCTCAATGTCTATGCCGATGCAAACAGCGTGGGGTGCCATATGATTCGCATCAAACCCTATGCCCTTGCCGGAGCGAATTGACCCGCCGTGTTCGAACAATCCTATCATTTCTCGATTGAGGCAGCGCATGAGCTAGGCGATGCGGTGGGACGCGATCCAGATCATCCCTATACGCATATTCATGGGCACAGCTTTGAAATCACCGTCACCTTGCGCGGTGAAAAGCTCTCATCTGCGGGATGGCTCACCGATTTTGCCACGGTCAAAACGGCGTGCCAGGACATTCACGCCCGGCTCGACCATCGTTTTCTCAATGACATTGACGGACTCGAACGCCCAACCCTCGAGCATCTCGCCAAGTGGATCTTTGACAATCTCAAACCGGCTTTGCCTGCCCTTGCGGCAGTCGAGGCGGCGCGGCCAAGCCTGCGCGAGCGGGTCCGTTATGAACCCGCCCTGCTGAAATAGTCTGCCTTCGGTCTAGAGGAGCTTCAGGAGGCGCGCCTTCGCCGCCTCATATTCTTCGATCAGCGTCGCTATGTAGTCAGCCGCGGGTTTGATATCTTTGACCGCACCGATGCCCTGCCCGCTGCCCCAAATGTCACGCCACGCTTTTTTGGCGCTGTTCCCGCCGCTGCCGAAATCCATTTTCGACGGATCGGATTCCGGCAAGTTTTCTGGGTCGAGGCCCGCAGCGACCACGCTTGGCCGCAAATAATTGCCGTGCACGCCTGTGAAGAGGTTGGAGTACAGAATATCATCCGCTGACGAATCGACGATCATCTGCTTATAGCGATCTTCCGCATTCGCCTCTTCGGTCGCAATGAATGCCGAGCCGATATAGGCGAAGTCAGCGCCCATGGCCTGCGCGCCAAGCACCGAGTACCCACCGGCGATCGACCCTGACAATGCAAGCGGCCCATCAAACCATTCGCGAATTTCCTGCACCAGCGCGAAAGGCGACTGTGTGCCGGCGTGACCGCCCGCGCCGGCGGCAACAGCGATGAGCCCTGTTGCGCCCTTTTCAATCGCTTTGTGCGCGAACTTATTATTGATGATGTCGTGCAGCGTGACGCCCCCATAGGATCGGATCGCTTGGTTGACCTCTTCCCGCGCGCCGAGCGAGGTTATGACCATTGGTACTTTATATTTCACACAGAGCTCGAGATCTTCTTCAAGCCGATTGTTACTGCGGTGAACGATCAGGTTGACCGCGTAGGGCGCATCGTCTTCGGTGAGCTCTTCATTCAGGCGTTGCAGCCACTCTTCAAACACGCCAGACGGCCGAGCGTTGAGCGAGGGGAAGGACCCCACCACCCCCGCCTTGCATTGGGCGATGACAAGGTCCGGGTTCGAAATGATAAATAGCGGCGAACCGATGACCGGCAGTTTTAGACGTCCCTCGAGAATGTCAGGTATCGACATTAGTTGCTCCTATATGCTTTGCCGCGAAGGATGGCGGGAATTGCGGCGAATGCAAGCCTCAGTCGCGGTCGGGCACAAGCCTTGGTGGGTGCGCCAATGACGCAGCCGCCCTTCGCCCTGCCCATCGATGCGGTGATGCCTGAAATTCTTGTGCGGCTTCAGGCGCAGACGCGGCTCGTGATCGGCGCCCCGCCGGGCGCGGGCAAGACCACCCGCGTGCCGCTCGAGCTTTTGCGCGCGCCTTGGCTTGAAAGCCGTAAAATTCTGCTCCTTGAACCCCGGCGGCTGGCAGCGAGCCTTGCGGCAAAGCGCATGGCCGAAACCCTCGGCGAGGGCTTAGGCGAGACGGTCGGGCTCATCACGCGGGTTGATCGGCATACGTCATCGAAGACGCGAATCGAAGTCATCACCGATGGCCTCTTTACCCGTCGATTATCGAATAACCCCGCGCTGGAAGATGTCGGCGCCGTGATCTTCGATGAATTCCACGAACGCTCGCTCAATGTCGATCTAGGGCTTGCCCTCGCGCTGGATGCGCAAGCTGGCTTGCGTGAGGACCTGCGCCTCATTGTCATGTCGGCGACCCTAGACGTGAAAGGCGTCGCGGAGAAAATTGACGCGGGCCATGTCGAGAGCGAAGGCCACGCCTTTCCCGTGGAGACGATTTATCTGGGAACGGACGAGCGCCCCCTGCCCCAGCGCGTCGCCGCGGCCGTCAAGCGGGCTTTGAGCGATGGCGACGGCTCCGTCCTTGTCTTCCTGCCGGGCCAAGCTGAGATCCGCCGCGCGGCGGAGGCCCTTAGCGAAACTACAGCGCCTAATATCGATGTGGTGCCCCTCCATGGCGGGCTCTCACCAAAGGACCAGGACCGCGCCACTGCACCGCCCGCACCGGGCCGTCGTAAAGTTATTCTCTCTACGGATATTGCCGAAAGCGCGGTGACCCTGCCCGATGTGCGGGCTGTCATCGATGCGGGGCTCGTGCGCACACCGGGGCCGAGCCGACTTGCGGGCAACACGCCCCTCCTCACGCAAAAGGCGTCAAAAGCGAGTGTCGATCAGCGCCGGGGCCGCGCGGGTCGGGTCGCGCCCGGGCGATGCTATCGTTTGTGGGCAGAACCCGCCACCCGCGGGCTGCCCCCGGCACCAACGCCTGAGATCGAAACGGCGGATCTGTCCGACCTCGTTCTCTCTTTGCACGAATGGGGTGTGCGCGATCCGGCCGAGTTACGCTTTCTCACGCCGCCGAGCCCCGGCCGGATCGCCGCGGCGGAGGAGACCTTGCGCGCACTTGGCGCATTCGATGCCCATGGCGGCTTGACCGATATTGGCAAGGCGCTCAGCCGCCTGCCGCT
>CAYFHK010000187.1:0-3221 GCA_964342585.1 uncultured Caulobacterales bacterium | reverse complement strand
TCACCAAAATTCGCTTCCGCGACAACTCGCAGCTGATGAACATCTGTCAGCGGATCGTGAGCCAGATTGGCCGCCGCGTTGACGAAGCGAGCCCGATTTGTGACGCGCGTCTGCCCGATGGCAGCCGGGTCAACGTGATCGCGCCGCCGCTGTCGATCGATGGCCCTGCACTGACGATCCGGAAGTTCAAAAAAGACAAACTCACGATCGAGGATCTGGTTAAATTCGGATCGATTTCCGAGGCCGGCGCCAAGGTTCTTGGCATTGTTGGCTCTTGCCGGATCAATACGCTGATCTCCGGCGGTACCGGTTCTGGTAAAACGACGCTTCTAAACTGTATGACGTCGTTCATCGAAGAGGATGAGCGCGTCATCACCTGCGAAGACGCTGCCGAACTTCAGCTTCAACAGCCGCACGTGGTCCGCCTTGAAACGCGCCCGCCGAACCTTGAAGGCCAAGGCGAGGTGACCATGCGCGACTTGGTCAAGAACTGCCTACGGATGCGTCCTGAACGGATCATCGTTGGTGAGGTGCGTGGCCCTGAGGCATTCGACCTGTTGCAAGCAATGAACACGGGTCACGATGGCTCAATGGGCACGCTGCACGCCAACTCGCCGCGCGAAGCGTTGCAACGTCTTGAGTCGATGATCACCATGGGCGGGCTCGGCCTGCCGTCGAAAACCATCCGTGAGATGATCGTCGGTTCAGTCGATGTGGTTATTCAGGCGGCACGTCTCCGCGATGGTTCGCGCCGGATCACGCATATCACTGAGGTCTTGGGCACTGAGGGTGATACCATCATCACCCAGGATCTGTTTGTGTACGACATTCAAGGCGAAGACGGTGACGGCAAAGTGATCGGTAAGCACCGCTCGACAGGGATTGCGCGCCCCGCATTTTGGGACCGGGCACGGTATTATGGCCGTCATGTCGACCTTGCCGAGGCTCTCGACGCGGCGGAAGCGTAAAGGAGGGCGACCGTGTCATTTGATCGGGATACGTTGATCGTCGCCATCGCGATCCTCCTGTGTGTTGGCGGCTTAGCGGCCGTACTTCTCGCGCCGAACAATTCTCAGAAAGCCAGCCGTCGCGCGGCCACGCTGTCCGGTGCGAAGCCGAGCGCGAAGAGCAGTGGTTCATCGAACGCGCACGATCCCGCGAAAGAACGGCGCAAGCAGGTCATCGAGAATCTGCGCAAGCTTGAAGAACGTCAAAAGGAAATCAGTAAGCAACGGAAAACGTCGCTGCCGCAATTGATTGCACAAGCTGGCTTCGATTTCAGTGTACGAGACTTTTACACTGGCTCCGCAATTGTTGGTCTTTTGCTCGTGGGTCTCGGCATTATGACCAAACAAGCGCCTTGGGTCATCGGCGCCATGGGCGTTGTCGGCATGTTCGGATTACCGCGTTGGTTTCTGGGGCGGGCGCGGAAGAAACGTCAAAAGAAATTTGTCGATGAGTTCTCGAACTCGATCGATGTAATCGTTCGCGGTGTGAAATCGGGTTTGCCGGTGAATGAGTGCTTGAAAATCATCGCGCGCGATTCGCAAAGCCCTGTGAAAGAAGAGTTCCATCTGCTGACGGAGGGGATCCGCTTGGGCCTCTCACTCGAGCAATCGCTTGAGCGGATGTATATCCGGATGCCCGTCAACGAAGTGAATTTCTTCAACATCGTGCTGATCATCCAAAAGCAGACGGGTGGTAACTTGGCTGACGCGCTCGGCAATTTGAGTACTGTGTTGCGTAGCCGGAAATCCATGCTTGGTAAGATTGCGGCGCTGTCGATGGAAGCGAAGGCGTCTGCTGCCATTCTGGCGGCGATGCCGTTCATGGTCTCCAGCATGGTCTATATGACCCAGCCGGATTATCTGAGCCCACTCTTCAATACAGACATCGGGAAATTCATGCTCATCGGTGCTGGGATGTGGATGATGACAGGGGTCATCGTCATGAAGAGCATGATCAACATCAAGGTTTAGCGGCTATGAGCGGTTTGATCGAAATGGTCGTCGATCGCGATAATCAGATCGCGTTCCTTGCCGCGGTGGCGGCTGGCGCCACGGCGATCACGCTCGTCTCGCCGCTCCTGCAACGCGATCCCATGAAGGCGCGGCTGAAGCAGGTCACGGACTATAAGGAAAATCTGCGTCAGCAGAGCCGCGCCGAGCTGGCGAAAAAGCCGTCCGTGTCCCTGCGGAGTGCATCGGCGAAAGGGATCGGCAAGCAATTCGTCGAGCAGTTTAAACTGCTCGAAGTCTTCGACGCTGCGCAAGCACGCAAGCGGTTGTTGATGGCGGGTATGCGCGGCGAGCGTCCGGTCTTCACCTATATGCTCGCGCGCGTGATGGTGCCGTTGATCGCGTTTCTGGGCAGTCTTCTTTATATCTACGTGCTCGAAGTCGGTGATTTCGGCAGCTTCATGAAGATGGTGATCTGCTTTGCCGCGTTGGTGATTGGGTATTATTTGCCCGGTGTCTACGTCACCAATTTGGTGCAGAAGCGACAACAAAAGATCCAGCTCGCATTTCCCGACAGTCTCGACCTTTTGTTGATTTGCGTTGAATCCGGCATGTCGATCGAGGCCGCCGTCCAAAAGGTGACCGAGGAAGTGGCGACCAACTGCCCTGAGCTCGCAGAGGAATACGGCCTGATGTCCGCGGAGCTTTCTTATCTGCAGGACCGGAAGGTGGCTTATTACAATCTCGGCGAACGGACAGGTCTTGAGGGGGTCAAAGCCGTGACAACGGCATTGATCCAATCCGAGACCTACGGGACGCCGCTTGGCGCATCGCTCCGTGTGATGGCCGCCGAAAACCGTGAGATGCGGATGCAAGCGGCTGAGAAGAAGGCGGCAGCACTGCCGCCAAAGCTCACCGTGCCGATGATTTTGTTCTTCCTGCCGGTGCTTTTCGTGGTGATCTTGGGCCCAGGTGCCCTGACCGCGATGGGGGTGAAGGAAGACAACAGCGAGCGCGGCGTCGTTCAGCGAGCGGACGAAGAGGCGGCGCGCCAAAACCAATAACGCCGCGGGGTATAGCCACCGCGGCGCTTTCCCATTTCAAACTGTAGGCTCGTGAGACGGCCTTGGGCCGATCAGTCTTGATCAGCCGGGGCGTCAAATGCCAGGGTCAGCGGCGCGGCATCTGCAGGGGCTTGTGCGCTCACCTCAGGGGCGGGCTCGCCCTCGATAACGGCGGGGGCTTCGAATGATGGTACAGGTG
>CAYFHK010000186.1:0-3276 GCA_964342585.1 uncultured Caulobacterales bacterium | reverse complement strand
GTCGGCCCGCCTTTTGGCGATGCTGCGGCCCGCTGTCGCCGCCATCTATCTTTCCCAGATTGTTCGCCGCGCCGCCTGAGCCGCTGAACATCAGTCGATTTTTCCGCTTTGCCCGGAAAAACGCTGTCGCCCCTTGACAGAGATGGGGGTGTTCGGGCGTTTTGCGCGCTTCCGCGAGGGGTTCTCGGCCCCGCGCGATCTTTCGAATTTCTGACGTTTCACCCTCGCGAAGTCCGCCGCTGGATCATCTCTCATGCAAGTCACTGAAAAATCGGCCGAAGGCCTGAGCCGCGAATACCACGTGGTCATCCCGCAAAGTCATCTTTCCTCACGCCTCAACGCCAAGCTCGAAGAGGTGAAGGGGCAGGTGCACCTGAAGGGCTTCCGTCCCGGCAAGGCGCCGGTCTCTTTCCTCAAGAAAATGTACGGCAAAGGCATGATGTCCGAGCTGATCCAAGAGGAAATGCAGGCGGCCCAAGACAAAGCTTTCGAAGAGCACAAAGTGAAGCCGGCCATGCCGCCGCATCCGCACATCGATAATGACATGATCGAAAAGGTCATCGAGGGCGATGCGGATCTTGAATACGATATCCATGTCGAAGTGCTGCCCGAATTCGAGGCCGCCGAGGTCGAGGGCATGACGCTCGAGCGGAAGGTGGCCGAGGTCGATGAGGCCGAGGTCGACGAAGAGCTCGAGAAGATCGCGAAAGAAAACACGCAATACGAAGCCCGCGGTGAGGGGGAAGCTGCTCAGGACGGCGACCAACTGCTCATCGACTTCGTGGGCAAGATCGATGGCGAGCCCTTCGAAGGTGGCTCAGCCGACGGTGTGCCGCTGGTTCTGGGGTCGGACTCCTTCATTCCTGGCTTTGAAGAGCAGCTCGTTGGCGTGAAGCCAGGCGAAGATAAAACGATCGAAGTGTCGTTCCCGGAAGATTACCAGGCTGACCACCTGGCCGGGAAAACCGCCACATTCGACGTCTCCGTCGCCGAAGTGAAGGCGCCGAAAGACGCGAGCGTCGATGACGATCTCGCCAAAGCGATGGGCATGGACGATCTCGCTGCCTTGCGGGAGCGGGTAAAGGAGAGCATTCAAAATCGGTACACCAACCAATCACGGATGCATTTGAAGCGTTCTATCCTCGACAAACTCGATACGTTGCACAGCTTTGACCTGCCCAAAGGCATGGTCGATGCCGAATTCGAGCAAATCTGGCAGCAGGTGGAAGGCGCCGAGCCAGACGAGGAAGATAAGGACAAATCCGAAGAAGAGCTGCGTGCGGAATATCGCACCATCGCAGAGCGTCGGGTTCGCCTTGGCCTCGTGCTCGCCGAGATCGGCAAGGCGGCGGATGTGCAAGTGCCTGAGCAGGATATGCAGCGCGCGATCCAAATCCAGGCAATGCAGGCCGGCGTGCCGGTGCAGCAAGTGGTGCAATTCATCCAGCAGAACCCAGGCTTTTACGCGCAGCTCCGCGCACCTTTGTTCGAAGATAAGGTGATCGACCATATCATCGAGAAGGCCGAGATCTCCGATAAGACGGTGACCAAAGATGAGCTGATGGCGGAGCCAGAAGGCGAAGCCGCGGCGTAAGCTGTTTTTTCCTCGTTGGTCATAGATTTAAGCCCGCCCGGGCCGCTCGGGCGGGCTTTTTCGTGGCCGTGCTCTGCGCTTGACAGGTGCACGAGTTCGGGAGGACCTTTGTTGAAAATATAATCAATGGAGGATCCCCGATGAGTGCTACGCCGTTGTCAAAACATGTGCCGCTACGCGAAATGCAGCGCACCGATTATGGGCTGTTTCAGGTCACACCGATTTCGCCCCATATTGGCGGTGAGATCAACGGCGTCGATCTGCGCGATCTTTCGGATGACCTCCTTCAAGCTATTGCTGCGGCCTGGGCTGACTGGAAGGTGTTGTCGTTCCGCGATCAAAAGCTCGACCGTGAACAGCATAAAGCCTTCGGCCGTTATTTTGGGACGCTTCACCGCCACCCGCTCAATCATTCACGACCGGATCAAGACCCGGACATCTTGATCGTCAAAACCAACGAAAAGTCTGCGTATACTGCGGGTGAAGCGTGGCACACGGATGTCACATGCGATGAGATCCCACCCATGGGCTCGATGCTCTACATCACTGAGACACCGGCCTGCGGCGGGGGCGATACCCTGTTTGCGGATATGTGCATGGCGTATGACATGCTCTCACCCGCCATGCAGGCCTTTCTTGACGATAAAGCCGCCGTGCATGATGGCGGCTTGCCGTATATTGGTTCCTACAAGATCCAACCGCCCGAAGGCGGCTATCCGCGTCATGAGCATCCGGTGATCACCACGCACCCCGTCACCGGCAAGAAGGTGCTTTACGTGAACTCAGGTTTCACGTCGCATATCGTCGGCCTACACAAATGGGAAAGTCGCGCCATCCTGGACATGCTGTTTGGGATGCTCCTAAAGGAACCCAAGCTGCACTGCCGCGTGCGGTGGGAGCCTAACACGCTCACCTTCTGGGATAATCGGTGTACGCAGCACCAGGCGGTGTGGGACTATTTTCCCTTCTCCCGCTATGGTGAGCGCGTGTCGATCGTCGGCGAGGAGCGACCGTCGCGCTAGATCGCGCCGCGCTTGAAATTGGTCTTTTCCTGACCCAGCGCTTTGATGGCCGCCCCGCGGAAGGGCGCTTTGCGCCAATCCGGCAGGCGGTCATATTTACCGTTTTGGCTGCCGCTGATCCGAACCTTTTGTTCCGGCGACGTGCCGTTGCGGTAAAGATCGGCGGCCATCATATCGACCACTTGGCGCTGCGAGGGGGTCATATATGGCCACGCCTCGTGCGCTATCTCGTGCACCGGCTTGGCCGGGTCGGCTTTCGCCGGCACTGCCCCCATCATCGCAAATCCCAGAAGAACACCCACAAAAAATGGCACGCGAACAGCTGACACACCACGACCCCGTTGTTGAGGTGACAGAGTAACGGAAAGGCTTTGAAACGCGCTGAAGGGAAAGCCAGAGGTTTTAGCAATTCCTGTTAAGCATGAGTGCGCTGCATCTTAACCATGATCGCCGTGCGACGCGGCTTTTTCTGGCTTATCGCGTCCGGGCCCTTGAAATTCCCTTAGCCAGCCGATAGTCACGCGATCTTTCGGACTGCGCAGGCAGTCGATCCCCATTCATGACGAGGCAAAAATGGCCGTCCCGAAGAGTAAAGTCACCCGCTCCAAACGCGGTATGCGCCGCGCGCACGATGCGCTTGAGGTTGCGAAGTTTGTCGAA
>CAYFHK010000185.1:0-3281 GCA_964342585.1 uncultured Caulobacterales bacterium | reverse complement strand
CGAGGATGTGGTCTTCGATCGCGGCGGGGACATTTTCCATGGCCGCGTGAAAGCGTTGGCCGAAGCCGCCCGTGAGGGCGGTCTGAAATTTTAAAGGATCGCGAGCATGGCGAGAGAACCTCAACAACGCGACAATAAAGGCCGGGGCCGCGGACGCGGTCGTGACCGTGAAGAAGAACGGGATGAGTTTTCCGACCGTCTCGTGGCCATTAATCGCGTCTCTAAGACGGTGAAGGGCGGTAAGAACTTTGGTTTTGCTGCGCTCGTCGTCGTGGGCGACCAGAAGGGCCGCGTCGGCTTTGGTAAGGGCAAGGCCCGCGAGGTGCCTGAGGCGATCCGGAAGGCCACCCAAGAGGCCCGTCGCAATTTGGTCCGTATCCCGCTGCGGGATGGGCGGACGCTCCACCATGACGGGAAAGGCCGCCACGGCGCAGGTCGCGTCGTCATCCGCACGGCACCGCCGGGCACGGGCGTGATCGCCGGTGGTCCGATGCGCGCCGTGTTCGAGATGCTCGGCATCCAAGATGTCGTGGCCAAATCCGTCGGCACGTCGAACCCGTACAACATGGTCCGGGCGACCGTGGATGCGCTGAAAAATCAGTCGAACCCACGGTCTGTTGCAGCCAAGCGCGGCATCAAAGTGTCTGATCTGGTGGCGCGTCGTGCAGCCGTTCAGCCTGATGCGGCTGCGGTCGACGCAGGCTAAGGAGAGGCACCATGGCAGACAAAAAAACCCTCACGGTCCGCCAAACCGGCAGCGGCATCCGCCGTCCTAAGGATCAATTGGCGACCCTTAAGGGCTTGGGGCTTGGCAAAGTCGGCCGGACCCGTGAGCTTGAAGATACGCCTGCAGTGCGCGGCATGATCCGCAAAGTGCAGCATATGGTGGAAGTGGTCGGCGAATAATTCTGCCGATCTCTTCGAGGCGAGGGCCGTTTGGCCCGTTTAGTCGAAAGGAAGAACAATGAAACTGAGTGATCTGCGCGACAATCCTGGTGCGCGCAAAACCCGCAAACGCGTTGGCCGCGGGATCGGGTCGGGCATCGGTAAAACCGGTGGCCGTGGTGTTAAAGGTCAAAAATCGCGCTCAGGCGTGGCGATCAAAGGCTTTGAAGGCGGTCAGATGCCGCTGCACATGCGCTTGCCAAAGCGCGGCTTCACCATGCCGAACGCGAAGCGCTTTGCTGAGGCGAGCCTTTCCGATCTGCAAGTGTTGGCCGATGCCGGCGTCACCACGGTGACCGAAGACGACATCTTCTCAGCTGCCGAGGCGAACCGGACGAAGTTCGACGGCATCCGTCTTCTCGGCAATGGTGAGCTGTCGGCGAAAGTCGATGTCACCGTGACCTATGCCACGAAATCAGCGCGTGAAGCGGTCGAGAAAGCCGGGGGCACCGTCACGATGACCCGCGTTGAACGCCGTAAGCGTCTGCGCGGACCGCATAAAGAGAACGCCAAGAAAAAGTGATCTTGGGCGTCTTCCTGTGACGACGACATGGCGCAACAGTTGTGATCCTCTGCAATTGGCGCCATCTGCTGGGTGCAGCGGCGTCACAATAGCGTCGCGTGATCAGAGACAAGGCCGGTTATGACCTCAGCCGCAGAACAGTTTGCCTCCAATCTCAGCCTCTCGTCATTGGCGAAGGCGGATGAGCTGAAAAAGCGCCTGCTTTTTACGCTCGGCGCGCTCATCGTTTATCGCATCGGCACGTTCATCCCGATCCCTGGGGTGAACCCGGTGGCGTTCGCCGAGCTGTTCGCCACGCAAACCGGCGGGCTTTTGGGGACGTTCAACCTGTTCTCCGGCGGCGCGACCGAGCGGATGGCGATCTTCGCGCTCAACATCATGCCCTACATTTCGGCATCGATCATCATGCAGATGATGACGGCCGTGGTCCCCTCGCTCGAGGCGACCAAGAAAGAGGGCGAGGCGGGTCGTCGCCAGATCAACCAATATACGCGCTACCTGACGGTGCTGCTTGCGGCGGTGCAGGGCTATTTCATTGCCACCACCATTGCAGGCTCCACCAGTCCGGGCGGCATCCCCGTAGTGCCGAATGCAGGACCGATTTTTATCGGCACCACCGTTGTGACCTTGGTCGGCGGGGTGATGTTCTTGGTGTGGCTGGGTGAGCAAATCACTTCGCGCGGCGTGGGCAACGGGATCTCACTGATCATTTTCGCCGGGATTATCGCCGAGTTGCCACGTGCCGCTTACGGCCTGTTGGCGTCGGGCGCCTCAAATGCGATCTCCGCGCCGCTCGTGGTGTTCGTCCTCGTGATGGCCATCGGCTTGATCTACTTCGTCGTCTTTATGGAGCGCTCGCAGCGGCGGCTCTTGGTGCAGTATCCGCGGCGCCAGCAGGGCAATCGCGCGACGGAAGCCGAAAAGTCCCACCTGCCGCTCAAATTGAATACTGCCGGAGTGATCCCGCCGATCTTCGCATCGAGCCTTCTGTTCTTGCCGGCGACGGCTGCGGGCGCGATCGGTCCTGATTCGCCGATCTGGCTGCAGGATCTCGTGGGCAGCCTCACGCCGGGGAACTGGCCCTACATGCTGCTCTATGGGGCAGGGATCATCTTCTTCTGCTTCCTCTACACCTCTATCGTGTTCAATCCGCAGGACACCGCCGACAACCTCAAAAAGTATGGCGGCTATATCCAAGGCTACCGCCCTGGGGCTCGCACCGCGGACTATATCGACCACGTGTTGACGCGGATCACGGTGATCGGGGCGGCCTATTTGACCGCCGTCTGCTTGCTGCCGGAGATTTTGCGGATGCAGAACAGCGCGATCCCGGTCTATCTTGGCGGCACGTCGCTTTTGATTGTTTGCACCGTGACGCTCGATACGGTTCAACAGATCCAGGGGCATTTGTTGGCCCAGCAATATGAGTCGCTGATCAAGAAATCCAAACTAAGAGGGGCGCGCCGATGATCGTCATTTTCCTCGGGCCGCCGGGCGCGGGCAAAGGCACACAGGCATCTTACATCTCGATGAGCCGCGGTATTCCGCAGCTTTCGACGGGCGATATGCTCCGCGAAGCCGTCGCCAACAAAACGCCAATCGGCATGCAGGCAAAAGCCGTTATGGATCGGGGTGATCTCGTATCCGACGAAATCGTTGCCGGGATCGTGTCTGAGCGCATTGAGGCCGATGACTGTGAGCCCGGCTTCTTGCTTGATGGCTTCCCGCGCACGGTTGCACAGGCGGGGATGCTGGACACCATCCTCCAGGAAAAGGGCCGCCTCTTCTCGAAGCTCCTTCAAAAGAAGCTTCG
>CAYFHK010000184.1:0-3293 GCA_964342585.1 uncultured Caulobacterales bacterium | reverse complement strand
CCTACCGCGCGGCCATCCAATACGACCTCACGGACGACGCGACGGTCTTTTTCAATTATGGCCGGGGGCGTCGTCCTGAAGTGCTAACCTACGCGGTCGATCCCACGGATTTCGGCATCGATGTCGAAAACTTTGTCGAACTCGATGCCGAGACGACCGATGGCTATGAACTGGGGTATCGCGGAAGCTACTTTGACAATGCGCTCAATATTGATCTTGTTGGCTACTACTACGCCTACGAGAATTTCCAGGGAACAGAGCTTGATCCGGTAACCGGTATTCCGGTGCCTGTGAATGCGGGCGATGCTTCGGGCGCAGGTTTCGAAAGTGCTTTCCAATATCAAGGCGCGCCGTGGGCGAACTTTTTCGCGACCTACGCCTTTAATGGTGTCGAGTTTGACGACACGGACAGCGATGGCCAGCCACAAGATCGTGCCGGAAATCGTTTTCGCTTGGCTCCCGAGCACACCTTCACGCTTGCGGCCGAGCTGACGAATGAATGCACGTGCGGGACCTTTACGTTCACGCCGATCTATACCTATCGGAGCGAGACGTTTTTCGACAACGATAACGACGTCCCCATGCAAACCCCGCTAGTGGATACCGTCCAAGATGAAGTCGAGCCTGGCTATGGCCTCGTCGATCTGCGTCTGGCCTTCACGCCAGCGAAATACGACACCCTCGAAGTCGAACTCTTCGTCGAGAACGTCTTCAATGAGGAATACCTCCTCGACGCAGGCAACACCGGTGATGGCTTTGGCATCCCGACCTTCATCGCGGGCGTGCCGCGCATGTATGGCATCTACGTGTCGAAAAGCTTCTAAGCTTTCGCAAACGCCAAAATTAAGAGCATAAAATCGCGGCCCGTTTCTTTGTGAAGCGGGCCGCTTTGTTTTTTTTCATCCGGGTCCCCCCAACCCCTTTACAGCGGGTCTGCGCGGCCTTAGTTCCCCGCCCTCGCCGCGACCCGATAAACACCCGGAGAGGGTGCCCCTCAGGGGGACGGCGCTTTTTGTTGAATGGCGGTCAGGGCGCTTTTCATTGGCCATCGAGGCCCTTGGGGAACGCAGTAGTCGCTGTCCAAAAGGAGGCCCCATGAGGTGGACCAATATCTATCTGCCGAACACGTAGCGGCCGTTAGCCGCCCGACAGACCCTGTTGTCTGTTTTCGCCCCCATGCTGCCACCCGTGCGGCGGAATGGTTTGTGTCGCGCTTCCCCGGCAAGGTTTTCTATGCCGTGAAAGCGAACCCCGCGCCGCGCGTGCTTGATGCATTGGCCAAGGGCGGCGTGCGCCATTTCGACGTCGCCAGCATTGTGGAGGTGCGCCAAGTGCGTGCGCAATTCCCAGATGCCACGCTGGCCTTCATGCACCCGATCAAATCCCGCGAAGCGATTCGTGAGGCCTATTTCGATCATGGCGTGCGGATCTTCTCCCTCGATGCCGAGGAAGAGCTTCGCAAGATCATGACCGAGACGGGCAACGCGAAGGACCTCACGCTCTGCGTGCGGCTCGCCGTTGATGGCGCGCATGCCAAATTCTCCCTCGCCTCGAAATTCGGCGCGCGGGACGAAGCGGCCGTGACGCTGATGCAGAAGACCCGTCTGGCAGCGGAGCGCCTTGGCGTGTGCTTCCATGTGGGCAGCCAAACCATGTCGCCAGCCGCCTATGTTGAGGCGATGGCACGGGTGCGGAAAGTCATCGCACATTCAGGTGTCTTTGTGGACGTCGTGGATGTCGGCGGTGGTTTCCCCGCGGCCTATCCGGGCATGGAGCCGCCAGCGCTTGAAGGCTTCATCGCGGCGATTGACGCTGAGTTTGAGGCCTTCTTGTCGACCGAGAACTCGGAGCTTTGGTGTGAGCCAGGCCGCGCTCTGTGTGCGGAAGCGGAAAGCATTGTGTTGCGCGTAGAAGCGCGGCGGGATCAGGACCTCTACCTGAACGATGGCGGCTATGGCGCGCTCTACGATGCTGCCCACTTCAATTGGCGGTATCCGGTTCGTGCCCTGAGCATCGCGTCCGGCGTGTTGATGCCTTACCGGTTCTATGGGCCGACCTGTGACGACACTGACCTCATGCAGGGGCCGTTCTTCTTGCCCTCTGAGATTGGTGACGGCGACTATATCGAGGTCGGCACGCTCGGCGCTTACGGCCGGGCGCTGGCGGGTCAGTTCAACGGCTTTGGGGCCTTTGGCGATGTGGTCTGCGCGGATGATCCGTTCGGCACGGTTTACGCGCCGCAAATCGATGCGCCGCTCACCGGCGTGCGGTTCCGCCGCTAGGTCGGCGAGGCCAAAGACGGCGACACTTTCGACGACGACCCGGCTGACATCGCGTCTGCCGGGTCATGCGATGAGCGCTCGCCAGCTTTTCGCTGTCAAATCACCGGTATGGTGCCGCCTCCGGCGCTGCGCGCGACGGATTTTCGGTGGCGATGCTCCTTTACAAAATTCTCACCTTCGCCGTCCGATCTCAAAAAAGCTGAAATTGCATGGTCTTCGCGGTTTCCAGTGAAACCGTTAAGCCACATTGGCCGCCAGAATGGCGGTGAGCCCCTTGAAAAATGGGCAAGTTGTCGCAACGTGCGACGGGTTACGGAAATTTGATGTGCGCCCGGGGGTAATGGGATGAGCCAGCAAGAACAAACCGGCGAAAAGCAAGGTGCGGGGCACCGGCTTCACGCCCTTCGGCGCGCGGGCCTTTTTGCTTCGCTTACGGGGGCGTTTGTGACGGTCACCGCGATGGCAGTTTTTGCCGCCTATCGCTTTGGCGAGGGCATCATCTACATCGACGATCGGACCGTGAGCCAGCTCAGCCTTTATGAGCTCACCGGCGGCGCGGCGCTGGGAATCATTGCGGCCGTTGCAGGTGTTGGGGTTGCGCTTGTCGGCGCGATCGCCACGCTCGTGACCGCGATCATCGGGCTCAGCGTAGGCGCGCTTGGTCTTGCGATCGGTGCCATTATCGTGATCGGCGTCGTTACCGGGCCGCTTCTGTTGATCGGCTTCATCGCCATGCTGATCAAACGCCGGTATTGGCCGGACGTTATCTAAGCACGCGGCGATCAGCCACCTGACATTTTCTCGATGAGTCGTCGTCCCATGCCTTGATGGGGCGGGGCGATGATTTTGCCGAGCCAGTGCCAGCGCGGAAAATCCAACACCGATTGCGCGTGGCTGAAGGTGTGGAAGCCCGCATCGCCATGATAGGCGCCCATGCCTGAGGGGCCGATGCCGCCGAAGGGCAGGTGCTCGGCTGCCAAGTGCAAAATGGTGGCGTTGATCGCGGCGCCG
>CAYFHK010000183.1:0-3311 GCA_964342585.1 uncultured Caulobacterales bacterium | reverse complement strand
TGATCCAGCGGGCCCCTCAGTGGGCCCGCGCCGGCAAAAAGTCGCGCGGCGGCGGGATAGCCGCCGCGCTTGTGTGTGGGGTAGTTTAGCGACCAGCCTCTGGACGACTTCCGGATGATTATTGGGGGCGATGACGAGCGTGAGTGCGAAGACAGAACGCGTCGCAATCGTGATTCCGGCTTGGAATTCGGAAGGCACCATTGCCCGGGCTGTTCGATCCGCCCTCCGGCAAAGCGAACCCTGCCATGTAATAGTAGTCGATGACGCTTCCACGGATTCCACCGCGGCGGCTGCGGAAACCGCAGGCGATGAATTAGACGAACCGATCAAGGGCCGGCTCACGGTACTGCGAATGGCGCAGAATGGCGGCCCCGCTGTGGCGCGGAACGCCGGAATCGACATCGCCGACGCGCAGTGGATCGCACTCCTGGATTCCGACGACTTCATGGAGCCAGGGCGGATCGCCGGTGTTTTGAGCGTCGCCGCGGCGGCGAAGGCGGGCTCATGGGACCTTATAGCGGACGACCTTTTGCGCATCGCCGAGGGCGAGCCGCGAGAAACGGCGCGCCGGCTGATCGCGCAAGACGATTTTGCGCCCTTTACCCTCAGTTTTGAGGACTTTGTGACAGGCAATCTCCATGGCGCGCGCGGCGCGCGCGGTGAGCTCGGCTTCCTGAAGCCACTGATGAACAAAGCTTTTCTGGACAAACACCGCCTGCGATACGATCCAGGCGTACGTCTCGGGGAGGATTACGATCTTTATGCTCGAGCGCTGGCCCAGGGCGGCCGGATGTTCGTGACGAACCCTCTTGGTTACTACGCCGTGGCGCGCGCCGACTCGATTTCGGGGCGCCATGGAGCAGCCGACCTCGCCGGGATAGTGAGAGCTGACAAATCTCTCCTGACGTTGCAGTCTCTTTCGCCGCAGGAACGAAGAGCGGTCCGCCTCCATTTGGCTGCAGTGCGGCGGGAGTGGGCTTGGCTGCGCCTCATCGAGGCGGTAAAGGCCCGAGCGCCGGGTGAGGCGCTGGCCAGTTTCATGGGACCGCCGGACGTAGCTCTGTCTCTCTGCGCGCGACTGGCCGAACAGGTGGTAGTGAGGATGAGGCGGCGCTTCACCGGATCGGGACGATGACCGAACGCGCTTCGGCATTCACCACCCGGACTTCGGTGGATATTTGCGTTTGCACTTATCGGCGAGCTCAGCTCGAAACGACTCTGCGGTCTCTCATCGCTCAGAACGCGCCGGAACTGGTTCTGCGGGTCGTCGTGGCGGACAACGACGCCGAGCCTTCCGCCAAGCCTTTGGTCGAACAGATCGCGAAGGAAGCGTCGTTCGACATCGTGTACGTCCATGCGCCCGAGCGGAACATCTCTATAGCTCGAAACGCTTGCCTAGATTCAGCGTTAGGAGATTGGGTCGCCTTCATTGACGATGACGAGACCGCGCCTCCGAACTGGATCGCGACTCTCACGGCCGCAGCGCTGGCGAGAAGCTATGATGTAGTCTTCGGCCCGGCTCTCGCCGTCTATCCGGAGGGCACGCCGGAATGGATCCGCAACGGCGACTATCACACCAACCGCGTCCCCGTTCATGATGGGATTGTCTGCACCGGCCACACCTGCAATGCGCTCATCCGCTGGAAAGAAACTTCCTGGACGAATGAGCGCTTCCTCTTGCAGAAGGGACGAACCGGAGGCGAAGATGTGGAATTCTTTTTTCGCCTTTGGCGCGCAGGTCTTTCGCTTGGTGTCTGCGACGAAGCGCCAGTCTACGAAACCACTGCGCCCAATCGGCTGACATACCGCTGGATCTGGCGACGACGGTTCTTGGCCGGCCAGTTTCATGGTGCCCACTCGGAGCCCGCCGAGGCATCCAAGAGCGACCTCATAGCGCATCGGACACGGCTTCTGCTCGGATCTGGCGTCAAAGCGGCGTACTGCGCATTGCGAGCCATCGCAGGCGTCAGCACGCCAGCGACATGGCGGAAATGGGCGATCCGTAGCGGCTTTCATGCTGGAGTGTGCGCTGGCGCACTAGGACTCCGCCAGCGCGAGCAATACTGAAATGTTGAATGCAGCTTTGATCCGAACCTTGGCTTTGATACCGGTAGAAGACGCACTTAATTCGGCGTTTCTTGAAATGTGGGGAGCTTGAAATGCCTGATATGAATCGCCGCAACTGGGGCAATCTTTACGCAAACATCCAGTTTCTCGACGATACAAAAACTCTGGCGAGCCAGCTACAAATACTCGAAATAGGGTGCGGTCGCTGCGCATTAATGGAAGAGCTAAAAAATCGTGGACATGATGTAATTGCCGTCGATGCCGATGATGAAGTGGTTCAGAAAAGCCCAGAGCATCTCGAGGTTATCCAGGCTATGGGCGACGATCTGCCATTTTCGGATGCGAGCTTCGATGCCGTTCTTAGCTTTGACGTATTTGAGCATATCCCAAACAGCGACCGTCACTTGGCGGAAGTGCGCCGAGTTCTAAAGCCCGGCGGGCACTATCTGATGCAGACTCCCAATAAGTGGACAAATATTCCATTTGAAATGGTTAGATGGTCAACTCGCTACGGCATAAGAAAAACATTCGACTTTCTCAAGCCACCACAACATTGCTCGCTACACAGTTACAATCAATTGAGAAAGCGCCTTGAAAAGGCTGGCTTTTCAGTTGAATTTTTTGATGTACCTGTCGTAAACGAATACTTCGTAGAAAAGGTGCGAACCTACCTTGGCCGCAGCGGCGTAGCGCTCCTGAAGATCATAAATCCTGATCGAATGCCCTTGTTCATGCGCACCAACTTTTATGTAAAGGCGCGACGGCTCGATAATATTCCGGAAAAAGCTTCAGTTTAGTTTCTTTCTCGCCGCAAGCCGCGGCGCGATCTCCGCGTCAAGAAAACTGCAGAGCTTGCGCGCGTAGCCCTCGCGGCTGAACTCGGCCCGGACCCGTTCGGCCGCCGCGGCGGCGAGGCGGTCGCGGAGGGCGGGGTCGGCGAGGAGCGCCTCCAATCCGCGGGCCATGTCCTCGGCCTCGGGTTCGACCAGCATGGCGATCCGGTCGTCGAGCACCTGGGTGTGGGTCATCAGCCGCGTCGCGATCAGCGGCCGGCCGCTGTCGAGATAGGAATAGACCTTCATCGGCGTATTGCGCCCTTGCGTGCGGGGCGAGGCGACGATGGCGGCGGCGCGGAGATAGCGGCCGAGATCGGAGAGCGGCCGGGGCCCGAGATAGGCGACCCGGTCAGCCGCCCCCAGCGCCTCGGCCCGGGCGCGGCCGGCCGCGACATGGTCCGGCGCGCC
>CAYFHK010000182.1:0-3373 GCA_964342585.1 uncultured Caulobacterales bacterium | reverse complement strand
AGAGCCTCCAAACGAAAGCACGCTCTGATGTCCCAAATTATCTGACGACGCACAAAAAATCCTTTTTGATCAGGAAATACTCTTCGATCTTGGCGTGCATCGCCTCGCGTGCATCAGGCGTGTCCAGAGAGACGAATTCCAACGCCGCTGCCATGGCGACACCTGCCGATGCCGAAAGTTCCTGATCCCAAACAATGTCATGAGGGATCGGCTTCAACTCTTTTCCGTTATAGCTGTGCGGGGCTTCGAGAATATCGGAGATTTCTGCGACCAAATCATTGCTTCTGGCCAGAACGGCGACGGTCGGATCAACGATCCCGCGTTTGCGCAGGGTATGAAGCGTGACCGCGACCGCGAAGTGAACCGTTGCCGGGAACTGGTTCTTATAGTCGTAGGGCAGCCGCTTCACATCTTCGGTGTTGGGCAGTGGGCCTTTGCCGCTAAGCACGCAATCCGCAAAGGCCAGAATGTCGCTGTCGGCGCTGCGGTAATTGTCATCGCGCAGATCAACTTCACGAAGCACGATGGCACTCTTAAGAATATCCAGCCTGTCCGCCCGCACGCCGGGCCGGAACGACCCTTCGAATATCCGTTGTTCCGTATCAGCGAGAAACAGGGTTTGAGTGACGGCGCTTAGTTGCTGGACAAAACGCCATTGATCGTCATCGGAATCCTGAAATTCATCAAGGATCACAAGCGGGAAGAGCCGTCCCATCCATGAGCGCAAATGCGTACTGCCTTCGAAGAGCTCTGCCGTGGCTGCGGCGAAGAGATCGAAGCATACCGTCCCGTCCTCGTCCTTCAGCCGCTTGCTCTCTGCCGCCCAATCCCCATCGAACTGCGTGCGTCGTGTGCCTTCCTCGGACGGGGCCATCATTCTCAAGGGCCGTCCGCCCAGCAAGCGCCCATGGCAATGCAGGATATCCCAGCAGAAGGAATGATATGTGCGCACATCGATGCGGTTCATTTCTTCTTTGGTGAGGATTTCACGGCAGCGCTTCAGGATTTGTTGCACGGCTGCGCGCGAAAAACTCAAGAACAGAATGCTTTGACCGGGGCCGAGGCTATCCAGAATTCCCTTGCTCTTGAGCAACGCAAGCGTTGTCTTGCCCGACCCCGGCCCGCCAATGACCAGTGCGTGGCCCAGCTCATCAATGACCGATTGGCGTTTTTCGCAGATCATGAAGGTCATAGCTCAAATTAGGTCCTCGACGTCGATATCCAGCGGGTCGGGATCATCCGGCCCGTCCTCGCCGCCTCTCGCATCGCCGTCCGTATCGTCCAGCTTGGGCAGCGCCATGTCGGCGGCGACCTTTTCCAGAAAGCTCTTCACCGTCTCGGGCATCTCGTCCAGCGTCTCGCATTGTTCGATCAGCATCGCAGCGAAGCCCGAGCCCTTCTTGGCTTTAAGGACTTTTTTGGACAGCGCGATCACGTCGTCATCGCTTTCGCCGCCTTTCAGATACCCTTTATCGGTTGGGTAGTCGGGATGGTCCTTGGCCTGGTCCAGAAACCGCCGATGGACCGCAGGCGGCACTTCGGCGGCCAGCAAGTCTTCCGTGCCCTTATAAGCGCTCTCGAAATTGTGGTGGTAGGCATCCAGTTTCGTGGTCTGATCTGCCGTCCAGGCTTGGTTGGGTTGATCGTGGAAGGCAAAGGTCGTCTTTTTCAATGCGCCGAAGAATGGTCCCCATTTCGGGACATCGGACTGCGAACCCGCATCAAAGACGCTCACCCCGATCAAGTCCAACGGCGCGTAAGCATCAGCTTTTTCGAGCGCTTCATACACGTAGCTTGCCGCTGCCAGCATCTTCGCTTCGGTATCGCCTTCAGCGACAATCACGCCGCGCGCCAGGACGGCTTCCGCCAATTGCCTGCGGTTGGTGCGCAGCGCGCTGTGCTTGATGACGCCCGCCGGAATACTATCCGATGACAGGATACCTGCCGTCCGCGACACAGCCCGCAGATTCGCCATATCGAACTCTTCGATCACGTAGGGAGAGTGCGACGTGATGATAGCCTGTCCCATGTTCTTCAGCAGGTATTTAGCAATCCGGCGCTGTGAATGGGGCGGCAACGCGATCTCAGGTTCTTCCATCGCGAAGATGATGGCCCGGTTGCCCCGCAAATCCGCGATATGGGTCAGAAGCGCAAAGACCAGCGCGTTCACTGCGCCCGTGCCGAGGCGATTGAACGGCACGGCATGGTTGCTGTCCTGACTCTTCAGGAAGAGTTGGACCACCTCCCGCAAATTCTCCCGCGTCAGGTCTGAGGCATAGAAACCCGTCGCATCCTTGTCGGCAGACAAGCCGACGAAACGCGCCATGCGATCCTTGATCTGCGTCTGAATGCCTTCGAGTTGAGGAATGTCGCCAATCGGCGGATCAAGGGCGCCCAGTTGCTTCAGCGTGCTTTCCCACATCGACTCCTTCCCGGTGTCGCCGAGCCGTAAGATCGTATCCAGCAGCGAGCCGCGCTCCAGGCTGAGCGCGCGGCGTCCGGTGCGCAGGGTGCGCAAATAAATGAAGCCGCACTGGATTTTCCACTCGCGCGGGAAGAAGCTCAGCCCCGCAAACGGCTTGCCAAAGTGTTCCTCGTCTTCGCCAAGCTCTTCAACGGGGTGTGCGAAGTACGTCGTCCCAACGAAGTCATCTTCTTTGCGGTCATAATAGCCGATAAAGGTCAGCGGCAGAGCGCGGACGACATCTTCGCCATCAGCAGCCCCAGGCTCTGCGCCATCTTCATCAACAAACCCGCCTTTGCTGTCGCTCCATGGGCGCGTCTTCGAGAAGAGCTTCTTTTCCATCTCTTCTGGCAGATGCAGCAACACGACATCAATTTTGATGTAGACGGGATGGCCGTCCTCATCGAGATAGCGGCCTGAATGAAAGTCATGCTCATTGACGATGGGGCGGCGGTAGGCGCGCTCCGGACCGAGAACCAGTTCCAGCGCCTCACAGATTGTGGATTTACCGGCATTATTCCCACCAACAAGTAACGTGTGCCCTTGAAAATCGACCAATCCCTTTTCGACGCCTCTGAAATTTTGAATAGTCAGCTGCCTGACAATTAGTGCCTTGTTTTTATTCTTTTCTTCTTCATTTGGTTGCGGCATCGAGGATCCTATTCGAAGTTGGGCATCCATAATCGCATTACTGCGTTTGCATGCTAAGCGATTACACGAGGATGCCTAGCAGAAGGCCAAAACCCCAACGCCTCGTCAAGATTGGTACTACGCCACATGGCAGAGGCGGCCAGCATTACCTTGTGATGTGCGATTTCCGCACCCCCATCTTCGCACTCCATTCCGCCCGTCGCCCTTCGCCATCCTGGCCGCATTCAGCCGCCCTTGTCCGGCGGCCTCACGGACCCC
>CAYFHK010000181.1:0-3381 GCA_964342585.1 uncultured Caulobacterales bacterium | reverse complement strand
GTAGGCCTTCTCGATCTGGTTCAGCGACTGGGCGATCAGAAAGCTCTTGAGCCCGTAGCCCGCCATGAAGGCGAGCGCGCTCTCGAAAAAGTCGAGGCGGCCGAGTGCTGGAAACTCGTCCAGCATCAGCAGCAATTTGTGCCGCGCGGTCCTGGCCTGCAGGTCTTCGGTCAGCCGCCGGCCGATCTGATTGAGTATGAGACGGATGAGCGGCTTTGTCCGATTGATGTCGGAGGGCGGCACGACGAGATAGAGCGTCGCCGGACGCTTGGCGCTGACCATGTCGGTGATGCGCCAGTCGCAGCGGCGCGTCACCTTCGCGACGACAGGATCGCGGTAGAGCCCGAGGAACGACATGGCGGTAGAAAGGACGCCGCTGCGTTCATTGTCGGACTTGTTAAGGAGTTCGCGGGCCGCGCTGGCGATAACCGGATGCGGCCCGGCTTCGCCAAGATGCGCCGTCTTCATCATGGCGGCGAGCGTGGATTCAATGGGGCGTTTCGGATCGGACAGGAGAGCGGCGACGCCGGCGAGTGTCTTGTCCTTTTCCGCATAAAGGACATGGAGGATGGCGCCGACCAAAAGTGCGTGGCTGGTCTTCTCCCAGTGATTGCGCTTTTCCAGCGAACCCTCGGGATCGACGAGGATGTCGGCTATGTTCTGAACGTCGCGCACCTCCCATTCGCCGCGTCGAACTTCGAGCAAAGGATTGTAGGCGGAGGACTCGGGGTTGGTTGGATCGAACAGGAGCACGCGGCCGTGCCGGACGCGAAAGCCTGCCGTGAGCTGCCAGTTCTCCCCCTTGATGTCGTGGACGATGGCCGAGCCCGGCCAAGTCAGAAGCGACGGAATGACCAGACCGACGCCCTTGCCCGAGCGGGTCGGCGCGAAGCACAACACATGCTCCGGTCCCTCATGCCGAAGATAGTCGTCCTTGAGCTTACCCAGGACGACGCCATCGGGGCCAAGCAGACCGGCAGACTTGATCTCATCAGCTTTCGCCCATCTTGCCGATCCATAGGTGAAAACGTTCGGCGCCTCGCGAGCACGCCAGACCGACATAAGAATGGCTACAGCAATTGCCAGGAAGCCGCCCGAGGCAGCAATGATGGCTCCCTCAATGAAGATCGGAGGGGCATAGGCATCGTAGAAATACCACCACCAGAAGAACGCGGGTGGATAGTAAATCGGCCACCCTCCGACTTCGAACCAGGGCGCGCCGAGTTGCGCCTGAAAGCCTAGGCGCCAGGCGGTCCACTCTGTCGCCGCCCAGGTAGTGGTGAGGACGATGGTGAAAACGACGAGGATCTGCCCCCAGAGGATTTTCGTACCTGACATGGTTCAAGTCTCGCGCAAATATCGGAACGCTGAGCGGCATGATCAGGGACAACAAGTCCATTTTCTCACGGATCGTAAGAACGGCGACCAACGGATAAACAACGGCGGGAGGGACGGAAACTTAAGAAAACAATTCGTCAGTTGAAATGGGGGCACCGATTATTGGCTGTGAAATTGGTCAGGTGATCGCAGCGAGGGACCTGCAGCGCGTACAAGGGTCTCCACGGATCAACGAGACGGCTTTTTACCGCAACATGTGGACGCCATGAACGCGCCCGGCCTCCCGCCACTCGCGCGAGGCGTCTCGGAGGATGGTGGCGGCGCCGTGGATCGCGAGCACTGCCATGAGGCTGGCTACGACGAAATCCGGCCAGCCTGTTCCGGTGCCGAACACGCCCAGAGCTGCGAGCAGAACGGCCACATTAGCGACCACGTCGTTTCGGGAACAGATCCACACAGAGCGCATGTTGGCATCCCCTTCTCGAAAGGCCGTCAACAGGAACAGACATGCGACATTCATCACCAATGCAAGCGTGCCGATTATCCCCATCGTAGCCGCATGAGGCACCGAGCCGTTGGCCAAGTGCCAGACAACGGTCGCTAGTACCCAGAGCCCGAAGATCCCCATCGACGCTCCCTTCACCCATGCCGCTCCAGCGCGCCAACGCAGGCTTGACCCGAAAACAGCCAGGCTGATGGCGTAGTTCGCGGCGTCTGCAAAGAAATCCAGCGCATCGGCCTGAAGCGCCGCGGAGCCGGCGACAAGGCCAGCCACGATCTCGGCGATAAACATCCCGGCATTGATGGCGAGGACGATCCAGAGCACACGGCGAAAGCGCGGTGAGCCGTTGTTGGACGACGAGGCACAGGTTTCGGATGAGCAGCAGGCCATAGGCGACTCCCATATTTTCGATTTTGCGCTATTCTCTAGCGTCTATAGTAACTATAGGGTCAAGCGATGCGTGACGACGGCTATCAAATTGGCGATCTTGCGCGGCACACGGGCACGAAGGTCGTCACGATCCGCTACTACGAGAAAATCGGCCTCTTGCCCGAAGCCGGGCGCAGCGCTGGAAACTACCGCGTCTATGGTCAAGCTGAATTGGACCGGCTTCGCTTCATTCGTCGATGCCGGGCGCTGGGCTTCTCTCTGGATCAGGTGAAGGAACTTGTCGCTCTGTCCTCGGACGAGGAACGCCCTTGCGCGGAAGTTGACGCCTTGACCCGAGAGCATCTCGACGAGATCGAGCGCAAGATCGCCGATCTCAAATCTCTTGCCGACCAGCTTCGTCGCATCAGCGCAAGCTGCGACGGTGCGACCCACATTTCGAATTGTCGCATCATCGAGGCGCTCAGCGAAGCGTGAGACTGATGGCGACCTGACAAGCGTCGGCGCGTCTGCGAGTACTACCGCCCCAGCCCCCGCTTGCGGCCGAAGCTCCAATCTACACCACCGTCGCCGCGCGCGACGCCGGAGATATGGCGGCCGAGATGTTTCTCCATCGATGGCGTCCAGGGCACGAGCTGGAAGCCGAGCCCGTCGTCGATCATCGCGAAGCGACCAGAGGCGAGCGTCAGGCGCTGGCGATAGGCGCCGGCGACATGCTCGCCGGCGCCTGCACGCTGGAACGGTTGTCCGGTCTTCGCCGCTAGTTTCTCGCCGACTTCGTCCAACTCGCGCCGGCGGAGCGTGTCGATGAGATTGCGGCTGAAGACGATGCGCCGCCCCTGCCGCTGGGCCAAGCCTTCCCCGATGAGGTGGTCGGCCCGCCTGTCGAGAGCGTCGCGTACTTCCCCGCCAAACCCGTTTTCTGACAGCGCGGCCGGCTCGCGCGCGATGTTCTGCCGGTCGAGCCAGGTCGCACCCGATGCTGTGATCTGGCGATCGATGTCGAGATCAGAGCGGATGGCGATGGCGACCCGGCGCTGTCCCTTGGCGTCATCGAACCGACGCAGCTCGACGATCGACCCGGGCGCGCTGTCGCCGGCGGCATCGAGATCGGGCATCTTGATATGGTGGGTGCGCCCGTCCACACCATCGAC
>CAYFHK010000180.1:0-3563 GCA_964342585.1 uncultured Caulobacterales bacterium | reverse complement strand
CTGGTATCGTTACATCGGCAGATTGAAGTAGGATATCCCTTCGTCTCCGCCACTTACACATTGCGAACCCGAGATGAGGTCCCTAGCGGGGCCTTTTTTCTTTTTGGTTCAAAGGGGTTTAACGAGGCCATGCGACTTTCGGAGACTAACGATCTGACCGCAATCGGTCTCCGAACGCCCCGCGTCTCTTTCCACCCGCCCTTCACCCAAGTCGAGACGGATTTGAAACTGGTCGTCTTGTCAGACGCTTGGCGAGAACGGACTGCGCCGCAGTTGCGGCGATTTTGATCGCTAGGGGTGCGAACAGAGACACCCGAAGGCGGCGTGGTTGTGCGAGGTCTTGAGAATTCCTTGGTAGGTTGGGCCACAACCACGTCGGGCGACACTACTCCCGCGACAGTGGTCGACGGATCCCAAACCCGTTATTCGCTGCGGCTTGCAGTGAGGACCGAGATGCGGAGCTGCCTTTCGATGCGTTTGCACGAATGTCCGCTGTCGGAAGGCGCGTTGCCAACCGCTGCTAACCGCGAACGGGCAGCTTGCTCGATGCCTTCATCTCTTTGAGGGAAAGGTTTGAGCGAATGCTGGTTACACCGGGCAGGCGCCGCAGCGTGCTGTCGACGAAGGCGCTGTAGTCGTCCAGATCGCGTGCGACCACGATCAGCAGGAAATCGTCCTCGCCGGTGGTGTTATGGCAGGCGAGGATATTGGGCGTGACCTCGATGATACGTTGGAACTCGGCGGTGGCGGCCTGATCATGCTCTGAGCAACTGAGCTGAACGAAGGCCATGACGCCGAGCCCGAGCTTTCGGCGATTGAGGTGAGCTTGGTAGCCCTCGATGATGCCCGTCTCTTCCAGTTTCTTGAGCCTTCGCCAGCAGGGGGTTTCGCTCATGTTCAGGTGCTCCGCCAGTTTGGCGTTGGTCATGCGCCCGTCGCTTTGAAGCAGTTCGAGAATCTTTGCGTTAACCGGGTCGATGCTGGACAAAGGAAGAGTTTCCTCAATAGCCCCTCACATTGAGGGCTTTCTGCTCAAAATAATCATAAATAAGGGCAGAATAGCAAGGCAATTTCATCCTTAGTTGATAGCTTCTGCTCAACCAGTCGATACAACCGAAAGATCCTGCCATGAAAGCTGTCCTTTTCGAAAAATTCCAAGAAGCCCCCAAGGTAATGAACGTGGCGGACCCTGTGCCCGAAGCGCATGGTGTTGTGCTGAAAGTCGAAGCCACTGGGGTGTGCCGCAGCGACTGGCACGGCTGGATGGGTCACGATAGCGATATCGAGCTTCCTCACATCCCCGGCCACGAACTGGCTGGTGTGGTCGAGGCGGTCGGCAAGGACGTGAAGAACTGGAAGGTGGGCGACCGGGTTACCGTGCCCTTCATCTGCGGCTGCGGGTCGTGCAGCGAATGCCATGCCGGGCACCAGCAGGTGTGCTTGCACCAGGAGCAGCCGGGCTTCACCCATTGGGGCAGTTTCGCCGAATATGTGCCGATCCATCAAGCAGACCTGAACGTTGTCGCTTTGCCCGAGGCGATGGATTTCGCCACCGCCGCCAGCCTAGGGTGCCGGTTCGCTACCTCGTTTCGGGCCGTGATCGACCAGGGCAAGGTCAGTGCGGGCCAGTGGGTCGCCGTGCATGGCTGCGGTGGCGTCGGCCTGTCAGCGGTCATGATTGCCACCGCGGCGGGGGCGAATGTGATCGGGGTGGACCTCGATCCGGCAAAGCTGGCGCTGGCCAAGGAACTTGGCGCGGTCGCGGCCATTGATGGCAAGGGCGACGTGGTCGAGACCATCAAGGAGATCACCAAGGGCGGCGCCCATGTCTCGCTGGATGCGCTTGGCCATCCCGCCACAATGACAAACTCGATCCTCTGCCTGCGGCCACGGGGCAAGCACATCCAGGTGGGCCTGATGCTTGGTGATCACGCTGCCCCAGCCGTACCGATGCCGAAGATCGTAGGACAGGAGATCGAGCTTCTTGGCTCCCACGGTATGCAGGCGCACCGCTACGGCGCAATGCTCGATATGGTCGAAAGCGGCAAGTTGGACCCGGCCCGTCTGGTCGGTGACAAGATCGGTATCGACGCCGCGCCAAAGGCACTGATGAACATGGACAAGTTCCAGTCGGTCGGCGCGACCGTCATCACGAGCTACTGAGCTATGGATAAGATTGCATTTATCGGCGGTGGCAACATGGCGTCGGCCATCATTGGCGGCATGATCGCCAGTGGGTGGGCGCCCTCGCGGATCACGGTTGTCGACCCGAACGCGGATCAGCGGGACCGGCTGACAGCACAGCACGGCGTCACGACGACAGACGATGTGGCCAACGCCGCTGCGGCTGACATCATCGTGCTGGCTGTCAAACCTCAGGTCATTACTTCCGTTGCCGAGCAACTGGGCGCGGACCTTTCTGGCAAGCTGATCTTCAGCATTGTCGCGGGGGTATCGATCGCAACACTCGAAGGCCTCTTTGGTCCAGTCGCCATTGCCCGCACCATGCCCAACACGCCCGCCTTGTTGGGGCTAGGGGCGACGGGGCTTTACGTCAACGAGCGCGCGTCCGAAGCACAGCGTGTAGCGGCGAAAGGCATCATCGAGGCCTTCGGCATTTGCGTCGCCGTTGAGCGTGAAGACCTTCTGGATGCTGTCACGGCAGTGTCGGGCAGCGGCCCAGCCTATTATTTCCTGATGATCGAAGAGATGATCAGGGCAGGCACGGCCCTGGGTCTGCGCCCGGAGGATGCCAAGGCGCTGACCCTTCAAACAGCACTTGGCGCTGCCACCATGCCCGGCCGATGGCCCGCAGGATGTGCGGATCTTGGGTCTGGCCCGCGCTCGGGCCATGGCCGGCGGGTGGCAGGATCTTCGGTCTGCCATTCTTCTTGCGGACTTCGAGTGGGATCAGGATGCGGATCGTGTCGTCAGGCTTTGTCATTCGGCAGCCTCCATCTCGCGCGGGGCTAACATCTCGCGGACGACCCCGGCGATGCCCTCGCGCCGGATATCGACCTCGAGCCCAGCGGCCGTCACTGTGATGCGTCGAACGAGGAGCTGGACGATCCGGGCTTGCTCGGCGGGGAACAGTTGGACCCAGAGTGTATCGAACTCGTGGAGCGCCCCTAAAGCGTCGGCTTCGGAGATATCGGCGGTATTGGCTTTTAGCGCCGACAATACCTGCGTGACGACTTCTGGCGTTTGCAGGATCCGTCTGATTTCGGTCACGACCGCGTCCTCAACTATTCCGGCGGCCAGCCGCGTCGGCGCGGTCTCATCGCCGGTATCGCGGTTCCGGATCACGTCCATGGACACATAGTAGCGATAGAGTTTCGAGCCTTTCTTCGTGGTGGTGGGCGTCATGGCCGCGCCGGTTTCCGAGAATATTAGACCCTTGAGCAGCGCCGGTGTCTGCGCGCGGGTGTTGTTGGCGCGTTTGCGGGGGCTCTCCTGCAGGATGGCGTGGGCGCGGTCCCATTCCCATGCTCAAACCGCACATTCGGGCCACTTGCGAAGGTTCGCATAATGGCGCTATGGCTGTTGTGCAAAGCCTGTGCGCT
>CAYFHK010000179.1:0-3597 GCA_964342585.1 uncultured Caulobacterales bacterium | reverse complement strand
CTTCTGGACGGTCGGCGACAAAACGCGCGATTTGCTCACCTGTGAGGCCAGATGGGCTCACAGGCTCTGAGGCGGCCGTCGTCGTAGGCGCCATTGGAGATGGTTCCATCATCTCAGCCGGCGCGGCCCTTTGGGGTGCAGCGTCCTGCATTGCGGGCATAGCTTGCTGGGGCGCTGGCGTGGCTTCCTGTGGTGCAGTCGGCGCCATTGTTTCTTGCGCGACGCTGGTGGCGATGGCCGCCACAGCGGTGAAACCAAGCAGCGTGGCGTGTTTCAAATGCTTAAGTCGCATGTTTTTTTCCTTTGAAGACTTGTGTTCCGAACACCGACGAGCTGTCGGCAAGTTTGAGAATGGCGGGCACCACGGTGAGCGAAGCGAAAAAGCTCCCAAAGACCGCCGCGGCAACCAGGCCGCCGAATTGGCGCATGATGGAGAGTTCGCTCAGCCCCACAACACCGAACCCAAAAAAGACGATGGCGAAATTGATGAATAGCGCCCGCCCAGAAAGTGGCGCGACCTGTGCCACCGCATCGTCGAGCGACAACCCCTTCACCATACGGAAATAGTCGATCCGCTCGATCATATGGATCGTGAAGTCCACGCCCAGCCCCACCGCAATGGCCGCAAACATGGAGGTGGCGACGTTAAGGTGAACGCCGAAGAGGCCCATCACGCCGTAGACCAGTACGATCGCCATCATCACGGGAACGACCGTCAGTGTGCCGCGTAAAAGCGAACGAAAGAGGATGGACGCAGCGGCAAAGACCAGACCGACGGCAATCGCGACGGACCACAGATGCTCGGCCGCCAGGCTGCCGAGAATGTGGTAGTTGACGGCAAGGGCGCCGCTTACATTCGCGCTCATGCCTGGCGAGGAGAAATGCCGGGCGATATACGCTTCAGTCGCCTCGATCGCGTCTTTCATTTCGCTGTACCGGCTTGTGTCCACGAGGGCACGAACCAGCACGCTATCTTGGGCTGTATTGATCCGTGTCGCCCATTCATCCGGACGGCTGCTGGCCGTGAGGAGGAAGAGTTGCTGGGCGACCGCGGTCGCGTTGTTGGGTAAGGTGTAGAACTCTTCTTCGCCGAAATTCAGCGATTGATTGAGACGTTTCAGCGGATCGATGATTGAGACAACGCCGTTCACGTGCGGCAGAGAGACGAGATATTCTTCTAGGGCTTCGACTTCCGCAAGGCGCTCGGGCTCTGTCATGCCCTCAGCAGTCCCTGTCTCAATCACGATATCGAGATAGTTGGAGCCGTGAAAATGCGCATTCACCGTATTGTCGGCGATGACGATCGGTTCTGTCGGTTTGAAAGGGTCTTGAATGGCGCTGTCGACCCGCACGCGAGAGGCGCCGATTAGGCCGAGAGAGACCGTCAGCGCGGCGATCAACAATACGGTACCGGGCTTCTTCACCGCGGTGGTGACGATCGCCGTAACGAAACGGCTAATCGGGCGCGAGGCGGGGTCGTCGACCGAGAAGGCGCTGCTTGGCTTCTTCGCAAAGGTCGCCAACGCAGCAGGCACGAAAATCAGCGATACCACGTAGGCGCAGAGGATGCCGACGATCGCGAAGACCCCGAACCACATCATTGGCGGTGTCGAGGACGTCATCGCAATCCCCAGGAATCCGAAAATTGTGGTCAACGTTGTGAGGGTGATCGGCCGCCACATCGCCTGCACCGCGCCAAGCGCGCGCTGTGTTGAGGTGCGGTCCTCGTCGAATCTGTCTTCGTAATAATGGCTGATGATGTGCACAGCGTCAGCCACTGCGATGCCGATCAAAATCGCGGGCAGGGCATTGCTGATCACAAAATACGGCACGCCGAACCCGGCCATCAACCCAACGGCCCCAGCGAGGGAGCCCGCAACGACGACGCTGGGGATGAGCGTGCCGGGCACCGTGCGGAATGCGAAGTAAGTCAGGATCACCATGACCACGGTGCCAATCGGCAGCAGCTTGAGCGTGTCGCGGTCGAGGTAGGATGTCAGATACGCCGAGGCCGCCGCTTCGCCGGCGACGTGTAATTCAAAACCTTCCGGTGCCGCGGCATTCGCGGCGAGCGTCTCAAGCGCTTGTGCGGTGGCCGCGGCCTCCTGCTGATCGATGACTTCTGCGGCGATCAATGTCGCGCGGCCATCCTCAGAGTAAAGCGCGCCGGCATAGCTCGGCATCAACCGGGCGGCTGCTTCGACCGACGCCGCTGCCTCTTGCGAAGTTGGGGGCGCATCCATCACCGGTTCGATGATCAAATCTGGCCCGTCCGCGGCAATATAGGTCACGGTGCTTAAGCTCGTGATGCGTGCAGAGTCGATGTTCGGGACGGTGCGTAACGAATCGGTGAGGCTATCGACGACGCCGAGCGCCTCTGGGGTGAAGACGCTTTGCCCCTCCGGCGCGACGATTGCGATCAATAGGGGCGCTCTTAGGCCGAACCGTTCCGCGACAATGTCCCGATACACCACTGCCGGGTGATCATCGGGCACGAAGGCCTCAACGGTTGTGTCTTTCCGTAGGCCGAGGAGAAGGCTTGCGCACAACGCAATCAATACGCCAATAACGATCATCGCTACTGTGCGTCGGCGCTGCTCACTGATCAGCTGTACGTAAAACGGGCGGTCGAAAATAAGCCTCTCCCCAGACTGCGCCCCGCTTTTGGCACAGGACCCTACTCTACCGCAGCGCAGCATAGGCGCTTTTTGCGCGCCGCGCACCCGAATTTTTCACAATGTTTGCAAGCGGTAGCCCGCAAGCTAGCAACGCTGCGCACATATCGTGCCAGCAAAGCGAAATCGACGGGGGGAGTTGATAACGTGAGCCAGGGACGTTCGGCGATGATCGTGCATGTTTACGAGGTGCCGTTGGGGCCCGTGAGCGACGCCGATTTGCATCGCTTCACCGATGCGCTCGATGAGGCGGAGCGGACACGGCTCGACCGTTTTCGATTTCAAGCAGACCGAAAAAAGTTTGCATGCGCACATTTCGCTCTTCGAACCCTATTGGGGAGATGGCGCGGCGAACCGCCGCAATCGGTCCCTATCGAAATCGCTTCCGACGGGAAACCGCAATTGGCGAACGGTCCGTCTTTCAGCCTCACCCATAGTGGGGGACACGCGATGGTCGCGATCGCAGATAAAGGCGAGATTGGCATTGATTTTGAAGAGCTGAGACCACTTGAAAATATCAGTGGTATGATGGCCTTGGTTTGCACCAATAACGAGCAAAGCGTGATCGAAGACGTTGCTGACTATGACGAAAGGCAACGGCGATTTTTCGAAATATGGACGCGAAAAGAAGCGGTTGTGAAAGTTTTGAGACAGGCGAGGGAGATCGATTTTCGTCAGCTCGAAACCTCCGGCCCTCCGTTTGTTGACGATCCGCGCACTTCTCATGGGCGTCGGGTGTATTGGTATCGTCTGTTACCATCGAGGGGAATCGCGACGCTCGCGTGTGATCAGCCTGTGGAAGAAATTCATCCTTACCTCGAGAATTTTTGCAGTGCACACACTTGACAGAAACGAGTGTGCTGTGGCCTGCTGCAGGTTATCTTGCAGTGCACTAAAAGGATGCATCGGGGAGCGATTGACG
>CAYFHK010000178.1:0-3633 GCA_964342585.1 uncultured Caulobacterales bacterium | reverse complement strand
GAGCCGCCAAGAGCGTTGGACAGCGCTTTATCGCGCGGTTGTCTATGATCCCGACGCTGACCCCGTCATCCTCGTTAATAAAGCTGGTATCCGCGATTTCGCGACGCTTGAGAAGTTCGAGCGCGAGCAAGTCAAGGACCGGGCCATACAGCCGCCTCCTTCAGCAGCGCTCGCCCAGACATCCGAAGGTCTAAGGGCGCTTCATCATCATCTGTTCCAAGACGTTTATGACTGGGCGGGAGAGTACCGATCCTATCCGACCAGTCGCGGCCAGCATTTCTCGCTTCCTGAGTACATCTCCGGGCACACAGATCTCGTGTTTCGCGGGATTCAGGAGGAGAATGCTCTTCGGGGGTTGCCGCCCGATCAATTTGCGGCCCGCGCAGCGCACTACGTCAATCGCCTCAATTCTATTCACCCCTTCATTGATGGGAACGGCCGGACGCAGCGGACCTGGCTGCGTCATACGGCCGATGCGGCTGGCTACCGCATCCGGTTTCGGGAGGGGGATCGCGGCCCGTGGAATGACGCCTCCATGCTGGGCCATTTGACGGCCGACAATCCGCAAAGCGGATACAAGACCGATGATCCCATGGCGCTCTTCATCCTCTCGCATCTCGAGTATCGCGACCGGGACCGCAGGGTCTCCCTGCCCCGTGACGCCGATCAACTGGCGAATATGTACCAAACCGCGGCGGCCAATATCCGCCAGGAGCTGAGCTCCAAAGAAAGCCACGAGCATTATCGAGACGCCGTGTCCCGTGCGGTGAAGAAGACAGAAGATCGACTGCCGGACCGTGATAAAGATCGAGGGGGGCGATCGCGTTAGGGTCAGCATACGAAGTACATTGCCGAAGGATCGTCCGCTAAACGGAAGATCGTCTGACTTGCGGCCGATATGCAAGACAGGGTTATTGTGGACCGATTTTGCATCAATCGAATTTTCGGTCATTGAGACCCATAATTCGATAAAAAATCGTCTGAATACGGAAAATTATTGCAAATTTGGGGTCCAGGAGGCATATTGCGGTCTGGGACGGGTAGCCAGATGTGTTTTTTGTTCCAAAAAACGGCGGCTTTGCCGCATCTGGCCGGGGTTCCGACCCCGAAAGACGGGCGTTCAACCCATCGAGACGATGGATGGGACCGCTTTCGCAAAATGAGGTCATGACGACCCGATTTTGCGACCAACCTTCCGCAGGTTGGATGCCTCGCAGGACCAGGAGATTTCCCTCTCCTCCCGCACCGGACCATGGATGAAGGGGTCGATCGCCACCCCTTTCAAATCCAGCTCGTGGGATTTCGCTCCCACACGGCGACTTGAGCTTGGGGGAGATTGCCCTCTCCCCCATCAAGACTGATCCCCCATGGCTGCCCGGTTCCGCCGGTCAATCACGGGCCGGGTTTCGTCCCGACAGACGACCAAGGGAACCGCCCTTGGATGGGGGGCCCCTGAAGGAAGGATGCTGAGTAACTGAGTGAGATGACACGGCCGCAGAAACAACCGCATGAGCGACGCGCCTATGCCGTCAAAGATGCCCGCACGGGGCGGACGAAGATTTCGTCCGTCGCCTCTTTGCGGGCCAATGTCACCCTCGCCGAGAAAGCCTTCGCCGAAGAGCAGGCCCATAAAGCCGGCATCTCTATCGCTGAATATGTCCGCCGTCGGGCCTTGCACGAACCGGTCGCGGCTGTTGCGCCAAAGGCCGGCCCCTCCCCTGCCCTGATCAGCGAGCTCAACCGGATTGGCGTCAATCTCAATCAGCTCACCAGGCACGCCAATGCCGGCAAGCTTCAGGCGGCATCCGTGGAGCTCGCCTTAGACGAGCTCAGGGCCGCCCTTGCCAAGGTGCTGGGCGATGGTCCCTAAGCTTCACAAGAAGGGCACCAGCTTCAAAGGCGCGGCCGCCTATCTCCTGCATGATCCCGACAAGGCCAAAACCGATGAACGGGTGGCATGGACGGCGACCCGCAATCTCGCTTTGAAAGATCCTGACAAGGCGTGGCGCATCATGGCCGCGACCGCCATGGATCAGGACCGTTTAAAGGCCGAGGCCGGCGTGAAGAATACGGGCCGGAAATCCGCTCAGCACGTCCTTCATCTCTCTTTATCGTGGCACCCTGAAGAAACGCCCTCTCGACCCCAGATGATCGATACGGCGAATGGGGCGCTCGCCGCGCTTGGCGCGCAGGACCATCAAGCCATGATCATCGCCCATAATGATGAGCCGCATCCCCATGTGCATATTCTCATCAATCGGGTGTCACCGATCGATGGCCGCCACCTCTCGAGCTCGAAAGAGAAATACAATCTCTCTCGATGGGCCGAAGCCTATGAACGCGAGAACGGCAAAATCTATTGCGAGAACCGCGTTGAGAATAACGCCGAGCGCGACCGGGATGCCAAACGCATCAAGGACCCCAAAAACCGGATCGCCGTGCGCTATCCCAAAGATCCGCCGCGCCATATTTTCGAAGCCCTGCGCGGTGCAAACGCCAATGATAATTCGCGCAATCGTCTTCTCATCCGTGAACAGCGCAAAAAGGATCATGCCCTCGCCAAGGAAGGCCGGTTGATCGAGGCCGCACAGCGCAAAGCCTGGCAAGCGCTCGAGGATCAATATGCCCGCAACCGGGCAAGCCTTGATCGGGACATGGCGCGTCTCAAACGCGAGGCGAAGCGCGAGGTGCGCGAGCTCCACAAACGCGAATCCATTGCCCTTCGACAACATCAAGCCCTTGAGCGCGATGTTGCCGCCCAGCTTGAGCGCCATCTCTTCGGCCGGGTGCGCAACACCGTCGATGCCTGGCGCGTCCTTTCCCGCCTGCCCGATGAGAACCGTCAGAATGTTATTCGCCGCGCGTTCGAGGCCACCACAAGGGAGGCGGTGCGGCTTCAGATCAGACAAGATCATCACGCGCAGCAACGGGCGCTCATCGAACGTCAGAAGGCCAGTGATTACCGAAGCCGGCTGCGTGATCTTCAGACCACCAAAACGCAAAAGCTCACGGCAATTCGTGATCAGTATACGATCGGCCGCGAGCAATTGATCACTCGGGAAGCTCTTGAACGGGACCGGCTGCAAGCGAGATGGAAACACCGCGCCGAAGAGCGTCAGCACGCCTTCGCCCAGCTCGCGCCGCCGACGCCCTTGCGCGATCGACCGTCGCGTGTCCGTGAGCCGGGCAACGCCCCTCGGGAGCCCTTCAGTGTTGAGAAGCATTTTGCCGAGGCAAAATCCCGGCGCGTTGACCGAGAGCCTTCCAATGATCGCGGTGATCGGGGTGGCGGCCGCAGCCGGTAACCTGAAACGGGCAAGGCGGTAGACCGTCTACCTTAACGGTCCACCTAATCACGGATGGGGGTTGCTGGTAGCTGACCCCCGTTGTGCGTCTCATGACGTCGCTGCTGTTTACACATGGTCGAGGCCGATATCTTTTCAGCTTGTGCATGGATGGAAGAGATGGCGCTCAAGCTGGGCAAAGAAAAACGTCGGATATTGTTTTTTTACCCGGCGTTCGTACTGAAATGATGTAATACGAATTAAAAATCGCAACTAATGCGCTCACAGTCATCTTCCGGGTTTGGGCCTTCCGGCGGTGGTGGCGGTGGCTTTGGACGATCGTCATTAA
>CAYFHK010000177.1:0-3652 GCA_964342585.1 uncultured Caulobacterales bacterium | reverse complement strand
CCGCGCTTCGATCCCCCCCGCGACGCCTGGGCAGCTCATTTCAGGCAGTACGCGAGTCCGGCGGGCGAGCCACAACATCGCGCCAACCACAACGCCGCCCGCCATGGGCACGGCGAAGGCGCGCCAGGGATCGAGCCCGCGCGCGCCGCGGGCAAGCTGATTGGTGCCCTCGCCATAGGCGGTGGTGGCGAGCCATTCGATGAAAATCGTGAAAGCGATGACGCCGTAACAGGTGAAAACGCCAAGCGTGAAAGCGAGGAGCCAGACCTTGATGCTGGCGATGGCGGTGGCCCGATCACGCGAATTGCGGAGCCACGTGATGATGCGTGCCGTCGCCTGGTTGTTCATATTTGGCGCCGCTATCACGCTTCGATGGGGCTGTCAGGCCAGCAGGGCGCCGCAAGGCAAGGTTTTTTGGGATCCTTTCGCCGTGCCATGGGTTTGCCGCAGTTCGGAGTATGGTAAAGCCTTTGCGTCGATAATGAGAGGCGGAGTTCATCATGCGGCACTATTCAATGCGGGCGGCGCTCTTGGCCGGTGCGATGCTCCTGGCGCACGGGAGCGCCCATGCGCAGCAGGGCCGCGACGCTTTGTTGTCAGAGCGCGTGGAACGGCTTGAGTCCGCGCTGCAAAAGCTTGAGGGCAGTGTTTACGGCAATAATGCCGCTGCTCGGCCGCCGGTTGATTACAATGGTGCGTCGCTTGGCTCGAACCTTCCCTCGTCAGGCGCAGCCGCGAGCGCGTCGTTCCCCGCCAGCAATCCGGCCGACTTGGCCGTGCGCATCACCTCGATCGAAGAGAGCTTGCAGCAGCTGACAGGGCAGGTGGAGCAACTGACCTTCCGGCTCGGCCGCGTGCAGAGCCGCCTTGATTCGCTCGACCCGACCTTGGCGCCAACTGGCGATGAGGGGGGCATGCCGTCTTTCCCAGGGGGATCGCCATTCCCGCTAGCCGAAGATGCGCCGGTGTCATCATCTGAAGGACAAGGGCCCCAGACTTCGCCGAATGGCGGGCCGACTGATCTCATGGGCGGCACGGATATGTCAGCGCCCGCGATCACGGTGGATTTGCCCGATGAGTCGGCAGCGGCTTACGATGTCGCTTACCAAGCCGTGCTCGCGGCGGACTATGATCGCGCCGAAGCCGCGCTCGAAGCCTTTGTTGAGAAGTTCCCAGCGAGCCCTGAAACACCGGATGCGAAGCTTCTCTTAGGTGAGATCTACTTGGCCACGGGCGCAAATGGTGATGCCGCCCGTGTATTCCTTGATCACGTCAGCTCCTATGAAAACGATCCGCGTGCCGCCGATGCCTATCTGAAACTGGGCATGGCCTTCGCGCGGCTCGACCGCACGGCCGATGCCTGCCAGATTTTCTCCGTGGGCGAAGAGAAGTTTCCCAACTTGTCGCCGCGCCTTGCGGAACGGTATAATGACGAACAGGCGGCCGCTGGCTGTCGTTGACGGGTTCAGCGCTTCCGCCCCCGGCGCTCGACTTTTTGCCGGGGTGCCTGCCGGACTCCAAGACTGACCTATTGGCGGTTGCAGTTTCTGGCGGGGCTGACTCGTTCAGCTTGCTGGATCGTCTTCATCAGTCCGGCCGAAAGCTCCTGGCGCTGACCGTCGATCACGGGTTGCGACCTGAAAGCGCTGACGAGGCGTTGCGTGTGGCGGCGTGGTGCAAGGCGCACGGCATTCCCCACCAAACGCTTCATTGGCACGCTGATACGCCGAGCACGGGCCTCCAAGCCGCGGCCCGAGCCGCGCGCTACCGTCTCTTGATCGAAGCTGCACAAGCGGCGGGGACGGTCGGGGTCGTCACAGGCCATACCGCCGATGATCAGGCGGAAACGGTGATGCAGCGCCTCGCGAGGGGCAGTGCCGAGGGGCTCGCGGCGATGGCGCCGGTGACGTGGATCGCCGCGGGCGCGGGCGCGCCCATGCCGCTTTACCGCCCGCTGCTGGGAACACGCCGGGGAGATCTTGCGGCCTATGCTGCGGCGCGCGGACTTCCCGTTAGCACCGACCCGTCGAATGTGGATCAGCGGTTTGAGCGGATTCGATATCGCGGCCTCCTCGCAGCGCTCGCGCAGCAAGATTTGATGAGCGTTGAAGCGCTGTGCCGAACCGCGGCGCGGCAGCGCGACCTCGTCGTCCAAGCGGAGAACGCGCAACGTACCCTCGCGGCCCGGGCAGACTTCGACATCACGCCATGGGGAAGCGCCATCTTCGCGGACCGGTCTGTGATTGAAGGCGCCGCGGCGCCCCTTCGCGCCGGAGTGTTGGCCGCCGTTATCGGGGCCATTGGCGGACGGCAGGTCTCGGCGAGCGATGTCCCGAGCTCGGCTGGTTTTACCCTTGGCGGCTGTGAAGTCTCCGCGATGGGGAAGGGCCTCGCCATCTTTCGCGATGTGGGAGATCTGCGCGGTCGGGCCGACGGGGCGACAGGGTTAACCGAGACCTCGTTGCCCATCAGCGAAAAATCCATTCTTTGGGACTGCCGATTCTATCTTGATTCCGATGCGCTGCCCCGTCACGGCGTGCTCCAGCCCCTCGCCCAGGCGCTCCCCAAAGAGGTTGTGACGTCGACGACGGCGCGCCGCAAAATTGCAGGCGTGCCGTGTATCGTCGAGGCTGGTGCTATCACCCACGTACCCGAGATCGCGTTTGACGCGATTGCCGCAGCGCTGCGCGGTTGGAAGGAGGGGGAAGCCTCCTTACTTAACTGGAGAACGTTTAACGCCCGAAATGCGGTTTCACCTGATGTGTGGCGCCGCGTCATTCGCTATTAGGGTTTGTCGGTCACGTTGCCGGCGCGAAGGTGAGAAGGATCAATTGATGAACAATCGGCACTGGATGGTGTGGGGCTTGATGCTCATCGTGGCCATGATGCTGCTCTACGTCTTTTCGAACGCCACGCCTGGCGCCGCGACGGAGCAGCTCACATACACGGGCTTCCGCAGCCAGCTTGATTCCGGCGGCATCCAAACGGCCGAGATCGACGACAACAAGATCACCGGCACGCTGTCGAGCGGCCAGCGCTATTCGACGACGGCGCCGGCCAATGCCGATGTCTCCGAGATGTTGCTCGACCAAGGCGTCTCCGTGACGGTCGTTCCTGAAGAGGAAGTGCCGTTCCTGATCGGGCTGATCTTCAACCTGTTGCCGATCCTGTTGATCGTCGGGCTTCTCTTCATGGCCGTTCGGCAAATGCAGGCGGGCTCCGGCCGCGCCATGGGCTTTGGGAAATCGAAGGCCAAATTGCTTACCGAGCGTCATGGTCGCGTCACCTTCGACGACGTTGCGGGCATCGATGAGGCCAAAGAAGAGCTCGAGGAGATCGTCGAATATCTGCGCGATCCGATGAAGTTCCAGCGCCTGGGCGGGAAGATCCCCAAAGGTGCGCTGCTCGTCGGCCCGCCAGGGACCGGTAAGACGCTTTTGGCGCGCGCGATTGCGGGCGAGGCAAACGTGCCGTTCTTCACGATTTCGGGCTCTGACTTTGTCGAGATGTTCGTTGGTGTGGGCGCGAGCCGTGTGCGCGACATGTTCGAGCAGGCGAAAAAGAATGCGCCCTGCATCATCTTCATCGACGAGATCGACGCCGTGGGCCGCTCACGTGGCGCTGGCCTTGGCGGGGGCAATGATGAGCGTGA
>CAYFHK010000176.1:0-3710 GCA_964342585.1 uncultured Caulobacterales bacterium | reverse complement strand
CAGAGGTTGATACTCACCGAACCCCGCCGCAACGAGCCGATTGGGCGGCACGCCCTGGCTATCGAGGAATTGGACGACTGAGATCGCGCGGGCCGAGGAGAGGTGCCAGTTGCTCTCAAAGAGCGCGCGACAAGCAGGGCCGAGCGGGGTCTGGTCGGCGTGCCCATCGACACGCAGCACCCAGGCCACTTCACTTGGGATTTGCCCGCGGATCTCAAGGAGGACGTCGGCGAGTTTCGCCAGCTCGGTCTGCCCTGCGACGCTGAGCGTGTCCGAGCACGAACCAAACAGAATATCGCTGTCGAAGACGAACCGGTCACCGACGACGCGCACATCATCCCGATCACCCAGCGCCTCGCGCAAGGCTTCGAAGAACCGTGAACGGACTTCTGCGAGCTCTTGGACTTTCCGGGCGAGCGCTGCGTTGAGGCGGGATGAGAGGTTTTCGATCTGCGCTTGTTGTTCGAGGTCTTTGGCTTCGGCGGCCTCAAGCGCTTCTTGCAGACTGGCAAGCTGACGGCGCAGCGCGGCGAGCTGTTGGTTCAGGGTGGCGATTTGTGACTTCTGATCTTCTGTCAGGGCACGCTCGGCCTCGAGCTCTTCGGCAGAGGCCGCCACGGCGGAGCCAAGCGCGGTGATTTGTGCGTTGCGCTCATCAATCGTGTCTTGGAGCAGGGTGATCTGCGCAGAAAGCTCATCATTAGAAGCGAGAAGCTGCTCGTTTTCCGCTTCGGCCAGGCTGAGATCATTGGCGAGCGCTGCGAGCTGTGCCTGCAATCGCGAGATCGCATCGTCCTGTTCGGAGAGGAGTTGGTCTTTCGCCGTCAGCTGTTCGCCGAGATAAAATTGCGCCACCACAAAAATCGAAAGCACGAACATCAGCACCAAAAGCAGCGTCGAAAGTCCATCGACGAAGCCTGGCCAGATATTGGCTCCTTGTGAGGGGCTGCTGCGGCGGCGCGCCATCTAAGACCTCGCTACCGGCTGGTGCCCGGCCCGTCACCTTCGAGAAGGGTCCGCCCGAGTGCGCGTATTTCCTGCTGCAAGGCTGCGGTGCCTCGATCCTGCCCAGCGTTCAATTCCTTGACCGCTGCGTGAAGGCTCGCCACCGCATCGATCAGGCTGCCGTCATCGAAGCTGCTCGATGCGCCGCCTTGGACGGTGGTGTTGTCCGAGATGCCCGAAAGCCAGTCTTCAAGATCCGAGTAGAAACGGTTTTGCGCCTGGCCGGCTTGGATATCGAGGAAGCCGAGCACCAAACTGCCGCCAAGCCCAAAGAGGGACGAGGAAAAGGCCGTGTTCATGCCGCTTAGCGGTTCGTTGAGATTGGTGATCAGTGCCGAAACGGCGGAGCCCGTGTCGCCCCCAGCAGAGCTTTGGCCGAGGGAAGAGATCACGAGCGACACATCGGTGACGGTTTGAAGCAGACCCCAGAAGGTGCCCAGCAGCCCGAGGAACACGAGCAGGTTCCCGGCATAGCGGCCGAACTCGCGGCCCTCGTCGATACGGGTGCCAATGGAGTCGAGGATGGCGCGGCTCGAGGCTTGTGATAGGCGGCCGCCTCGTTCATCCGCATCGAGAAGGATTCGCGCCATGGCGCCAACCAAAGCGGGCGGTCGCGGCAGCCTTGTGCGCGAGGGGTCCACGGAGTTCCGAAAGGCATTCACCCAGCGGATCGCCGGCTCGATGATCAGCGCTTGGCGGAAATTATAGATGATCCCGATGGCGAGGACGCCCAGGATCAATCCATTGAGCCAAGGGTTCGCGTAGAAGGATTGGACAAGAAGATCGTTCGGATTGGGCGACCACGGCGAGAGGTAGAACCCGGCCACGCCGACCACGCCCAAGAACAACAACATGTTGAGGATCGCACCGCCGGGTCCTGTAAACCGTACGGCGCGCTCGAGTGACCGAGCCATGGTATTCCACTTCCTCGTTTACCCAACCCTGTCGCAGTGTGCCGGAAATCAGCGTCCTGTGGAAGGCTTGGGGCTAAGCTTTTCTGCCGGGTCGACAGGTGTCAGTGCGGGGGCGGCTTGCGTCGCCTCTCCCCGGCGCATGGTGGCTGCGCCCGCCGCAATCCCCGCGTGCAGCGCACCGCGCAAAATCGCGCGGTTCCGGCCCGCCGGTGAAAAGGCATGGAGGGCGGCATCGACGCCGCAATAACCCGTTTTGGCCAACGCCGAGATCATCAACCCAAAGGCATTCTTCTCACCGTGCCGACGACCATGCGCCCGGCCGTGACGAAACCGTCGGCGCAGGAGCCAGCCAAAGGCCATCCGATCAGGCGTCACCGGTTCGTAGACCAACGCGTCCGGCGCCAAGGCGAAGTTAGCCCCGCGGGCAAAGGCGCGATCGAAGAAATCGCTGTCCTCAGCACCGCGCCGGCCCAAGGCTTCTTGGAAGCGGTGGCCCGCCAACGCGGGGTCGCGCAGGTCGATGAGGCAGTTCGCCGTGTGACCCGTGACGACGCCCCCCCGTTTGAGGCTGACAAATTGGCTATGCGGGGACAGGGTCTGCATCCACGTCGGTGCCTCTGGAGGATACGTGGCGATGGAGGGACCAAAGACGGCCGCAAGTCCTGGGGCCAAGGCGGCCTCGAGCCTTTCGAGCCAGTCGGGCGCTGCCACCTCGTCATCATCGATAAAAGCCAATCGCGATCTTGGCGCGACATCGAGCGCTGCATTCCGCGCGATGGCGATATTCTGGCTCGGCGCATGGCGAAACGTGACCGGTACGGGCGCGCCTTTGGCGGCTTCGGCGATGCGCGCGGCGGTTGAGGGCAAGTCGTCATTGTCGATGACGACGATCCGGTCGGGCAGGCGCGTTTGTCCAAATAGGGACGAAAGCGTTTCGGTCACAGCGGGGCGACGGAAGGTGCACACGGCGACAACCAACGGCGCATCTTCGGCGACCGCGTTGTTGTTTGCCCGTCTTGTCCCTTCTGCCATGCCATTCCTAATTTAGCGGGCAGGCGCCCGCGCTAGGCTTTATGGATGGCGCGTCCCTTGCGAGAAAGATGCCGATGTCACAAGCGGCGGTCACGGCGATGTCTACTGCGGATGGGCGCGCGCTGCCTGCTGCGCGGCATCTGGATATGGGCATTGCGCTTCTGGCGTTTTGGTGCCTGCCGCTCGAATTCACCCTAACCGCGCCGATCAGATGGCCCGCGGCCGCGCTGATCGCGGGCTATCTCATTTATCGGCAGCAGGTTTGGCTGCCAAATCTGCGCGCGGCGCTCTTTCCCCTTGCCTTCGCGCTTGTCTGTTTAGCCTCCGCACTGTGGAGCGATGTGCCGGCAACCGCTTTGCGCCATGGGATCGGCATGGGGCTGATCATTCTGCTTGGCGCGACGCTTGCGGATCGTTTGGGGGCTCGCGGCTTGGCAAAAGCGCTGCTCCTCAGCCAGGGCGTCTTGGCGCTCGCGAGTCTTGCCATGTTGATCGGGGGCGACCCCGCCACCCTCGCGGCCGCCGATGGGTTCTCAGGCGTTTTTCCGCATAAAAACGTCTTGGGGCAGCGCATGCTCCTTGTTCTGATTTCGGCCTTCTCCCTGTTGCTCATTGAGCGGGTGGGCGGGGTTTGGAAAATCATGTCCATCGGTGCGGCGGGCATTGCCCTGCTCCTCATCGCGCAATCGCAGTCGGGCAGTGCCATCCTTCTCGCGGTGATTGCGATCGTCCTGGGCCTGATCGGCGCCGCCATATGGG
>CAYFHK010000175.1:0-3789 GCA_964342585.1 uncultured Caulobacterales bacterium | reverse complement strand
CCCCACCCGGGCAATATGGCGGGAGAGGTGGAAAACCACCCAAGGCGCGGCGAATACCGCTAGGGCGATCGCGCCAAACATCACCACAAATAGCGGCAGCTGCAGGGGATCGGTCCCAAAATCACCGAAGACAACCGATCCGTCATCGGATAACGCCAGCAGCGCAATGAAGCTCATCAAGAAGAGATTCACCGACATCACCAGGACGCCAAGGCTGTAGAGAATAACGCGGAGCGACATCTCGAATGTGGCGGCGCCCCGCATCGCGAAGACCAGCACACGGTAGAAAACGGCGATCACGATCGCGAAAGCGAGAAACGGCAGTACGTATTTGATGGAACTCGTGAGATTGCCGCTCATCACATCCTGAAGAGACTGCGCGATACACGAATTGTCATTCCCGGACGCGACAACGAGATCGCCCAAATAGACCATCCCAAAGAAGGTCAGCAGCGACGTCACAAAATAAGCCGCGGCGCCCAAATCGAGCGGGCTTTCCGGATTGTCGGTGCCCGCAATATCGTCGGTGAACGTCTTCGCACGAAAGATGAGCGCGAAAGTCGTCGTGAAGACGCCCACAATGGTTAGGGCAATGGCGAAGAAAATGCCTTCAACGAAATTCGTGAAGCTGTTCCGGACCGTTCGCTCAGAAGGCGCCTTTGGCCCTTCTCGGGTTTCGGTCAGCACGCTTTCCAACAGCGCGCGATCCTGAGGCGAGAGCGTCGCCACTGACGGTCCCGCTGATGGCGGTTCGCGCCGCGCCGCGTAGCGCGGCACCTCGTTTAGCTTTTCCCCCACGCACCAAACCCCCGTGCAGACTTTCCAAGTTTTAACCTTTTTGCGGCGGTCCGTCCATGACCGGGATGGGCGGCATCACAGTGCCGGTACACCCATCGGAAACGCTGCGGAATCACGCCATCGTTAACCCCACGGTAACGATCATCACCGATGCTTTAACTCTGTTGTTTCACCCCGCATGCTTGCCGTGAGCGAGGACCCTATGCCGCTAAATTTGTCTGCGCCTGATCTTACCGAACTCAAACCTCGGATTAGTGTCATCGGGGTTGGGGGCGCTGGCGGCAACGCTGTGAACAATATGATCACGGCCGAACTCGAAGGCGTCGAGTTTGTCGTTGCGAACACCGACGCGCAAGCCGTCGGCCTCTCATCTGCTGCGCACAAAGTGCAGTTGGGCACGACCGTCACGCAGGGTCTTGGCGCGGGATCGCGTCCAGAGATCGGCGAAGCGGCTGCGGAAGAATCGATCGATGAAGTGATGGGCCTGGTGGAAGGCTCGAACATGCTTTTCATCACCGCTGGTATGGGCGGCGGCACCGGCACGGGCGCCGCGCCAGTGATCGCGCGCGCCGCGCGGGAGCGGGGCATTCTGACTGTCGGTGTGGTGACGAAGCCATTCCAATTCGAAGGCGCGCGCCGCATGAGGATCGCCGAAGCGGGCATTGATGAGCTGCAACAGCATGTCGACACGCTGTTGATCATCCCGAACCAAAATCTGTTCCGCCTCGCGGATGAGAACACGACCTTCCGCGATGCCTTCGCCATGGCGGACCAAGTGCTGCACCAGGGTGTGCGCGGCATCACCGATTTGATGATCGTGCCTGGCCTGATCAATCTCGACTTTGCTGACGTGCGCGCTGTGATGTCCGAAATGGGCAAGGCCATGATGGGCACGGGCGAGGCATCTGGCGATGAGCGCGCGACGAAAGCCGCGCTTGCCGCGATTTCGAACCCACTCCTCGACGAGACCTCGATGAAGGGCGCCAAGGGTGTCTTGATCAACATCACCGGCGGCCTCGACATGAAACTGTTCGAAGTCGACGAAGCCGCCAATCGCATTCGCTCCGAAGTTGATCCTGAGGCAAACATTATCGTCGGCTCAACCTTCAATCAGGAGCTTGAGGGCACGATGCGCGTGTCGGTCGTGGCAACCGGGATCGAGCGCGAAGAAGAAGCGCCGCGGGTCAGCACCACCACGACGACCACCAGCGCCAAGCCAAAGCCTGCTGCGCCCGTCGTCGAGCCTGAGCTCGAAACCGTGACAGCCGCGGCGGTTGAAGCGCCTGCGCTCTCTGTGCCGACGGTCGCGCCGGAAACGGTGACGAAAACGGCGCCCGTGGAAGTCGAAGCGCCTGTCGCTGAGACCAAAGCGATCGTTGAGCCGGCGCCAAAACCCGCACCAACGCCGCGGCCCGCCCCCCGCGTGAAGGAAGAGCCGATGGAAGCGGCGCTTTTTGAAGATGATGGCGGTGACGACGCAATCGATCCCGCGACCAACCCGGTAGGCGACGTGCACGACCGTATCCGGCGTATGCTGACCGAAGACAGCACCGTGCCGCTTCGTGATAATGCCCCGGCCCGCGAGCAGCGTCCAAATCCGTTCCGCTTTGGCCCGATGGCGAGCTCGCCGCTTGAGGCAGCGATGGGGCTGATCCGCGATAAGCTCGGGGCGATTCAATCTACGCAAGCGCCTTCGACGCCGAACCAAGCGCCGCGCACGCATCGCAATGCGTTCGCCGATGACGATCCAGAAGATTTGGAAATCCCCGCTTTCTTGCGGCGTCACAACGGCACCACCAATCGCTGACTTGGCCTTGGGCGCTGAAGCGTTTACGCAAGCGCCCATGACAACCACGATTTCACCGAAACAGGCCGCCGCTGAGGCGGCCCTTTCATATGTCGAAGATGGGATGATCCTCGGGCTGGGCACGGGATCGACCGCGAAACTCTTCATCGATGGCCTCGCGGCGAAGCAGCGCGAGGGCGTGCAAGTGAAGGGCATCCCCACCTCAGAGGCCTCACGACAGCAGGCGGAGGCGCTAGGGATCGAGTTGATCGAGCCCGACGAGACCACCGTGATCGACATCGCCATCGATGGCGCCGATGAGATCGACCGCAACGGCCACCTCATTAAAGGGGGTGGGGGCGCGCTCCTGCGGGAGAAAATTATCGACGGGGCGGCGAACCGCTTCATCGTTATTGCTGATGCCTCGAAAGACGTGGGCACTTTGGGCGCGTTTCCGCTGCCCATCGAAATCGATCGATTTGGATGGGCGCTGACGGTGTCGGCAATTCGCGGCGTGCTTGCGGTGCATGGCTTCACGAATATCGACCTACAGCTCCGGCAAGGGGCGCCAGGTGAGGGGACATTTTTATCCGATGGCGGCCACTACGTGCTCGACGCGCCATTGGGGCGGATCGACGATCCAGCCGGGTTGGACACGGCGCTGACCATGGTGCCGGGTGTTGTCACCACAGGGCTTTTTGTCGGTCTGGCACATACTTTGATTATTGGTACGGAGAGGGGAGCCGAAATCCGCGATGTTTGATGATATAGAGCCTGGCTTGCGCCACGATTGGACTGTTGAAGACGTCACGGCGCTGTTCAACTTACCGTTTACGGATTTGTTGTTTCAGGCGCAGACCGCGCATCGGCAGCACTTCGCTGCAGATGAAATTCAAATCAGTCAGCTTCTCTCCATCAAAACGGGCGGGTGCCCAGAGGATTGTGGGTATTGCAATCAGTCGGCGCATTTCGACACGGGGCTGTCAGCAAGTAAGTTGATGCCGGTTGACGACGTGCTCACGGCAGCCAAGGCTGCGAAAGAGGGCGGGGCTCAACGGTTCTGCATGGGCGCTGCGTGGCGCGAGCTGAAAGATCGCGATGTCGACGCGATTTGCGACATGGTCGAAGGCGTCAAAGCGCAAGGTCTCGAGACGTGCATGACCCTCGGCATGTTGACGAAAGCGCAGGCTGATCGTTTGGCAGAC
>CAYFHK010000174.1:0-3829 GCA_964342585.1 uncultured Caulobacterales bacterium | reverse complement strand
TGGGCGCTCGCCGTGGCCTTGGGCGGCGGGGCGATGGCGTCGTTGCTCGAATTGCGGCGGCGCCCGCCGATCTCGTCATGGCCGCTGGTGGGCGCGGTCTACCTATTGGTTCCGGCGATTGCGGCACTCTTTATCCGACACGATCAGGCCCAAGGGCTCGCGCTCACGCTCATTCTGTTCACCGCCGTTTGGGCGGCCGATAGCGGCGCCTATCTGGTCGGCACCTATCTGGGCGGGCCGAAGCTTTGGCCCGCCCTCAGCCCGCGAAAGACCTGGTCCGGCGCTGTCGGCGGCTTTGTGTGCGGTACCTTGGCGACGCTCATTCTCGGCAAATTCTTACGCGTAGACATGGCCTCAGGGGGGCTGATCGCCATGGGCGCTGTCTTGGCGTTGGCGGCGATTGCGGGGGATTTGATCGAAAGCGCCCTCAAGCGCGCCTACGGCGTAAAGGACACGGGAGGCGCTTTTCCTGGCCATGGCGGGGTGCTCGACAGACTTGACGGCTTTATTCTCGCCGCAACCGTGCTAGCCCTCTGGTTGGTTTGGAACCCTTGAGCCACACACGGGGTCGAACGGGAGGAAAAGGGCAGGGTATGACGGTCAAGCGCCGCGTCACAGTATTAGGGGCCACGGGCTCCGTCGGCACCTCAACCTTGAGCCTTGTTGAGGCGGCAAATGAGACCGGCGATGGCGAGATCGACGTGGTGGCACTCACCGCGAACAGCCAGGCCGAACAACTCGCCAGCCTTGCCATCCGCCACGGCGCGAAATTCGCGGCGATCCGCGATCCCGAGCACTATGAAACCCTGAAGTCCGCGCTGGCCGGCACCGGCATCGATTGTGGCGCAGGCGATGATGCGGTGATCGAGGCTGCGTTGATGGACGCCGATTGGGTGATGGCGGCGATCGTCGGCGCCGCCGGCATCCAGCCTCTGCTCGCGGCAGCTGAGCGCGGGGCGGACATCGCCTTTGCCAACAAAGAATGCCTCGTCTGTGCGGGCGAGGCGGTGCTCGATGCGGTGGCGCGCGGCGGGGGACGCCTCTTGCCGGTCGACAGCGAGCACAATGCCATCTTCCAGGTCTTCGATTTCGCGCGCCCAGAGCGCGTGCGCCGGATAATCCTGACGGCTTCTGGGGGCCCGTTCCGCGCCCGGTCGCGCGACAGCCTCCGCACGGTGACGGCGGCAGAGGCCGTGAAGCACCCCAATTGGTCCATGGGGGCGAAGATCTCCGTCGATAGCGCCACTATGATGAATAAGGGGCTTGAGCGCATCGAGGCCGCCTTCTTGTTCCCGGTGCCGCAGGACAACATCGAAATTCTCGTGCACCCCCAATCGGTCATCCATTCCATGGTGGATTACGTGGATGGCTCGGTACTGGCGCAGCTTGGTCCCCCGGACATGACGATCCCGATTGCCTCGGCGCTCGCCTGGCCGGACCGGGTGCCAACCCCGATCAAACCGCTCGATCTGGTCGAGATCGCGACCATGACCTTCGAAGCGCCCGATGAGGAGCGTTTCCCCGCCCTGCGTCAGGCGCGCGAAGCGCTCGCGGCCGGCGGGTTCGCCACGGCGGTGCTGAATGCTGCCAATGAGGTGGCGGTGGATGCCTTTCTTAAAGGTCACTTGGGTTTTCTGGACATTGCCGATGTGACTGAGCACTGTCTCGAAACTGCGCAACCGAGCGGTGTGCCGACTGATCTTGAGGCGGTGCTCGCGGCGGATCTAGCGGCGCGGCGCGTAGCCATGGATCGCATCGCGGTGGTCGCGGCATAACGTCAAGGCGAAGGGCGGATTAGCGGGTCATGATCAGTTCATTGGTGGCGTTTTTGGTTTCAGTTGGGGCATTTGCCGTGCTCCTGCCGCTCGTGGTGTTCATCCACGAATATGGCCACTTCAAAACCGCGCGGCTGTGCGGTGTGCGCATCGACGTGTTCTCGATCGGCTTTGGGCCTGCGCTAAAGCAATGGACCGATCGGCATGGCACTGTGTGGAAGATTGCGGCCATCCCCCTTGGCGGCTTCGTCAAATTTTTCGGTGACGCGAATGCGGCGTCCGCCGGCGCCCAAACGGCAGAGGGCGACGAGCATCACCCGATGACGACGCAATTCGGCTCCGAGAAAGAGCGACTGGGCGCGCAGCTGACCGAAGAAGAAAAACGCGTCTGCTTTCACTTCAAGCCGGTGTGGCAGCGGGCGCTGATCGTCGCCGCGGGCCCGTTTGCGAATTTTGCCCTCGCCATTGCGATTTTCACGGTCATCTTCGCCAGCATCGGCACGAGCTATCTCAAGCCCGTCGTCGGGTCCGTGCAGGAAGAGTCGGCGGCCGCTGAAGCTGGTTTTCAAGCCGGCGATGAAATCCTGGCAATTAACGGTCGCCGCGTTGCGCAATTTAGCGATATGCAAATGCGGGTCAGTATCGCGTCCGACGAGGAGCTCACTTTCTTGGTCGACCGGGCAGGCGAGGAGATCACGCTGGTCGCCACCCCGCGCCGAACCGTTCGCACCGACGATTTTGGCAATGAGGTGAAGATCGGCGTCCTCGGCATTCGCGGCGATGGCGAATACCTTGAATGGCGCCGCTATGGGCCCATTGAGGCGGTGGGCGCCGGCGTCGGCAAGGTCTGGCAAGTGGTTGAAATCACGGGCCGTTTCCTTTCGCGTCTGGTGACCTTGCAAGAAGATCCGCGCCAGCTTGGCGGGCCCGTGACCATGGCAAAATATGCCGGTCAGTCGGTGATGACGGGGTTTGATGAGCGGTTGGAAGTCGGCATGGGCGACCGCGTGCTCACCAGCGTGATCAGCTTTGTCCAATTCGCGGCCTTCGTGTCGGTTTCGATCGGTTTTCTTAATCTCCTCCCTGTCCCTGTTCTGGACGGCGGCCACCTCCTGTATTACGCGTACGAAGCTATCGCGGGGCGCCCTCTGAGCGATCAGGTTCAGGGCGTGGGGTTTCGAATCGGGTTGGTCGTTGTGGGCTCGTTGATCGTCTTTGTTGTGGTCAACGATGTCTTCCAGCTTGTTTCGTCCGGCTTGCCGGTGGCCTCGCCACAATGACCGTGGCGGTGAGCACAAAAACATCATCGTCCGGTGGGCGCGCTAAGGTGAAGAGTTCGGGAAACGTTATGGCACGTTGGGGCGAAGAAAATTCCGGAATCGCGAAACGCGCATCGGCGTGGCTGTTGATGGGGGCCTCGTGTCTGGCCGTCACAACCGCGCCTGCGGTCGCGCAGCAGGCGACGCTGACGCAGGATACGTCCGCGGCGCCAAATGCCTTGTCATCCTCGCCGATTGTCGGTCGCATCGTGATCCGCGGCAATCAGCGGATCGAAGAGGGGACGGTCCGGTCCTATCTGCCGATCCGCGTCGGCCAGACGATCAACCAGGTGACGATCGACGCGGCGCTGAAAACTCTCTTCGCGACGGGGCTTTTTGCCGATGCAGAGATCGCCTACCGCGATGGCCTGCTCGAAGTGGCGGTGCTCGAGAACCCGATCGTCAATCGCATTTTGTTCGAGGGCAATCGGAACACCAAGGAAGACAAGTTCACCGAGGAGCTGCAGCTCGCCCCGCGCGCGATCTACACCCGCGCTAAGGTGCAGGCTGACACGCAGCGCATCATCGACGTCTACCGAAAGAGCGGCCGCTTCGGCGCCACGGTGACGCCGAAAATTGTCGAGCTGCCGCAAAACCGCGTCGACGTGATTTTCGAGATCAGCGAAGGCAACAAGACCGGCGTCGCAAAGATCAACTTCATTGGGAACGAAGAGTTCTCTGACAGCGAGTTGCGCGCTGCGCTGGAAGGTTTCGGGCATTGCGACCTGAAGAAAG
>CAYFHK010000173.1:0-4056 GCA_964342585.1 uncultured Caulobacterales bacterium | reverse complement strand
CAAAGCGCGGTGCAGGGAGTCTTCCAGATCTGTAGAGAAACTTGGCACCACTCTATTCCTTTTCCATCGTGCATTGCAGCGGGTGCTGCCCGCGGCGTGCTGCGTCCATGACCTGGGCTACCTTGGTTTCGGCAACCTCATACGTGTACACGCCGCACATACCGACGCCGTTTTGGTGAACATGAAGCATGATCCGCGCGGCGTCTTCGGGAGTCTTGCGGAAGATCCGAACCAGGACCTCAACGACGAACTCCATCGGCGTGTAGTCATCATTGAGTAGCAAAACACGGTAAAGCGAAGGTTTCTTTGTGGCCGGGCGGGTCTTCGTAGCCAGGCCCGTACCCTCCTCAATTCCCGTATCGTCTTGATTGCGTTCGGTCATAATAAAATCAGTCTTGGGTCATACTTCGGCACTTGCACAATAAGATAGGAAGGGTGCCGTCCGGCGCAAAGGGAACGCCTGCAGCCCGTCCGCGCGACATAGTAGCACGCGTGCCCGGCTTCTTCCCAACAATTCGCTGCAAGCAGCAAAAAAGAAGGCCTGACGTTGCCGTCAGGCCCAGTCGGGGAGGAAAAATCTGTAAGGGCTGTTAGCGCTGGGACTGAGCCAGGTCGACAGCCGCGGAAACGCGATCATTGAGCGGCTTCACGGAGCTTTTCATCAGGTCGGAGAAGAGCTCGGAGGTCTTGTTCAGCTCAGCCAGGTAAGCGTCCATGGAGGACTTGGCATAGTCAGACTGGATCTCGAAGATTTCCTGCACGGACTTGGCGGAGGAAACAGCCTTGGCAACTGCGACGCCTTCTTCCATGGCGGACTTGGCGTAAGCAACGGCGTTCGCATTGACAGCTTCAATACCCTTGCCGGCAACCGTAGCGGACTCGATCACAGCGTCGATGTTTTCCTTGTGGAAACCGGAAGCATCATTGACAGCGCTGAGGGTCTTTTCGAAGCCTTCTTTGATGGCTTCATTGCTGGCGGAGGTCATGGTTTCGATCGTCTGGTTCATGGTCGTCTCAACTTTCTTGCGTGCGGCCGGCTTAGGCGCTGCGGCAGCAGGTTTGGTTTCAGGTTTGGGCTTGGCAGCCACTGCAGGCTTTGCTGCAGGCTTGCTGGCCGCCTTGCTTGCCGCGGGCTTTTTCGCGGCGGGTTTCTTGGCGGCGGGCTTGGCGGTCGCTGCCGTCTTGCGCGTTGCGGGCTTCTTGGCCGCCGACTTTTTCGCGGCCACCGGCTTTGCAGCAGTCTTTGCCGGCGTTTCGGCTGGTTCTGCTTTGCTCACATCGCGCGGCTTAGAGGGAGCCTTCGCTTTGGCTTTGGAGGCGCTCGCCTTCTTCTCCGGAGCAGCCGCCTTTTCGGCAGCAGCGTCCGCCTTGGCGGGCGTTTTACTCGAGGTCGTATTTGCGTCAGTCATGGTTCAAACACTTAAAGTCAGCGACCGCGTCTTCGCAGTCGCAATATAAATACGCACCTGCAGCACGCGCGTCAAGCGAAATTTGTGCACCGCACAAAACCCTGATTGCCATGCGCTGGCGGGGCTTTTCAACAGGCTTAACGGGCTGGCAAGCCTATTGCGGCTATCAAAACGGCCATGATCCGTTTCGCGCTCAAGCTCGCCCTGATTACACTCGCCCTCACCCTGCTGCCCGCAGGTGGGGAAGCGCGAGCAGATACAGAGCGTTATGCCGCCTTCGTTGTCGATCAAAACACCGGTGTCGTGCTGCATTCACGCCGCTCGGACGCGTCGCGCTATCCCGCATCCCTGACCAAGATGATGACGCTGTATATGATTTTCGAAGCCATTGAGATCGGTGAGATCGGGCTCGAGGATCAGATCCGCGTCTCGGCCAATGCCGCCAGCGCCCCGCCCTCCCGCATCGGTTTGCGCGAAGGCGACACGATTCGAGTCGAGGATGCGATTCTCGCTCTCGCGATCAAAAGCGCCAATGATGTCGCCGTTGCCGTCGGCGAGCGTCTGGGCGGCGGGGAAGCCAGTTTTGCCGAGGAAATGACCCGCCGCGGTGAGGCATTGGGTCTGGAAGAAACTGTGTTTCGCAATGCCTCCGGCCTGCCCAATCGGCGCCAGACGACAACAGCGCGAGACATGGCCCGTCTGGCGATCGCCCTGCATCGCGACTTCCCGCAATATTTCCACTATTTCAACCGCGAGAGCTTCACCTATCGCGGCCGCACCTATCGCAATCACAATTCGCTTGTCGGCCGGGTCGAGGGCGTGGACGGGCTGAAGACCGGTTACATCCGCGCCTCGGGCTTCAATCTTGTCGCGTCGGCGGAGCGTGGCGATAATCGTCTCATCGCTGTTGTCATGGGCGGCCCGACCGCCGCTGCGCGCGACGCGCATGCTGAAGAATTGCTCGAAGCCGCTTTCGGTGCCCTGGAACAGCGCCAGGACCGGCGACATTTCATCGCACTCTCCTCGCCGCGGGTCAGCCCGCTGCGCGAGCAACAGCTCATTGCCCGTGATTATGCCTCGCTGGGTATGGCAGCACCGACGGAAATGGGCTCAGCGGAGAGCGGCCCGCCCGTGCGCGTCGTGGTCGAAGATGCCGACCGCCAGGCCGAGGCCATTCTCGCCGCCCAGCCGCCCGCGCCTGCACGGCATCAGCTCTGGGCTGTGCAAGTGGGGGCTTATAATTCCGCTTCCGCTGCACGCAGCCGCCTGGATCGCGCTGCCGCAACGAGCACGCTGCTGGATGATGCCCAGCGCATGGCGCGCGCTGTCGATGTCGATGGGCAGCGTCTCTGGCGGGCACGTTTTGAGGCGCTGAGCGCACTCGAAGCGAGCGAAATTTGCCGCGAATTCAGCGAGCGTGGTGAGGCTTGCTTCACCGTCGCACCTGGACGCTGAAGACAAACACACTTCATTGGCTTTCAGTAGCGGCGAGTTGACAGCACCGTACAGCTCGCACACCTTCCCGCGCCTTGGCCCGCTTCCCGCCATGCCTGCCGATCTGGAAAAATAACCGATGAATGTCGTAGTCGTCGAATCCCCCGCCAAAGCAAAAACCATCAATAAATACCTTGGCTCCAGCTATACTGTACTGGCCAGTTTCGGACATGTGAGAGACCTTCCCCCCAAGGATGGCTCGGTGAACCCGGATGAGGATTTTGCCATGGCCTGGGAGGTCGACACACAGTCGGCCAAGCGCGTCAAAGCCATCGCAGATGCGGTCAAGGAAGCCGATAAGCTTATCCTCGCCACTGACCCGGATCGCGAAGGCGAAGCGATTTCCTGGCACTTGCTGGAAGCGCTGACCAAGCGCCGCGTGCTGAAAAATGTTTCCGTCGAGCGCGTGGCCTTCAACGCCATTACCAAGCCCGCCGTCGAAGAGGCGATGCGTCATCCGCGCGCCGTCGATATGGAATTGGTCAATGCCTATCTGGCGCGCCGGGCGCTTGATTATCTCGTCGGCTTCACCCTCTCGCCCGTGCTCTGGCGCAAGCTTCCCGGCTCGCGTTCCGCGGGCCGCGTGCAATCGGTTGCCCTGCGTCTGATTTGCGACCGCGAGCTGGATATCGAGAAGTTCAAGCCGGAAGAATACTGGACCGTCGATGCCGATCTGAAGGTGAATGGCGATCAATTCCGCGCCAAGCTAGTTACCCATGACGGCAAGAAGCTGCAAAAGCTGTCGCTGAAAGACCGCGCCATGGCAAATGCCGCGGTCGAGGCGATCAAATCCGCCGATTTGTCCATAGCCGCCGTTGAAGCCAAGCCGGCCAAGCGCAACCCGCCGCCGCCCTTCACCACCTCAACGCTGCAGCAGGAAGCCGCACGCAAGCTCGGCTTCTCCGCCACGCGCACCATGCAGACCGCGCAGAAACTCTATGAAGGCGTGAATATTGGTGGCGAGACGGTGGGTCTTATCACCTATATGCGTACCGATGGCGTCTCCATGGTGCCCGAGGCAATCAGCCAGGTGCGGGACGTTATCAATAAGGAGCATGGCTCGCTCTATGTGCCCGCCTCGCCGCGCATGTATTCTTCCAAGGCGAAGAATGCGCAGGAGGCTCACGAGGCCATCCGCCCGACCAGTTTTTAC
>CAYFHK010000172.1:0-4224 GCA_964342585.1 uncultured Caulobacterales bacterium | reverse complement strand
CGCAGGGGAAACTTTTGATGAGACTGATGGCCAGCGCGAGCCTGCTCGCCGCGTGCGGTGGCGGCGGCGATGAAGCCGAAACAGAAACAGCGGCGACCGAAGTTGCCACTGAGGAGATGCGCGAGATTCAGGTGCCTGATCTGCCTGCCGATCCGCGTATCGCCGAAAATCGCGAGAAGAGCGACGCTTACCTTGCCGAGATGCGTGCCAAAGACGGCGTGCGGGCGCTGGATAACGGCATTCTGATCGAAACCGTGAGCGAGGGCGATGGGCCCTCACCGACGGCGGAAGATTACGTCTCACTCCACTATACGATCAGCGTCATCGGCGAAGAGGTCATGCGCGACAGCCGCGAAGAGGAGCAGCCCGTAACGGTCACCTCCTTCAACCAGCTGCCCATGCCCGGCTTGCCCCAAGCGCTCCCCGAGATGAAGGAAGGCGAGACCGCAAAAATCATCGTACCGCCAGAAGAGGCCTATGGCGAAGCCGGTGTCGACGGCGTGTTCGAGCCCAATGAGACGCTTATTTTCGAAGTCGAGCTGCTCGAAGTTGTGCCGCCGACGAATGAAACGCGTCGCGCCGAACTCGACGAAGCGCGCGCCCAAGCGCAAGAAGAGGCCCGCTTAGCCGCGCTCTCTGAAGCGCGTGACGTGTTCAACAATCAGGTCAACGCGTTCAAAACCGAAGAAGGCACCCAAACCGCAGCGCCGGGCGTTTACTATAAGGTGAGCGAAGGCCAAGGCGAAGCGGGCATCAGCGACGAGACGGTCGCCTTCCTGCAGATCAACAAGATCATCATCGATGATGAAACGCTGCTGACGCGTTCACCGATGCGCCAGGCGCGCGAGGAAATCCGTATCCCCTCTGAGTCGGTGCCGAACCTCGCCGCGCTGGAAGAATACGGCCTTCCCGGTCTGTCTTCCGCCCTCACGGGGCTGAAACAAGGGGGCAGCATCCAATATCTTCTGATCCCGGAAGATGCGGGCACCGACCTCCCGACGGTGATCGGCGAGGCATCGGAGGATGAGGTCGTGGACCTACAATTCCTCGTGTCCGATATTTGGTCTGAGGAAGAAGTCGCCGAAGCAAATGCCGCGCTGGAACAGTCACTCGCCTTCATCGAAGAGCAGGCCGCACGTGATGGCGTCGTCCAGACGGGCTCTGGCCTCGCCTATGAAGTGCTCGAGGAAGGCGAAAGTGATGTCTCGCCAGACCCATGGGATGTGGTGCGCGTGCACTATCACGGCACCCTGCCGAACGGTGAGGTGTTCGACAGCTCGCTCGACCGCGGTGAGCCGATCAGCTTCCCGCTCAATCGCGTGATCGCCGGTTGGACGGAGGGCGTCGCGCTGATGAATGTCGGCGACAAATACAAATTCTACATTCCTCCTGCGCTAGCCTATGGTGAGCAGGGCACCGGCGCGGCCATTGGGCGGAATGAAGCGCTGGTCTTCGAAGTTGAGCTTTTGGGTGTAGAAGAGCGCGATGCGCCGGAAGGTGCCGGGCAATAACGGGGGTGCGGGGGGCATCAAATGATGAAGCAACAACGCGGCAGCAGGCGCCTGCCGATCATCCTTCTTTCGATCGTCGCTCTTGTGGCGGCGGCGATCGGCCTTTTGCTCAAACCACGCCCTTACGTTCCTTATGAGGCGACGCCCGAAGACGAAGCGATCGCGCGCGCCTACCTTGAAGAATACCCCCTCGACCTGCCCGAGACCTGGCGGTCATCGACGCTGAATTTGTCGGACCTGGACGTCTCGGTTCGCTGGTCGACAGCCGACGCGGGCGGCGAAAACGGGACGGTGCTTTTCATCCCGGGCTTTGGCGGCACGACAGAAGCCTACGGATTTTTCTATCAGGACTGGATCGCGCAAGGCTTCCGCGCTGCTGCGCTCGACTTGCCAGGCCAGGGCGGCTCATCCCGGTCCGCCCCAGACCCTGAAAAGCCATGGTCAGGTGACTTCTCTCTTTACGGGGATGTCCTTGCAGCCGCGATCGCGGAAATCGCGCCGCAAGTGCCAAGACCACTGATCGTCATGGGGGAGAGCTTTGGGGGGGGCAGCTTGTTCCGCGCCGCGGCGGATCATGATTTGGCTGCAGACGGCGTGATATTCCTCGTGCCCGCGCTTGAAACCACATCCGGCGACCTGGATCCTGAAAACGCGAAGCGGATCTTCAACACTCTAACCCGGATCGGATTTGGCCATCGCTATATTATCATTGGCGGGGGACCGTGGACCTTTGACTGGGAGGCGCTAGGCCCCCAATGCGCGACGCGGCCTGATCGCGTACGCCGTATTCGTGCGCTCTACGCCCTTTATCCCGAACTCCGCGTCGGATCTGCCACCAATGAATGGCTAGCGGGCCTCGAGCGCTCAGGCCGCGACCTTGCCGAAGCTGAGGGGCTTTCAGTGAGTGTCCCAAGTCTCGCGGTTATCGCCGAAAACGACCAGATCGTGATCAATGACCGGACACGGAAGATCTGTGGCGGCTCACTCGCGAATTGCACCCTCATCGAACTTGAGGGCAGCGGGCATTGCGTCGCCTACGAACCAGACGAGACCATCGACCAGGTTAACCAGGCGATCTTTCGCTTCGCCGCTTCTTTGCGCGCAAAAGAAAACCCGGCGGGCCGAAGCGCCGCCGGGTCAGAATAAAGCCAACTCTGGGAGCCAGGGTTAGGCCTTTGCCAGATTTTCCTCAGCAAACGACCAATTGGCCACGCCATCGAGCCAGTGCTCGATATATTTCGGGCGCGCGTTTTGGTAGTCGAGATAGTACGCATGCTCCCACACATCCATGGTGAGGAGCGGCGTGACGCCTGCCTCGGTCAGCGGCGTTTCCGCGTTCGGCGTCTTACGAACTTCAAGCTTGCCGTCTTTTGCGACGAGCCACGCCCAGCCTGAGCCGAACTGGGTCTTGCCTGCAGTCGCAAAGTCTTCCTTGAACTTGTCGTAGGAACCAAAGCTGGCGTTGATCGCATCGGCAATCTTTGATCCTGCCGCCGGGGCACCACCGCCCTTGGGGCTCATAGAGTGCCAGTAGAAGGTGTGGTTCCACACCTGCGCGGAGTTGTTGAAGACGCCTGCGTCGCCTTTTTTCTCAGACTGCGCGATCACGGCTTCGAGATCGGCACCGGCATAATCGGTCCCGTCAATCAACCCGTTGAGGTTATCGACGTAAGCCTGGTGGTGCTTGCCGTAGTGGTAGTCGAGGGTTTCTGAGGAAACATGCGGCCCCAGCGCATCACGGGCATATGGGAGATCGGGCAGAGAAAACGCCATGGAGATACCTTCCTATATCGGGAAACTCTGATGCTAGTTACCTAACCGCGGGCGCTTCGACGTCAATGCGCGACGACACCGCGCCGCGCGATCTGCACCCCTATTGTGCGATATAAAGATTTCTTTATATGATGACGAAGATCCATTGGAGCTGAACCTTATGCCTCTTTCTCGCGAAGACCGCCGCGCTGCTCTCGACGACGCCCTTAAGTCGCGCATTCTCATCCTCGATGGCGCCGCCGGGACCATGATCCAGGCGCACAAGCTCAAAGAGGCGGATTACCGCGGCGAGCGCTTTGCCGATTGGCCCAGCGATGTGGGGGGCAATAACGACCTGTTGAACCTGACGCGGCCGGATGTGATCCGCGAAATGCACGATGAGTATTTGGCCGCTGGGGCGGACATCATTGAGACCAACACCTTTAGCTCCACGACGATCGCGCAAACCGATTATAAAATGGAAGAGCTGGCGCGGGAGATGAATATCGAGGGCGCGCGCATTGCCCGCGAAGCCGCCGATGCTGCCTCAACACCGGAAAAGCCACGCTTCGTCGCAGGCGCCATGGGCCCGACCAACCGGGCCGGGTCCATCAGCCCCGACGTGAATGATCCGGGAGCGCGGAACGTCACCTTCGAAGAACTCGTCGATGCTTATCGCGACGAGGCAGCTGCATTGATCGAAGGCGGGGTCGACCTCCTCCTCTTGGAGACGATCACGGACACGTTGAATGTCCGTGCCGCGATCTTTGCGATCGAAGACCTTTTTGACGAGCTTGGCTATAAAGTGCCGCTCATGATCTCGGTGATGATCCCCGATCAGTCAGGCCGCACGCTTTCTGGGCAAACGGTCGAAGGTTTTTACAATTCGATCCGCCACGCCAAGCCGCTCATGGTGGGGCTCAACTGCTCGCTCGGCCCTGACCTGATGCGCCCCTTCATC
>CAYFHK010000171.1:0-4268 GCA_964342585.1 uncultured Caulobacterales bacterium | reverse complement strand
CCCGGTCAGCGCGCCAGAGGGGGCAGCAGTAAGGGGCGCTGACATGCGCTCTCCCAATTATTTCGTGCTAAAGCAGCGCGCGTTTTGACAGCCCGTTTGGGCTCTGGCAACACCGCCCCTTCCGCGCGAGAGCGCGACCTCAATCATCAATGCAGGATAAGAGAAATCTGTGGCAAACGAAGAGCTTGGCACGAAACGGGAATGCCCCAACTGCGGCGCGCGGTTTTACGACCTGAAGCGTGATCCCGCCCTATGCCCGAAATGCGGACACGAATTCACGCCCGAACTTTTGCTGAAACCGCGGCGCACCCGCGCGGACGATAGCGAAACCAAACCGAAACCAGAAGTCGATGACGACGAGGACGAAACGGATCTCGACGAACGCGAGACGAGCCTCGATGAAGCCGAGGAGCAAAGCAACGAAACGCCATCCAATCGTAAAGCCAGCCTCGACGAAGACGAAGATGACGACGAGGATGAAGACGATATCGATGTCGACGACATCGATGTGGATATCGACGACGATGACGACGATACGCTTCTGAACGACGATGATGACGACGATGACCTTGGCGGCGTAGTCACCGGCGGCGACGACGAAGACGATCGGTAAGCACCTGCATCGACTTTGCCATAACGATTATGCACGTTAAGGTTGCATTCAGGCTCTTCTGACACGAATGGGTGGATCACTTGAGGTCCACCCATGATCCCAGCTGTCGCTGCCCTGAGCCTTTTCCAGCGTGACGAGCCGCCCGCTCTTGGCGTGCCCCTCACGGATATCGATCCCGCCATCAGACGCGAGATCGATTATTGGCGCGAGACGCTGCCCACGGTTGAGAGCTTCGAAGACCTAACCGGCGACAGCCGCCTGTTGGACTTCGTCTCAACGGCCTTCGGCTTCTCCGAGGAAGATGCCCCCGCCAGCAGTATTTATGGCCTGGCTTTCGCGGAAGGCGCTGCCGACCCCAATTCCTACGCCAATCGGTGGCCGGATGATCGGCTGCGTAATGTGGTCAGACGTTTCGCCTTCATTGAATTCGGCACGGCGCGCCTATCCGACCGCAGCTTCATCGATGGCATTGCGAAGCAATATCTTGATGCCGTGACAGCGCGCGACGCCCGGCCGGCAGCAGCGGGCATCACCTCCCAAAGCATTGAGGCGACCTACTTCATCGAGAATATCGTCGATGTCACATCACCCGCCGATCTCGTCGCGAATGACCGTCTCTATCGGTTCGCGTTGAAAGCCTTCGAACTCGACGATCGCATCAATGACCGTGCGCTGATCGAAAGTGTTCTGATCGATGGCACAGGGGATGAGACCGACTTGGCCAACCAATTGGGCGATCCGAAGCTGCAAGCGCTTGCCCGCGCCTTCGGGTTCGGCGAGGTCGAGCTCTTTAACGTGACCCACCCCGCCTTTGGTGGCGCCATCGCGCGGCGCGTCGAGGCGCTAGAGACGCCAGAGGCTGAGACCGTGCGCGGCGCGGAGCGCATCGATCCAGAAACGGAATACTTTCAAGAGAACATCCGCACACTGCAATCTGTGGATGATCTCATCAATGATCGGCGGCTGTTTGCCTACGTCATGACAGCCTACGACCTTGGCGACCAAACCGATCGGCAAGGCATGATAAAGCGAATTTTGGAGGAAGGCGTCCAAGACGATGAGGCGCTCGCCAACCGTCCTAGCGATCCGCGCTATCGGCAAATTGCGCGCGGCCTCGCCATTGCTGAGTTCGGCTTTGACTACCTCAGAAACCCAGACGTGGTCGCGTCCATCGTGTCCCGCTATGAGCGCGTCCAGCGCGAGGTGGAAGCGGGGGAGGAAAACCCCGTGGTCGAACTGGCAGCCTATTTTGAACGCAAGGCGCCCGAGCTGACCAATTGGCTCTTCATCACCGCCGACACGCGCCTTCGTGATGTCGTCTTCACCGCGCTTGGGCTACCGCAATCGCTGGGTGCTCTCGAGCCTGACAAGATTGTCGCCGCCCTCGAAAATCGCATGGATATCGCCGACTTTCAGGACCCAGACAAACTCGACCGGTTCTTGAAACGCTACGCCGCCCAAGCAGAAACCGCGGCAGGCGCCGCCAATGGCTTTGTCCGCGGTGCTGGCGCCGTCACGATTTTAGGCGCATCGACCGCGAGCAATCTCTACGCCCAAGTCTCGCGCCTTTAAGCGGACGCCTCATTGCCGCCCACACGCTGCGCCAAAGCGGCCCCCATGAACTCGTTCAAGTCGCCCCCGAGCACGGCGTCGGGAGATGGGCTTTCAACGCCGGTCCTTAGATCCTTCACCATCTGATAGGGCTGCAGCACATAGGAGCGGATTTGGTGCCCCCACCCGATATCGGTCTTCGTGGCGGCTTGCGCGTTGGCCTCTTCTTCGCGCCGTTGAAGTTCCATCTCATAAAGCCGAGCACGGAGCATGTTCCACGCCTGCGCGCGGTTTTTGTGCTGCGAACGCTCTGACTGGCACTGGACCACGATGTTGGTGGGGATATGCGTAATCCGCACCGCACTATCGGTGGTGTTCACGTGCTGGCCCCCGGCTCCGGAGGCGCGGAAGGTGTCGATCCGGCAGTCACTCTCATTCACCTCGATCTCAATCTTATCGTCGATCTCGGGATAGACCCATACGGAGGAAAACGAGGTGTGCCGACGCGCGTTCGAGTCATAAGGGCTGATCCGCACCAGCCGGTGCACGCCTGACTCCACCTTTAGCCAGCCATAGGCGTTGAGCCCTTTGACCAAGATGGTGGCAGATTTGATGCCCGCCTCTTCCCCGGCCTGCTCTTCGATGACATCGACCTTATACCCGCTCGTCTGTGCCCAGCGGATATACATGCGCAACAGCATGGACGCCCAGTCATTCGACTCAGTACCGCCCGCGCCGGCGTGAATTTCGACAAAGGCGTTGTTGGCATCGGCCTCGCCAGAAAGCAGCGCTTCAAGCTCTGCCCGGGCCGCGCGCTCGCGCAAATCGCGAAGCAGCGCCTGCACTTCGTCGACCGAGTCCTCATCGCCTTCCGCTTCGGCCATTTCGGCCAGCTCAAGCGCATCATCGAGTTCGGTTTGGATGCCGGTCAGCGCGGCGATTTGATTCTCAAGCTGGGTGCGTTCCTGCATCAGCTTTTGCGCCGTGTCAGGATCATCCCAAAGCTTGGGATCTTCAGCTTTTTCGTTCAGCTCTTTGAGACGGGCATTCGCGACGTCCCAGTCAAAGACGCCTCCTCAGCAGGGCCAGCGATTGCCGCACCTGCTCAGCGTCATTAGTGATCTCTGCGCGCATCAGCGCCCTCCTGATTGGACCCGCGTCTTTAGGCGAGGTGCCTGGATTGCGCAAGCGGTGGACTAGTAAATCCCGCCCAAATCGTCCGCAATGCCCTCATCGCCGCGGCCTTCATTCGCCGGGTTCGCATCAAGCGAGAATCGGTTGGTCCCGTAGATGTCATCGCCGGCCTTGAAGGCTTCGAGGATAACATTGGGATCGCCTGGGCTGGCGGGTTTCCCGCTCTTCGCATTCACGCGCACAAGGCGGATGCCCGAGGGGGCCCGGAAGGGCACGACCTCACCCGGCTCCAGCACTTGGCCCATAAACTCACCGAAGATCGGCGCCGCCACCATTGAGCCGCCCTCGCCTTGTCCCAGCGTTTGCGGCGTGTCGAAGCCCACATAAACGCCCGCGGCCAGATCCGGTGAGAAGCCGACAAACCAGGCATCGCGATATTCATCGGTGGTGCCCGTTTTGCCGGCAAGCGGGATCGAAGGGTCCACCTGAGTGTTGATCCGTGCGCCCGTGCCGCGGTCGATCACCCCTTCGAGGATCGACACCATTTGGAACGCCGTCCGCGCATCGATGACGCGCTCACGATTGTCCGCAAGCTGCGGTTCTGGCTGATCTTCCCAACTGATCGCGTTGCAATCGAAGCATGAGCGCTGATCGCGCGCATAAATCGTTTCACCGTAACGGTTCTGTATACGGTCGATCAGGATGGGATCGATCTTTTTGCCGCCATTCACGAATTGCGAATAAGCCGTGGTGAGACGCATCAACGTGGTCTCGCCCGCCCCAAGGCTAATCGCCAGCTCCCGCGGGAGGCTCTCTGAGACGCCAAAGCGCTCTGCGGTATCGATGATCCGGCCGATGCCGATATCCTGCGCCAAGCGGGCGGTCATCGTATTCCGTGATTTCTCGATCCCCAGACGCAGGGTCGATTCCCCGTAGAAGCGTCCGGCTACGTAGTTGCCGGGCTTCCACC
>CAYFHK010000170.1:0-4329 GCA_964342585.1 uncultured Caulobacterales bacterium | reverse complement strand
CGATTCCCCGGCGGACAAGCCGATAGACCTCGCCTCCAACGACGGTGTCGATAAAAATTCGCCCCATGACGAAAAGACCATTTTCATCCTCTCTGATGCGATCCCATTGCCCAATCGGATTTTCTGCCTTATGCTGATAAAGCATCATAACGCGGGATGGATGGGTGAGGATAAGATTTCCGCGCTGCGTTTTTCCTTGACTGAACGCACCAGGACGAAGAACATCGCCGGTGAGGTCGGCTTGACCGAAAATCGCAGCGTATCCTTCGAACGGAACGGCCTGTTGATCGAGAGCGCCTCTGCGCCCAGGTCTGGCTTCAGCAACGCTCATAGATCGCCCCGCACGGAATCGATTTTTTCCTCAATCCGAACAAGGGTATGGCGAATGTGGTCGGTTTGCTCTTCCAGCCGGGCCGTCCGCTCAATGAGCATGTTTCCCTGATCAATACGCGACTCAAGCTGTGACAGGCGCTCTGCTGCGCCGCCGGCCCAGATGAGGGCCATCGCGGTCTGCACCACCATCGCCCCGCTCAGCGTGAGCACCAAACGGTGATCGTTGAATACTGACATCATGCCTCCGCTACGTCTTCGGGAAAGCCCAGCACCACCCGCTTCTCGCGATCGGTGATGAAAGGGGCGTCGAGAATGGCTTTGAGCCGGTCCGTGCGCGACTCGGTCAGCGCATCGATCGCATCGATGTCGAAGCCAATTTCTTCAGCGGGCTCGGCCAATGCGAGAGTCAGCCCGCCTGCAACGCGAGACACCAAGGGCAAAACAGTTTGTCGCCAAAAAGCGAGCACCGCCTGCTGATAGTTTGAATAGGTATTATCCCCTGGAATACCAAGCAGCATTGGCGGCACGCCAAAGGCCAAGGCAATATCGCGTGCCGCACCGTCCTTCAGACGATGGAAATCCATCTCAGCTGGCGAAAGGCTCATCTGTTTCCAGTCGAGCCCACCATCGAGGACCATTGGCCTGCCGGCATTGCGAAAGCCCTGATACGCGTCGCTCAACTCGCGTTTCAGGCGATCGAATTGATCGCTGGTGAGGTTTTCGGCACCATCGGGCCCACGATAAACCAGCGCACCAGACGGACGTGCGGCATTGTCGAGTAAGGATTTGTTCCACTCGACCGCGGCATTGTGCAAATCGATGGCGCGGCCGGCGACTTGCATTGGCGATTGTCCGTAAAGGTCATTGAGCGGATTGAAGAGCTTCAGGTGAATGATCTCAGATCCGCCATCGCCATCGAGGCGAAGACGTTTTGACTGTCCCGATACAGAATAGCGATAGACGTTCGGCCAGCCAGAGGCATTTGTTTCGATGGTGATCCGGTCCGGCCGGAGTGGATAGAGCGCGATAATGTCATCGCCGCCGCGCACGATCTCGAGGTAAGCATTCCCGCTGATCTGCAAATGTCCATAGATCGTCTCGAGGAAAGCTTGGCCGCTTTGATCAGGATTAGGCCTTTTTAGGAGGCCACAGATACGGTGCTCATGGCAGACCATGCCGTGCTCTTTTAGTGTCAGAGGCACGGTGGCGGCTGCGTCAGCGATCATCTGTACGCATCGATAGGCGATCACATTCCGGTGGTACCCAATGCGCGCCAAGGCTTCTGGGTCTCGGCTGCTCCACTGGGCGGCCCCGCCGCTGTGAAAAGCGATGAGATCGGCCAACGACGTGGATTTTTCCTCGACCGCTCGAGGTTTTGAACGCAAGCCTAGCATATGACGATCCTTATTCAGATGATATGGACTTTTGGGTCTTGATCCGGTTGCCCCAGAAGCAGCTCCGTCACGGCCCACACCAAGGCATCGAGCCGATCAGGGCTCCCCTCACCGGTCGAGCCTTTGAAACTGGTCAGCTGACCCTCAAGCGCGGGAAATCTGCCGAGGTGTTTCACCCGTCCCTTCTCATAGAGAGCGGCAACAGGCTCTGCCCGCAGCATTTTTCCGCGATGAGCACGCACCTTTCGGATCGGCAACGAGACGTCGCAAATGCGAAGCATCTCTTCGACCAAATCGCCGCCTTGATTGACCTCGACGACAATTCTGTCTGCTGAATGCTGATGATAGAGGGACGCCACGCGCGCCGCCCAACCGGTGGGTGACAGGCCCGCGACTGTGCCATCCTCCAACACATAGGCGGTGCGCTGTTGCCCCGCGCCGGCAACGCCGCAAACGATGATCCCGCACTCATCTGCATCGGGACCACTCGTCACCGGCGGGTCGACAGAGATCACAATACGGTCGAGGTCAGGCACCTCGTCCACAACGGCGTCCTCGATCATCGACCAGCTCCAGATCGCGCCGCTGCGAGCTTCAACCCATTCCCCTAAAAGCTCTTGGCGGCCAAGGGCTGTGCCCTCATAGATAGAGACCACTTCGCTCAAGAACGTTTCGGCCAGATGGGCTTTGTTCGCATAGGTCGTCGCACGGCTGATCGCGACGCGACGATCTTTCATCAGCTTGCCGAGAATTGGGGTTGGTCGCGGCGTCGTTGTTACCACTTGTCGCGGCTGGTCCCCGAGCCGCAATCCCATCTGAAGGTTGCTCCAGACGGCGTCTGGCTGACGCCATTTGGCGAACTCATCTGCCCACGCGGCTTCGAACTGATAGCCGCGCAAACCGTCGGGATCCTCGGCTGAGAATACGTATCCAACAGCGCCATTGGGCCAAACCAAACGGTGCCGCGACGCCTCGTAACTGGGGCGTTCATCAGGCGGCCCAATATGGCAAAGGCCAGATACGCCATCGATCATCACTTCCCGTGCATCCTCGAACGTCTCCCCGACAAGGGCGACAGATTTTGCGCCCCCGCGCACACACGCGGCAATCCATTCAGCGCCCGTTCGCGTTTTGCCCGCGCCGCGGCCGCCAAGCACAAGCCACGTGACCCAATCATTCGTCGTCGGCGGGAGTTGATCCGGACGCGCCCAAAACGTCCAATCGTAGAGGGCCGACTTCAACGCCTCGGGCGGCAAGTCGTCGAGCAAGCTCTTCTGGCCCGACGCGATCAGCATAGCGAGCCAGTCGGCGGTACAACTCATCGCGCATCTCGTCCACTTGGTCTGTCTGCGGCCTTTTTTCGGTATCGATTTTCTGTGTCATCGCAATGCATTTCTCGATATTTTTTCCGTATGACGATAGAACTTTCATCCAACGATCGGCCACGATGACTTGAGCGGAATCCTCCCAGTCAACGTCGAGGACAAGGCTCGAAAGCTCCACCGTCAGCGAACCGACGCTTCTGACAAGGAGGGCGATTTCTCGATCGGTCAACGCATCACCTCGTCGTCATCAAGACGAACTATAAGGGCGCTGGGGACGCGTAAGGATAAATTCGTGGGGAGTGCGTGCTTAGTCCCGTGGGCCGGTGATAAAGGCCCAATAATCGTCTGGGTCGATATCGCCTTCACTGACGAGGTCGTCGGGCACGGCAATACCTGCCTCTGCCACGCTTTCCCGTCGGCCGCTGATCAGCGGATGCCAAGACGCTAGACCACGCCCCTCCGCAAGCCGGCGATAGGCGCAGCTTTTCGGCATCCAATCGAGGCGATCGGCGTTGTCTGGGGTCACCTTCACGCAATCGGGCACGAGGCGGTGTCGCTCTTCATATCGTTTGCAACAGCGGGTTTGGGCATCGAACAGCCGACACGAAAGACGTGTTTCGGCGTAATCGCCCGTCTCTTCATCCTCGAGCAGGATGAGACAACATTTGCCGCATCCATCACACAGCGCCTCCCACTCTGGGGTGGACATGTCTTTGAGAGACTTACGCTCCCAAAAACGCGAGGCGGCAAGCGCGGTGAATGTAGGATCGGTCACAAGGGCCATGAGAGGATAGCTCCCACGCGTCTAAGCCGGTAAAGCGCATCTGTCGATAAGGGAGAGGACCCCCCATGGGCCGAAAGAGGCTCGCCATGATGTCGGAAATTGGCCGGAACCTACACGCCGGCACGGCGGAACTGTCTTCGCAATTCGCACGATTGACGGTGGCCGCACTACGGCTGATGGCAAGCGGCGTGGTTGCGCTTTTCCTTCAATTGCCATGGCGACTGATCCCTTCACCCCTTGCCATCTTCCGCGCGGGCGGCTCGGCGGTTCTTTGGGCGATCATCGGTATATTGGTGATCAACATTCGTTTCGCGGCGAATGTCTTGCCCCAAACGCAGGTCGATTTGTGGTCGATCAACAGGCCCGCGAGCCTCACCGTCCTCGATAGAGATGGCGAAATTATTGGTATTCGCGGCAGTCGCTATGGCGACCCCGTCTCGCTTGAGGACTTGCCGCCCCACGTCATCGATGCCTTTATTTCGACGGAAGACCG
>CAYFHK010000169.1:0-4349 GCA_964342585.1 uncultured Caulobacterales bacterium | reverse complement strand
TCCCTCGAGCTTCCGCGCGAACTGGGCCGTGTGAGCCCCTCGACGCGGCCTGAGCTGGGACCGTTTCAGTGCAATGGCGCCATGCCGGCGGCCAAACAGGCGAAGAAAAACCCGCGCGAGCTGGCGCAGGCCGTGCTCGATCATATCGCGGGCAATCCGCTGATCGAAAAAGCCGATCTCGCCGGTCCGGGTTTCATCAATCTCACCCCGGTGCAATCCGCCTATGAGGCACGCGCGGCCGAAATCGCCGCAGATGAGCGCGCCGGCGCTCCGGCTACCGACAATCCGATCAAGATGATGATCGATTTCGGTGGTCCGAACGTCGCCAAACCCATGCATGTAGGCCATTTGCGCTCGTCCGTGCTTGGCGACAGCCTGCAACGTCTTTTCCGCTTTCGCGGCGATGAGGTCGTGTCCGATATCCATCTGGGCGATTGGGGGCTGCAGATGGGGCATTTGATCACCGAGCTGCAGGAAGAGCAGCCGGGGCTGGTCTATTTCGACGCGGATTATGCCGGCGAATACCCGTCCGAACCGCCAGTCGATATCGAGGATCTGGCACGGCTTTATCCGCAGGCCTCGAACAAGGCGAAAGCAGATGCTGAGCGGCTGGAAGTCTCGCGCACAGCGACGGCGGAGCTGCAGGCGGGACGTGCGGGCTATCGGGCGCTCTTGCAGCATTTCATCAATGTCTCCGTCGCCGCGCTGAAAAAGGATTTCGGCGCGCTGGGCGTGCATTTTGACCTTTGGAAGGGTGAAAGCGATGTTGACCCGCTCATCCCGGACATGGTCCAGGCCTTCAAGGACCAGGGCGTTGCCGAGGAGAGCGATGGCGCTTACGTCGTCCGCGTGGCCCGTGACGGCGACAAAAAGGAACTCGCGCCGCTAATCCTGGTCACCTCTGGCGGCGCGGCGCTTTACGGCACGACCGATCTCGCCACCATTCTCGACCGCAAGAATACAGTCGGTCCGCAGCTGACCCTTTATGTCGTCGACCTCGCGCAATCGGACCATTTCGAGCAGGTTTTCCGCGCCGCCGACAAGGCCGGCCTGGCGCCTGAAGGGTCGCTTGAGCATGTGAAATTCGGCACGGTGAACGGCAAGGATGGCAAGCGGCTTCGCACCCGTGATGGCGGGACTTTCCGCCTCGCCGATCTCATCGCGTCGGCCATTGAACGCGCTGATGAGCGCCTCAAGGAAGCCGGCCTCGCCGCCGATGTCGGGGCCGAGGAGCATGACCGCGTCGCCCGCATGGTCGGGCTTGCAGCGATCAAATTCGCCGATCTGCAAAACTACCGGACGACGAATTACGTCTTCGACCTTGATCGTTTCACCAGTTTTGAAGGCAAGACCGGCCCTTATCTTCTCTATGCCGCGGTGCGGGTTAAATCCCTGATGCGCAAGGCGCAAGCCGAAGGTGTTGCGCCCGGCGCAATCCGCGTCGAGGCACAGGAAGAAACCGATCTTGTCCTCGCCTTGGACGCGTTCGGGGCGGCCATCGCCCAGGCGTGTGAAAACCGTGCGCCCAATGCGATCTGCGATCATGCCTTCACGCTGGCCCAGGCGTTTTCGAAATTCTATGCCGCTTGCCCCGTGCTTGTAGCGCAAGAGGATGCGACCAAGGCCTCACGTCTGGCGCTGGCTGCGGCGACGCTGAAACAGCTCGAATTATGTCTTCACCTGCTCGGTCTTGAGGCACCTGAACGGATGTAGGTTTCTGCCGCTCCGCTTGATTGACTCACATAGGCTCTGCACTAGTATCCAGCGCTCTGATGGGGCGCTGGAATCGTCTCATTTGAACCTCCTCTCGGGAGAGACCGGCGAATAAGCCGGCGCCGAAGGCGCAACCGCCCCGGAAACGCTCAGGCTAAGGGACCGCGAGGAAGATAAAACGCTGGAAAGCGGGTGCGCGCGTTGTGCGACACACCCCACCGACGGAGCAAGCCTGTCCGCGCGCGAGCGGGGATCTAGAAGGCGGAATCTCTCAGGTTATCGGGACAGCGGGGGCAGGAGCGGTCAGGCGCAAGCTTGGCCAATAATCGCCTGCAAGCCCCCAAGGGACCCGAAATGACAGACACACTCCTCAAGACGCCGCTTCATGATCTGCATGTCGAGCTCGGCGGCAAAATGGTCCCCTTTGCGGGCTATGACATGCCGGTCCAGTATCCGCTTGGGATTATGGGCGAGCACAAGCATACGCGCACCAAGGCCGGTCTGTTCGACGTTTCGCATATGGGGCAGGCGCGCTATCGCGGCGAAGAAGCCGCTCTGGAAAGCCTTATTACAGCTGATCTCGCCTTGCTGGGCGCTGGCGAGCAGAAATATTCCCTCCTGCTCAATGAACGCGGCGGTATTCGGGATGATCTGATGATCTCCCGCCCGTTCGAGGACACGGACAGTATTTTCCTCGTCGTCAACGCGGCGACCAAGACGGATGATTTCGCCCATATCGCCATGTCGGCTGCTGGCCGGGGCGAGCTGGAAATTATCGCCGACCGCGCGCTTCTGGCGCTGCAGGGGCCGGCGGCCAAGGATGTCATGGCGCGGCTCTGCCCGGCAGCATGCGAGATGGTCTTCATGCAGTGCGGCCGTTTCGAGCTCGGCGGCAGTGAAGTCTGGATTTCCCGCTCTGGCTATACGGGCGAGGATGGTTTTGAAATCTCCATCCCGCAGGATGATGCCGAGCGCATTGCCCGGCTTCTCCTGGCCGAGGACGAGGTCGAGCCGATTGGTCTGGGCGCGCGCGACAGCCTGCGCCTGGAAGCCGGCCTTTGCCTTTACGGGCATGATATGGACGAGAACCGCACCCCGGTTGAAGCCTCGCTCATCTGGGCGATCGCCAAGACGCGCCGCGAGCGCGGCGACTTCCCGGGCGCGGAGATCATCGCCACCCAGCTGGCCGAAAAGACCTGTCAGAAACGTATCGGCCTGCGCCTGGAAGGCGCGCCGGCGCGTGAAGGTGCCGAGATTGCAGACAAGGATGGCAATGTGATCGGCATGGTGACCTCTGGCGGTTTCGGTCCGAGCATCGAAGGCCCGGTCGCCATGGGTTATGTCGATCGCGAATATTTCGCCGAGGGCACAGAGCTGGACATTCTGGTCCGCGGCCGTGCGCGCCCGGCCATCGTGACCAAATTGCCTTTCGTTCCCAATAATTTCTACCGCGGTTAATTCCCTAAAGGGGCAGGAGAAGAACCATGACCACGCGCTATACTGAAGACCATGAATGGATCACCGTCGACGGCGATATCGCCACGGTCGGCATTACCGCCTATGCCGCTGAACAGCTCGGCGATGTCGTCTTTGTGGAACTGCCGGAAGTCGGCAAATCCGTGAAGAAAGGCGATGAATTCGCCGTTGTTGAATCCGTCAAGGCGGCCTCGGAAGTCTATGCACCGGTCGATGGCGAAGTCGTTGAGGTGAATGGTGATCTCGATGGCGAGCCGGCCAAGGTCAATGAAGATGCGACCGGCGGTGGCTGGTTCGCCAAGTTCAAGCTCTCCGACGCATCCCAGCTCGAGGGCCTGATGGACGAAGCCGCTTACAACGCGCACATCTCCTAAGGGTTGGATATGGGTATCGACGTCTACGTCCAGGATATGGAAAACCGGGTGGCCTTGCCGCACTGGCAGGCAGCCCGGGCGAAGGCGTATCAGACCCATGTCACCGCCATTTCCGAAGACCATGTTGGCCTGACCCTGCGCTCGGGGGATGAGGTCGAATTATTCGATCAGGGCCGCCATCCCGGCTGCATGGTCTCAATCCCGGGCGCGATCACCCCGGCCATCTGTGATTTCCTCTTCGATCTCATGGATCTGTCCGAGCTGTTCATCATGCCGGCTTCGGCTGAACCGCGCGCGCTCCGATCGCGTAATAATCCCCGTCCGCCTTTTCCCGAACCCAGCCTGAAAGAGCTGGAGATCGAGAATGGGGCGGGGCTGTTTGCTTTTCTCACACAGGGCGCCAATTCAGTAGCGGCCGCTCAGACACTGGAGAAATAATGCGTTACCTCCCCCATACAGATACTGACCGGAAGGCGATGCTCGATGCGATCGGCGTTGCTTCCATCGACGATCTCTTCACCGATGTGCCGCAAGTCGCGCGTTTGGATGGTCTGATCGATCTTCCCGTGAAACAGGGCGAGCTCCAAGTCGAGCGCGCCATGTCCGCGATGGCGTCGAAAAACATCTCCGCCTCGTCTGCACCGTTTTTCGTCGGGGCGGGCGCTTACAAGCACCATATCCCGTCTACGGTTGATCATCTGATCCAGCGCTCGGAATTCCTCACCGCGTATACGCCGTATCAGCCGGAAATTTCCCAGGGCATGCTGCAAACCCTGTTCGAATTCC
>CAYFHK010000168.1:0-4364 GCA_964342585.1 uncultured Caulobacterales bacterium | reverse complement strand
CCGTATTTCTCGAGAAGATGTTTTTCGAGCGAGCCGCCGTTCACGCCGATCCGCATCGAGCAGCCATTATTGCGGGCCGCGGAGATCACATCCCGCACGCGCTCCGCTGAGCCGATATTCCCCGGATTAATCCGTAGACACGCTGCGCCCGCTTCGGCGGCTTCGATACCGCGCTTATAGTGAAAGTGAATGTCGGCCACGATCGGCACGGGCGAGTGCTTGCAGATCTCATGCATCGCCGCGGTTGATTCCGGTGTCGGACAGCTGACGCGGATAATGTCGGCACCCGCTTCCGCGATGCGCTCGATCTGCTCTAGCGTGGCTTTCGCGTCGGCAGTGTCGGTGTTTGTCATCGACTGCACGGCGATCGGGGCACCGCCGCCAATCGGCACATTGCCCACCATGATCCGGCGGCTCTCGCGGCGCTCAATATCCCGCCAGGGTCTCACACTCATCAGATGCCTCCTAAGGGCGCTCTCGCCTTCGCTTTCTCGGCATGACGGGTTCTAGGGGTAACTGCGGCGAGCGACAACGGGGCCCTGGCGAATTCACGCGCCCCCTGGTCGCTGAAAGGTGAAGCGTGTGGTGCGGGGCTGGCTTTGCACCGCGCGACCTGCCTCTGTCGCCGGAGAGAAATCCCAACGCGAGATGGCCGAGAGCGCCGCGCGATTGAAACACCGATTGCTGCTCTCGACGACCGAGGCGTCCGTCACTTTGCCGTAACGCGAGACCACAAAGCCCACAGTGACCGTTTCTGACGCGGCCGCGCTCGTCTCGCAGCGAGACGGATAAACCGGCTCCACGGACAGGCGAACCACAGGAGGCTGCGCCGTTGCTGGCGCTTCCACCGGCGCCTCTGCCCCCACATTTTCATCGACCACGGTCTCAACGACCGTGCCCGCAGTCGCCTCAGCGGCTGGTGGGGTTTCAGGCGCCGCAATCACACGCACCGTTTCGTAGGCCGTTTCGGGGACGATGGCGATTGGCTCAAGGTCTTGATCAGCTGGCGCCGCTTCGGCCGCTTGAGCGAATGGCGGGGTCGCAGAAAGCGGTTCATCCGCCTGAATCTCGGCCAGTTTCGCCGCGTTCAGATCATCCGCTTGCGATGGAATGGCAGCTGCAGACGCATCGGCGCCATTAGCGCCAGCGAGATTTTCGGAACCCGACGCCGCCTGCGCAAGCGCGCCCTCGCCGCCGGTCGCTTGATCGGGCAACATATTACCAATTGCCGAACCGACGATCGATTCAACGTTCCCAGCTTGGCCATCATTCGCGCCGTCTTGTCCTGTCACGTCCACGAGGCGCGGCCCGATCTCCGGCAGTTCAGGGCTTGGCGGCGCCTCACCAGGCGCAAGCGGCGTGGATGACGCGAGCGACGTCTCCGCCTCATACGACACGACCTCAGCCTCAGCGCTTTGTGTGCGGATCGACATCGGCGTGCCCGCGATTTCAAGCGGCTCATCCGGCGCGAGATTTTGGATAATTTGCCAGCTGACCCACGTCACCACGAGCAATACGACCAAAATCGTCATGAGGCTGGTGCGAGCCGGATTGCCCAAATCGCGCTCTGACCCAGCGCTGATCACTGGCGTTTGTCCAGCCGCTGGGTAATTCGCCTCCTGACGAAACCGCTCAACCAAGGCATCGGCAGGCAATTCCAGCAGGGTCGCATAGCTGCGCACGAAGCCCAAGGTGTATGGCGCCGGCGGCAGGGAAGCGATGTCCATGGCTTCAATCGCGCGCACTTTTGAAACTGGAAGATTGATCTGCCGCTCGATGTCTTCTTCGCTCAGCGACAAGGCCTCGCGCGCCGCGGCGATCAGCGAGCCCGTGGGCGTCTGTGCCGAAATTGGCGCATTGCCGGTCATCTCATCATCCGCGCCTTGAAGGGTCTCAGCTGCGTCGGCCTCGGCGTGCCCAGGGTCGATTGCCGTTTCTGCCTCGACAGTCTCATCCTGGTCGAGCGTCTCTTGAAACTGCGCCGGATCGGTCGACGCGGAAGGATCTTTCGCCGGGCGCGGCGTCCCATTGGTGCGCAGATCGTCGATGAGGGGACGAACGCGATCAATTGTATGCGTCATGAGCTTCCCATGCCTCACCCCGAAATCGGGTCATCTAACCCGCCACCCGTTGCATATATCGGGCCGATTCTGTCGCAACCCTAACCTGATACCCTTTAAGATTACTCGCCATATGCGAGAATAGAGCCAGAATTTAGAAAGGGATCCATCTACACCGAGCATACAGTATAGTTTCGCACGGCCAAACAACGCTATGGCAATGGCATGACATCTTTTTCAGAAGTCAATCGCCCGGCCGTGCCCAATGCCGTTTCGCTGCTGCGGACCATTCGGGAAAATGCGCTTTCGCGTGCGAGCCGCTATTTGGGCGCTGTTTTTGCCGACGCCTACCCATTGTCGACGGTGTTTTTTGGCGAACGCGCCGTCGACACGAGCCCAGAGGTCGAGGCAGATATCCGCGATCTGGCCGCAGCGCTCCCCCGCGATACTATCAGTCGCGACCCGGTTCTTGGCGATTGCGCCTGGAACGAGCCGTATATGGTCCGGGCGATCCGCCAGGTTGAAGGCTGCTCCCCCGCTGTCCCCGTGACGATCCAAGCCCCAAACCAGGATGTGCTGAAAAATGCGCTCCTCGAAGCCCGCGCGATGGGATGGCGCCTTGGGCCGCATGATCGCGGCTTTGCCGTTGTTCCTCTGCCGCAGACAGACGTGGTGGAGCAGCAAACCGGGCGCCTCCGCATCACGGCTGGGACGTCTTGGGGTCAATTGTTGTCAGTCGCGCAACGACATGGATTGAGCGCACAACTGGGCATGCCCGATCGCTTCGTAAACCCAATGCAAGCGGCGGCCGCCGGCCTTTTCCGTCACGTTGAAATGGCCAACGTCTCGGATATTCACTGGGGTGCCAACTTCGACCTCCCGCCAGCGTCGTGTCGATGTATTGAGCGGAGTTGGCATTTTCATGATCAGTCGGCGGCAGAGGCTGCGTTTGCCCATGTGGTCAGAACCTACAGCCCCCAATTTTGCGAACTTCTCCCAACGATCGATGGGGGCATCGCGGCTGCGGCAGGGCTCATGAAGCGGCATCGTCGGTTTGAGGCGGCAGGCGGCGCGATATTGCGTGTCGTCTGTGCTGGACCGTCTCTCGCGCGCACAGCAGCGCTGCTGGATGCCAGCTGGGGGATAGAGCGCCGCGGCGGTCTCTGTGTGCATCGCGGGCCCTGGCCGGATCGCTTCTTCATCGAGGCCCTCGCGGCAGCGAGCGGCACGGCACGGATCGTCCGGGAACCAGGGAGCGGTGAGGCGCCAAAGGTGGCGCGTGTGCAAAACACGCCGATGGCCATTCGTGGCCAAATCGTTCCGCAAGAAACCATCTGGTATGTGCGTCGGTTGGGCGATTCGGTACCAGAGGCGCTTTTTGTCGCCGGAAACCGCGATCACCTTGGCGAAACAAAGGGATCGGAAACGGAAACCGGCGCTGCAAAGGCGCATAATGAGGTGGCGGTCCATGGATGAGAGTGAGCCGTTGTCCCCTGTGGTCATCGATGCTCGCGGCCTTCGCTGTCCGCTGCCGGTGTTGCGCCTTGAAACGCTCATGCGCCGTGCAGACCCACCGCGACTCATCCGAATTTTTGCCGACGATCCGGTGGCAGTGATCGACATCCCGCACGCCGCAAAACAACATGGTTACCAAGCGCAGCGGCTTGATGCGCCGGATGACTCCCATTGCGTCTTCGAGGTCACAAGGATTGCCGAGGATTCGGCCTGATCGCGAAAAGGGGGATGCGTTTACGGTGAAGAGGTGTTAACAAAGATGGTGAGTCGAGAACTCAGGCCTTCTTGGGGGCTTGGTCAGGCAGAGAGACAGGGGAGCACGGGCATGGGCTCGAAGCGTATTTCGACAAAAGGTTTGCGGGCGCTCTTTGCCGGCACGGTGATGGGGATCGCGGTTGCAACTCCCGCGGCGGCTGACTTTGACGACGCGCTTTGCGCTTACGCGACACCGGCAGCTGGTGGCGGCATCGATCAAGCGAAAGTCGCCGAAGCCATGGATCTTTGGTACAAATACGCGGTGGCGGGTGACGTCCTGTCTCGCCATGTGCTTGGCGATCTTTACTCGAACGCGCCGATTTATACGCAGACTGTCGACGCAGACACGCCGGCTTGTCGCGATCTTGATATTCCGTCGCCGGAAGAAACGGGTGTGATCTCTGAGGATCCTGTACGGGCGCTGGCTTGGTACACGATCGCTGCGACGCATAACTTTGACGATTACAGCCAAAAACCTGACTTCCGTCAGATCAATGCCAAGACGAACGCTCAGCTTCGGCTGCCCGAGTTGCG
>CAYFHK010000167.1:0-4411 GCA_964342585.1 uncultured Caulobacterales bacterium | reverse complement strand
ATATCCGCCGCGTCGCCCAAAATGCCGCCGGGCACGAAATCGATCGTCCCCGTCATGACGAAAGTCCAGACGATGGCAGGCAGGAGCAGCCCGATCGATGTCCCGATGAGAATGCCGAGATAGATGCGACCACCCGCGCGCGCCTTCGCGTCGCCCTTATGGGTCACCAGCGGAAAGGTGCTCAGCGTCAAGACTTCATAGAAGGTGAAGAAGGTGAGCAAGTTGCCCGCAAAGGCGATCCCGAGTGCCGCCGAGATGGCCACGGCGAAACACATATAGAAGCGCGTCTGATGCTTCTCTTTGTTTCCGCGCATATAGCCGATGGCGTAGATGGACTTGATGATGAACAGCCCCGAGGCGATCACCGCGAACATCGCGCCCAAGGGTTCGACCACGAAGCGGATCGACAGCCCCGGCATCACCTCGAAGAGCGTTAGATCGGGCCGCGCGCCCTGCCCCACGGCATCGAACACCGTCAGCGCAAGGAGGAAGGTGATCACGGAGCCGACGAGGATCACGCCTTCGCGCACATTCGGCGCCTTATTGGCCAGCATGATCCCGAACATGCCGATGATCGGCACAAAGAGAGAGATGAGCAACGCGTCGGTCGCCGCAAGGGGAAGGGTCGGTAACATCAGTACGCGCTCCCCATACCAAGACCTGATTGAATCAGCGCCTCCGCCCCAGCGCGGGCCAAATTGGTGAGGCCTTCGGCATCAATCCCGAAATAGACATTCGCCGCCGTCGCCAGCGCCATGGGGACGAGCATGCTGAGCGGCACCTTTGGCGTGCTCACCCCTTCGGGCGGGTCGTACAAGAACATCTCATAGGCGACGCGACCGATATAGGCGACGGCCAAGAGCGAGGACGCGACGATCGCCACCACGATCAAGAGTGAGGGAACCTGCAGCGTCGCCGCAAAGGCCGCCTCGATGAGGAGATATTTCGAAACAAAGCCTGCCGTGAAGGGCACGCCGACGAGGCTGAGCCCCGCCACGATGAAGCAGGCAGCGGTGAAGGGCAGCCGCTTGCCCAAGCCCCGGAAGGCCAACATCCGGTGCGAGCCGATGGCGTAGAATACGACGCCTACGGCCATAAACAACGCTAGCTTCATCAGCGCGTGGTTGAAGACGTGCACCGTCGCCGCCGAGATCCCCGCCGCTGTGGCGAAGGAGATACCAAGGAGCATGTAGCCGACCTGCGCCACCGAGCTGAAGGCGAGCATTTGCTTTACGTCATCACGGAAGACCGCGATGAGCGAGGCGACCACCATGCCGATAATGCCGAGGATGATGAACAGCGTGAACGCCACATCCATAAAGGCAAAGGTGAAGCCGAACACCGTGAAGATGAAGCGCAACATCGCGTAAATCGCGACCTTCGTCGCCGTTGAGGCGAGGAAAGCCGTCACGGCCGAGGGCGCGTAGGTATAGGCGTCAGGCAGCCATTTATGCAGCGGGAACATGGCGAGCTTCAGCCCAAGCCCCGTCACGACAAAGGCGAAGCCCGCGCGCACCACGCGGTTATCCTGGCCGGCCAACCGCTCATGCATGTCGAGCATATTCAGTGTGCCGGTCATTTGATAAAGAAGGCCAAGGCCGATGACGAAGAAGGTCGCGCCGATGGTGCCAAGCACCAGATAGGTGAAGGCCGCCGTCAGCGCGCGCCGGTCAGCGGCCGCGCCCATGGCGATGAGGGCATAGGTGCTCAGCGAGCTGATTTCCAAGAAAACGAAGACGTTAAAGGCGTCCCCGGTGGCGACCACGCCGAGCAGGCCAGCGAAGCAGACAAGGAAAGTGGCATAGAACAACGTTGTCTGTGGCGCAGGGATTTCCGCGGCGACGCTTTCCTTCGCGAAGGGCAGCACCAGCGCGCCCATGCCTGCCACGAGGGCGATCACAATCGCGCCGATGAGATCAATGACATAGACGATGCCGAGCGGCGCGGGCCAGCCGCCCATGTCATAGGTTACTGTGCCCTCATTCGCGACCAGGATCAAAAGCGCGATGGCGAAATAGGCTGTCAGCCAGCTGACGAGTGTCGCGAAGGCCCATGGCAACCGCCCCTTTGGCAACAGCACGCAGAGCGGCGCCGCGATGAGCGGCGTGATAATGGGCAGGACAGGGAGGTGCGCGCTGAGACTCACGATGCCTCCCCTCCACGGGTCGACAACTGCCCATACTCGGCGGCGTTATCCATTTCTTCGAGCGCGTCCTCCTCGATCGTGCCGTACGCCTCTCTGATCCGCACAGCGATGGCGAGGCCTACCGACGTGGTGGCGACGCCGACGACAATGGCGGTGAGGATCAAGACGTGCGGCAAGGGGTTTGAGTACAGAATGTCTGAGGCAGCCCCGCCAACTTCATACCCCCCATGTGCGGCGTCAGCGGCACCGTGGGCACCGTCAGCGGCGTGGCTGACATGGTCTGCTGCCGTCGCCGTGTCGGCGGCGCGGTCAAGTGCCGGGTCGTTGACTGGCGCGCCCGAGCCGTCCGCATAGAGCGAATTGCCGCCGGAGATCTCAGGCATCGTATGAAGACTTGCGCTCTCGGTTGTGTCTGGGGCCGCTCCCCCGTCGCCGGCAGAAAGAGTATTTGCGCGCTCCCCGCTGACATACGCGGCCGCTTCCTCAGCGGTGAGCTGGCCGCCCTCATGGCCGTGGTCCGCCGCCGCATCCTGCAAGGCATGGCCATCACCATGGGCTTCCTCGCCGTGATGGCCGTCATCGCCGTGACCTTCGCCATGGTGGTCGCCACCATAATCGCCGCCGGGCTTTCCCACCAAGATTGGCGCGGTGCCGCCCACGACCTTGCCGATAGTGATGTAGAAGATGAACACCGATGTCTGAAAAATGTTCAGTCCAACGATCGTCTTCACCAAATTGCCGCGAGAGAAAACGATATAAAGCCCCGCCATCATCAAGACGATGACAATCCAATAGTTATACCGTGCGAGGATAAACTCTAACATGGGCTCACCAGGCGTCGTCTGCGGGTTCAGGCTCGCGCCCGGCAAAGGCATAGAAGATCTGCAACATCGTCGCCGCAACCGCGAGGCCCACACCGAGCTCCACCACGATGATGCCGATGTGTTGGCCGGCATTGTGATGGCTGTCAGGCTGGATGATGTCGTAGTCGAGGAAATTCTCGCCAAGCGCCATCGTATAGACGCCAGTCAGCGCATAAAGCAGCACACCGAGCGCCATCCCTTTGGGCAGGATGTCCGGCGGGATCACCTTTTTCGTCGCATCAAGGCCAAAGCCCAACGCATGCAGCACGAACGCCACCGCCAAAATCACCCCTGCCTGAAAGCCGCCGCCAGGACCGTAATCGCCGTGGAACTGAACATAAAAGGCGAAGAGAATGATCGGCGCAAAGAGCAGCTTGATCGTCACCCGAAGGATCTTATGCCCCATCATTGACGGACCTCCTTTTCAGGCGTGGCCATCGTGTCGATGGGATTACCCTCTTCGTCCTTCGGCCGGTTCAGCGCAGCGGGGCCTATAGAGTCGATCACATTGCGGCCCCCGCGCATGGATCCCGGCCCCAAAAGAAGGGCACAGGCCAAGCCCGCCGTGAACACGACCACCACTTCGCCCAAGGTATCAAAGCCGCGATAGCTGGCCAGGACAGCGGTGACGAGGTTGGGCACATCGATATCAGTGGGAGAGCGTTCGATATAGGCACGCCCGACATATGAGTTGGCGGGGCTGTTGGGATCGCCAAAGGCCGGCATATCGATGGTCGCATAAATCAAAGCCGCGCCCACAATTCCGACAATGATCAGAGGCAGGAAGACTCGTCGGCGGGAGACTTCTCGCTCACGCCGAGAGGTCAGCGCCATGCCCGAAAGGATGAGCACGGTGGAAACGCCTGCGCCCACTGCCGCTTCGGTAAACGCGACATCGACCGCATCCATGGCGACGAAAAACACCGCAGATAGAAGGCTGTAAATGCCCGAGAGCATCGCCACCCCGAAGAGGCGCTTCATCGGGATCATGGCAATACCGCAAACAACCAGCAGTGTAAGAATCGCCAGATCGAGCAAAATTGTTGGCGAAATTGTCGTCTGGAATTCACCAGCGAGCGCGACGGGATCAGCGGCCATTTAAGTCGTCCCTCCCGTTTTGGGGTCGTCAGCCAGTTCATCATCGCCCGCATAGTGAAGGTCTTCCTTCACCTTGGGCCGTAGGTTCGACACCCAGGCCGCATGCGCGACGGCGTGGGTGGAAACGGGGCTTGTCAGCAGGATGAAGATGAAGATCAAGAACAGCTTTACGACGGTCAGCCAATTGTCCGACTGCAACACCATGGCCAGCAGAATAAGATCCGCTCCAAGTGTATCAGTCACACCTGCCGCGTGGAGCCGCGTGTAGAAATCAGGAAAACGGATCACGCCAATGGCGCCCGCC
>CAYFHK010000166.1:0-4518 GCA_964342585.1 uncultured Caulobacterales bacterium | reverse complement strand
AAGATCAGGCTTGAGGCCGATGGTGGAATAACGCCCGAGCGTGTCGCCGCCCTCAACGCTTTCCAGCAAGAAACTGTCTTGCTGCCCGCCGGTCAGCTTCAAATAGGCTGAAACCGGCGTGTCGAGATCGCCTGCCACACGGCGATAAACGAGTTGCGCGTCGCCGGCTTCATACCGCTCAGCAAACTGCGCGAAGTCTGGCGCAGGCGTTAAAAAGCCGTCCGTACCTGTCATGGTGTGACAGCGAACCGCTCGGCGATTTGCGCCTCGTTTTGGCGAACGCCGATCTCATCCTGCATCGCTGTGAGGTAAGCTTGGTAAAGCTCCGCACTCAGCGCTTGGCCAAGTTGGGCTTTCGCTTGCTCGACCTGGGCAACGAACCGTTCATTCGCCCCAAAGCTAAGATCGTCGATGTAAACCAGCGTTGCGGTCTGCGCATCCGGCGCCATTTGTGTCACTACCTCGCCAATGCGTGCATCATAGACCCGGCCCAGTAGGGCTTGGGGGATGCTATCCACGGGCTGGAAGCCTGACAGCGTGCGCGTGGTGGGCTCCGCTTCGTAGGGCGCGAGCGCTTCCGCAAAGGACGTACCGGCTTCGACAGCTGCCTCCACTGCAGCCATCCGAGTGCGCATCGTCTCGCGGCGTTGCTGCTCGATGAACGCGGTGCTGACCTCGTCCTTGACCTCTTCGAACGGGCGCGGTGCTGAGGGCGTGACATTGATGAGTTCGACAAAGGCATAGCCGCCTTCGGCCGTGTCCACCGCTTCGAACAAGCCGCCCGGCGACATGCTAAAGGCGAGCTGATGCGCCGCAGACGGCACATTGCTCTCAATAGCGCCGCCCTCAGCGAAAAAGTCAGCATCCGCCGGCCCCACGGTGCGCACCGGAAGGCCAAATTCCGATGCGATGTCTGCGAGGCTCGCCCCGCTATCACCCGCGTCTTGCATCTCGTCATAAAGGTTGTCGAGTTCGGCCGTAACAATCTCTTCACGGAGTTCATCTTCGAGGCCATCGCGAAGCTCTTCGTAGTCGACGGTTTCGCCAGGCGTGATTTCGCGCACATCGGCGACAAGGGCGCCAAAAACCCCATCGACCGGGCCCACCACTTGCGGGCTATCTACACCAAAGACAGCTTCGGCGACCGCTTCGTCGGCAATGTTCGTCCGCACCTCATCATCAAAGGTGGTGACTGCGAGGCCAGCGTCTTCGGCAATCGCCTCGAGCGAGGCGCCTTCTTCGAGCGCGGCGAGGGCAGCTTCGGCGGCCTCAAGGGTCGGAAACTGAACCTGCGCGTAAGACCGACGCTCCGGCGTGCCCATGGCCGCGGCGCGGGCCTCAAACAATTGGCGCACGTCGCTTTCAGGGATTTCGATGCGGTCCGCCACGACATTTTCGTCGAGTACTACCATCGTGTATTCGCGAAGCTCTGGTGATCGATAGCGCTCGGCATTGCTGGCATAGAACGAACGGAGGTCTTCATCCGTCGGCGCCTCGATTTCGGGGGCTTCAAGCATTGCCGTCGAGACAGTCCGCTCTTCGGTTTGGCGCAGCACAAAGAATTCAGCCATCGGCTCAGGTGCAGGGGTCGGCAGCATCAAAGCATCATCGATTTGGGCACGGAGCAATTCGAACTCGACAATCTGACGGAATTCACCAAGGCTCATTCGGTTGGCTTGCAACACGCGGGCAAGCGCGTCGCGATCAAACGTTAGTTGCGTGTCGCCCGGTTCGGCACCGGCATTATACTGATCTTGCAGGAACTTCTGGATCATCGGATCGGTGACCGCGAGGCCCAACCGTTCGGCCTCTTCAGCGAACAACCCGCGGATTACGAACTGATTGATCGTGCGCGTTAAAAGCCCGCGGCTGACAGCCTCCTCGCGCGAAAGCACTTCACCGGTTTCTTGGCGCTGCAATTCGATTTGCCGGGCGAACTCGCGATCAAGCTCCTGCGCCGTGAAACGCGTATCGCCCACGCGCACCGCGCTCGATCCACTAAACGTGTCCAACGCGCCGATCCCGACAAACGCAAAAGCGAGGATCACCAGCGCAAGGACGAGCCAGCCCGTCACGCCCGACAGCGCACCTCTGAAGGTCTTTAGCATTCTTATTCGCCCAATATTGTGAAGCGGTGGTTTGGCGCTCGCTGTCACTCTTGGCAAGGGCCCCGCGCTCGGCCATGACCGAGGCAGGTGGGGCGCCGAGGGGGCCAAATTAAAGACGAAGGAGAGCGCGGTGAAGCGTTTGATTGCCGGGAACTGGAAAATGCATGGCCTGAAGGCCTCGCTTGCCGAGGTTGAGGCGTTGGCGGGTCACGTCACCGATGCGGATGCCGACGCAAATGACATTCTGATTTGCCCGCCTGCGACGCTGATCGGCGCGTTCGCAACTGCCGTGGGCACCGGGCCGATCCGCATTGGTGCGCAGACCTGTCACACAGCGGAAACCGGTGCACATACGGGTGATATCTCGGCCGAAATGCTGGTCGATGCCGGTGCAACGGCGGTGATTGTCGGGCACTCTGAGCGCCGGCAAGATCATCACGAGACCGATCAATTGGTGAAGGCCCAAGCCGAAGCGGCCTTGCGCGCGGGACTCTTGCCGATCATCTGCGTGGGCGAGACCCGCACAGAGCGTGAAGCAGGCAAAGCGATCGAGATTGTGTCGCAGCAAATAAGCGGCTCCTTGCCGGAGGCAGGCGGGGACTACGCCATCGCTTATGAGCCGGTCTGGGCGATTGGCACCGGGCTGACGCCGACACTCGAAGATATTGCAGAGGTGCACGACCATCTTCGCACGCTGACCGACGCCAACATCCGGCTCCTTTATGGAGGCTCGGTGAAACCGGGTAACGCGGCTGAAATTTTGAGCGTCTCTAATGTGAATGGCGCCCTGGTTGGGGGCGCCTCTTTGAAAGCAGAAGACTTTTACGGGATTATCTCAGCTTGACGGCATCGGATATCGTCGCCCTGATCGGGGTGACCATTCTGCTCCTCGTGGTGGTTTGGTCCTTTTGGTACGAACGTTGGGTCACGCGGCAGAAACCCCCGGCGGGCGGTTTCGTCTCCACCCCCTTCGGCCAATTGCATGTCATCGCGCGCGGGAAGCCGAGCGAGACCGGCTTGCGCCCGATCGTGATGATCCACGGCTCCACCACCAATGCCCTCGATATGGATCTCGAAATGGCCAAGCGCTTTGATGGGGAGCGCTTGGTTTTGATGCCTGATCGGCCGGGCCACGGCTTCTCGGATCGGCCTAAGGATGGCTACCGCCTCGATGTTCAGGCGGCGATGATCAAGGCGGGTCTGGACGCGCTTGGCGTCGAGAAACCTATCATCTTTGGGCAGAGCTATGGTGGGGCGGTGGCGCTGCGCTACGCGCTCGATTTCCCCGACGATGTGTCCGGATTGGTGCTGATCGCCGCGGTGGCCTATCGCTGGCCGGGCGGGGTGGCATGGTATAACCGGGTGGCGATCAACCCGATTTACGGCTGGTTTTTCCGACGCACCTTCATCGCGCTTTATGGCCGGTTTGGGTCACCCCGCGGGGTGGAACGCGCCATGCGCGGCAGCGCCTTCGCATCGGGCTACCACATCAAAAGCCGGGTGCCGCTCACCTTCCGACCCAGCCGGTTTCAGCACAATGCAGAGGACATCACGCGGCTCTATGAGCAGCTGTGCGGCATGGACACGAAATATAACCGCATCGCGGTGCCCGCAGAACTGGTCGCCGGCACCCATGACATGACCGTGATTACATCCGTGCATTCGCGCGCCCTCGATGAGGCGATGCAGAATACCCATCTGCAGATCGTGTCTGGGGCGGGCCATGCCCTCCACCACACCCACCCCGATGCCGCTGAGGCGGCGGTCCGTCGGCTCGACCTGCGTCTTGCATCTGCGGACCGTTCGCCCTTACAAGGCGCGCTTCGTCGGATGCGGTCGGTGTTCCCCAGGGCCGCAGACTAAGGAGAGATCATGACCGCCGTCATTTTGACCATCCACACCCTCCTCGTGATGGCGCTTGTGGGCGTGGTTCTATTGCAGCGTTCAGAGGGCGGGGCCCTTGGCATTGGCGGGGGCGGCGGTGGCGTGATGTCCGGTCGCGGCGCGGCGAATGCGTTGACGCGTACGACAACGATTTTGGGCGCATGCTTTTTCATCACCTCCATGAGTCTCGCCCTCTTGGCCGATCGCGGGACGACGCAAGAAGACGTGATCCGCTCGATCACTGGCCAAGAGGGGGCACCAGCCAGCGAAGGCGGCCTCACCCGCGACGCGCTTGAGGATCTCTTGGGCGCGGAGCCTTCCGCAGAAACGCCCGAAGCTGAAACTACGCCGATCATTCCGGCCGCGCCGGAAGAGCCAGTGGCGGATGAGGCGGCCACGACGGAAGAGGATGACGCGCCCGTCATTCCCGAATAAGCGCGCTATTGGGTCTTGAATGGCTTGCTCGCGCCGCGCGAACTCGCCAAAAGCATGGTTTCGGCGGGCGGTTAGCTCAGTTGGTAGAGCG
>CAYFHK010000165.1:0-4537 GCA_964342585.1 uncultured Caulobacterales bacterium | reverse complement strand
ATGAGCCTGAAGACGCGGTTCAAGAACCTCGGCAATATTCTGGCTGAGGATAAGGCGCAGACAGACGTTTTTGTGCTTGATGGTCCGATTCTGACCAATGGCATGTATGATCGGATGCGCCAGCACCTCGATAGTAGCGGCGTCGCCGTGATCGACTGCACCGCGCCAGTGCCGGAAACTGATACCCGCGGTATTTCTTTGCGGGAGGCGCTTGATCGAATTCGCACCGCTGTGTCTGAGGCCGTGCGGGCAGGCGCTAGCCATATCGTATTGAGCGATGAGAAAATCTCGCCCGAACGCTACGGTGTGCCGATGATCCTCGCGACGGGCGGTGTACACCGGCGGTTAATCGATGAGGGCCTTCGGTCACGCTGTTCGATCAATGTGCGCTCAGCAGAGTGTGTCGACAGTCATTATGCGGCTGTTTTGATCGGTGTTGGCGCGACCACAGTGAATCCCTACCTCGCCTTTGATACGTTGGCGAACCGGTTTGAAGCGGGGCGCTACGCGGGCAAAACACTCAACTCTTGCGTCCTGAATTACAAGCTCGCGCTTGAGGCGGGGCTGCTTAAGATCATGTCGAAAATGGGTGTGTCCGTCCTTTCTGGCTATCGCGGCGGCTGCAACTTCGAGACGCTGGGCCTCTCGCGGGCCTTGGTCGCGGAATTTTTCCCCGATGCGGAAAGCCGTATTTCGGGGATTGGCCTGGCTGGGATCGAAGGCGGCATCCTCCGCCTTCACCGTGCGGCGTTTGATGAAGGCGTGGCGCGGTTGCCCGTCGGCGCATTCTACCGGGTGCGCGCAAATGGCGAGCCGCATGTCTATCAGGCGCCATCGGTCACCGATCTTCAGACTGCTGTGCGCAATGGTGATTACGGTGCCTACAAACGGTTCTCAAAAGCCCTGACCGAGCAGGGGCAGATGCAGCTTCGCGATTTGCTTGACCTGAAGCCTGCGGGCGCGCCGCTGCCGCTCGACTCAGTTGAGAGCGTAAATTCAATCCGGCAGCGCTTTGTCACACCGGGGATGTCACTTGGGGCCCTCTCGCCCGAAGCGCACGGTACACTGAACGTCGCGATGAACCGGATCGGTGCGAAGTCGGTGTCGGGTGAGGGCGGCGAGGATCCTGCCCGCTATCGGCGTCTACCAAATGGCGACAATATGAACTCCGCTGTCAAACAAATCGCCTCTGGCCGGTTTGGCGTGACCGCAGAATATTTGAACCATTGTCGCGAGATCGAAATTAAGGTCGCACAGGGGGCGAAACCCGGCGAGGGCGGACAATTGCCCGGCTTCAAGGTGACGGAATTCGTCGCCAAGATGCGGCACTCCACGCCGGGGGTCACGCTAATCTCGCCGCCACCGCACCACGACATCTATTCGATCGAAGATCTAGCGCAGCTTATCTATGACTTGAAGCAGATCAATCCGATCGCGCGCGTCTGCGTGAAGCTTGTGGCTTCAGCTGGTGTCGGTACGATCGCTGTTGGTGTCGCGAAGGCGAAGGCCGATGTGATCCTGATCGCTGGGAGTGTGGGCGGCACAGGCGCCTCGCCGCAGACCTCCATCAAATTCGCGGGCTCGACATGGGAGCTCGGCCTCGCCGAAGCCAACCAAGTCCTCACACTGAACGATCTTCGCGACAAGGTCACGTTGCGGACCGATGGCGGTCTCCGCACCGGGCGCGATATCGTGATTGCCGCGATGTTGGGGGCTGAGGAGTACGGCATCGGCACGCTGTCGCTCGTGGCGATGGGCTGTTTGATGGTGCGCCAGTGTCACTCGAACACCTGCCCAGTTGGTGTGTGTACGCAAGATGATGCACTGCGCGACCGCTTTACCGGCACCGCCGATCACGTGGTCAATCTGATGACGTTCATTGCCGAAGAAGTGCGGGAGATCCTGGCTTCCATCGGCGCGGCTTCCTTGTCGGATGTCATTGGGCGGACGGATTTGCTGCAGCAAGTCTCGCGCGGCCCGGCCTTGGTGGACGATCTTGACCTGAACCCGCTGCTCGTTCGCGCTTTTGAACACGGCAAACCGCCTGTTTCGACCCGCGAGGGCCGGAACCCGGTGGGCGATACGCTCGATGCGCAAATTCTCGCCGATGCGTCACCGGTGTGGGAACGCCGTGAAAAGATGCAGCTGACCTATACGGTGAGAAATACGCACCGTGCTGTGGGGACCATGACGAGTGGCGAGATTGTGCGCCGCTTTGGGTCTGACGGGCTCGCAGACGGTCATCTGACCGTGCGCTTGCGCGGCTCAGCCGGTCAGTCTCTCGGCGCTTTTGGTGCCAAGGGGCTGCGGATCGAGGTTGAAGGCGATGCGAACGACTATGTCGGCAAGGGCATGTCGGGCGCGCAAGTCATTGTACGGCCTTTCCAGCACGAGCCGAAGACCCAAGATGTCATTATCGGCAATACCTGCCTTTATGGCGCGACGTCGGGTTTGCTCATCGCTGCTGGTTACGCGGGCGAGCGCTTCGCCGTTCGAAATTCCGGGGTGACCGCCATTGTGGAAGGCTGCGGCTCGAACGGGTGCGAGTATATGACCGGCGGCGTTGTCGCGATCCTCGGCAGTGTCGGTGACAATTTCGGCGCTGGCATGACAGGCGGCCAGGCGTTTATTTTCGATCCGCAAGAGCGCTTCGAGCTGCTCGTCAACGCGGAGCACGTCTCATGGCGCCGTCTCGATGTGGGCGAAGCGCTGTGCAAATCCCTTGTCGAGCGTCATTTGCAAGAAACCGGCTCACCCGTTGCAGATGAGATTTTGAAGAATTGGGAACACACCAAAGGCCAGTTCTGGCATGTCTATCCGACAGGTCTGGCAGCTCAATTGGGGATTGAGGATAAATCTGAGCAAGCAGCGACAGCCTAACGGCCGCCACTTGCGCCCTGCACGAATAAAAAAGCCCTGGCCAAAACGGCCAGGGCTTTTCTTTATCGAACGATATATCCGCGCATTAGGCGCTCGGGCAGTGCGCACCCGCATCAATCCAGGCGCGGGTCAGCTCGCCAAAAGTCTTTTGATCGCCTGGTGCGGGCGTTCGGCCTTCGCCCGGGTGCCAGCCCCACCCCACAAGCCCATCTTCAGCGTGGTGAACATGGATCTGGTTGAGGGTCATGCCGCCATTGCGCGAATTGTCTTTGAGTTGCTCGCAAATCTCGGTGGCCGTCATCCCCTGCCACCCCATGGAGAGCGGCGCGAGATGCCAGGGCTCATGGCCCGGGATCGATCCTTCGCTGCCCAAATACGCAACATTATCCGCACCATGGCAGGTTTCGCATTCCATGCCCGGCATGCCGTGGCCATCGGGGCCGCGGAAGACCGGCGGCTGGTGTGCCACCATCATGTCACCTTGTGTCGGTTGGTCCGAGCGCGGATGGCAATTCATGCAGCGCGGGTGCGCGATCACTTTGAACATTTCGTCGAACAGCGCCTCCGCACGGGCCTGATCGTCAGTGATGGTCGTGAAAGCCGCGGCCGTCTTAAGGCCGTTGACCATCATGGCATCATTGCCATCGGCGGAGGCGGAATTTTGTTCGCAAGCGGAAAGAGCCAGCCCGAGAGAGCCAATCAATATCGCTGGAAGTGCTGTACGTGAAAGCCAAGCGTTCATCTTCAAATCCCCCTTCACGCCATCACGCTGATCAGCGGCAGCCGCCGTGGTGTTTCGCCGGTTAATCGGCGCAATGCATTGCCCACTGCCGGGGCGATGGGCGGAACGCCCGGCTCCCCAATACCGGTGGGGTTTTGGTCGGCATCAATCACGGCGACTTCGACCTCTGGCATCTCGTTGATGCGCAGCGAGCGGTAACCATCGAAATTGCCTTGGAGGATTTTGCCCTCATCGCCGAGGGTGATCTCGTCAAACAGCATCGCACCAAGGCCATAGCCAATGCCGCCTTCGATTTGCGCTTTGATCACATTGATATTGACCGGCTGACCGCAATCGACCGCACACCACACTTTTTTGACCGAAGGCTGGCCATTCTCAAGGGCGACCTCAGCGATCTGTGCCACATAGGTGCCGAAAGATTTGTGGACGGAAACACCAAAGGCGCGGTCTGTCCCGGGCGCCTGCCCCCAATCGGCGAGCTCGGCAACACGGCGCAGCACCTGCGCATCACGCGGGCGGTCTGAAAGAAGCGCGAGGCGTCCCTCCACCGGGTCGAGCCCGCGTTTCTCCAAAAGCTCGTCCATAAAGGTTTCGACGGCATAGGCCGTGTGCGTATGTCCGACGGACCGCCACCACAGCACCGGCACACCGACATCCATGGCGTGCACGGTCAATCGGTGATTGGGCGATGTATAGTAGAAGTCGAGGGCGCCTTCGAGCATTGTCGGATCGATGCCGTCTCGCGCCATCATCTCAAACGGGCTGCCGGCGATGATCGATTGCGAAACCACGGTCTGATCCCAGGCCGTCAGTGCGCCCTGCGGGTCCATTGCGCCCCGTAGCTTGTGCACAGTGAGCGGACGATAAAAGCCGCCACGAATGTCGTCCTCACGCGACCACATGAACTTCACCGGC
>CAYFHK010000164.1:0-4616 GCA_964342585.1 uncultured Caulobacterales bacterium | reverse complement strand
CCGCTCGTCCCCATCGGCACGGCCATGAGCGATGCGGTCAACCGACTCAGCCAGGCGGGCTTCGGCACCGTCGGCGTGGTAGCGGATGATAAGCTGGCCGGCATCATCACAGATGGCGATATTCGCCGTCACCTCGCCAAGGAGCTTCTCACGCTCACCGTCGAAGAGGTGATGACGAAAACGCCCAAGACCGTCACGCCCGACACGCTGGCGGCGGAGGCGCTTGCCCTCCTCTCCCGCGGTCGCATTACGGCGCTTTTCGTGGTAGAAGACGGCCAGCCGGTGGGCTTGCTCCACGTGCATGACATGCTGGAGACGGGGGTGCTCTAGAGTTACAGGACCTTTGCGACCATGGGGCGCCTCGCCTTCGCGCCGACGCGGGATAAATCTTCCCTCCGATGAAGGACGGTGAAGAGGGAAACCATGTCGAAGGCCCCGGTCATATTATGGCTCCGCGAAGATCTCCGCTTCGACGACAACCCAGCCATGCGCGCGGCAGCGGAGACCGGCCAGCCGGTGATCTGCATTTATGTCTTCGACGAAAAAACACCGGGCGAACAGGCGATGGGCGGCGCCCAGCGCTGGTGGCTGCATCACTCCCTCACCGCATTTCGCGAAGACCTCGACACCCGCGAGGGCGCGCTCATTTTGCGCCAGGGCGACCCGAAAGACATCATCCCTGCCCTTGCCGAGGAGACTGGCGCCGCGGCGGTCTTTTGGAACCGCCGCTACATGAAGTGGCAAACCGAAACCGACGCTGCCATCAAATCAACGTTGAAAGAAAATGACGTCCGCGTAGAGAGCTTTAACGCGCGGCTCCTCTTCGAGCCGTGGGAAGTCGAAACGAAAAGCGGCGATCCTTATCGGGTGTTCACGCCCTATTGGAAATCCGTCCGGGCACGCGACGATATCCGTGAGCCGCTCCCCCGTGTCGATAAACTAGAGGCGCCGAAAACGCTTCCAGAATCAGACGACCTTGATGACTGGGCGCTTCTGCCCACCAAACCCGATTGGTCAAAAGGCTTCTCCCCCGTTTGGACCCCCGGCGAGAAAGGCGCCCGAGCCCGCCTTCGCGATTGGCTCGGGGAGAATGCCGAGGGCTATGACGACCTGCGCAATCGGCCTGATCTCGATGCCACGTCGCGCATGTCGCCGCATCTTCACTTTGGCGAGATCAGCCCCACCCATGTCTGGCATAAGGTGCGAGCGGCGATGGATGCAGGCGACATCCCCGATGCCCACGGACAATCCTATCTGTCGGAAATCGTCTGGCGCGAGTTTAGCTATCAGCTCCTCTACTATAATCCCAAAATGTTCGACCGTCCACTAATGGATAAATTCGAGGGCTTCAAATGGGATGACGATGATGCGGGGCTGAAAGCTTGGCAAAAGGGTCAGACCGGCTATCCCATCGTTGACGCGGGAATGCGCCAGCTCTGGCAAGAAGGGTGGATGCACAACCGTGTGCGGATGATCGTCGGCAGTTTCTTGGTGAAAGATCTCCTCCTCGATTGGCGCCTTGGCATGGCCTGGTTTTGGGACACGCTGGTGGATGCTGACCCCGCCAGCAACACGGCAGGCTGGCAATGGGTGGCCGGGTGCGGCGCGGATGCGGCACCCTTTTTCCGTGTGTTTAATCCGACCACGCAGGGTGAAAAATTCGATCCGCAAGGGGATTATGTGCGCAAATATGTGCCTGAATTGGCCGATATGCCGAAAAAGCACATCCACAACCCAAGCGCCGCACCGAAAGAAGTTCTGGAAAAAGCCGGGGTCGCCTTGGGCAAAACCTATCCTCATCCCCTCGTCGACCACAAGAAGCGCCGCGAAGAGGCGCTTTCCCGCTACGAAGCGATCAAATAGCAACACCAGGCCCTCCGCTGCTATCCAGCTGTAAAAAAAGGTTTTTCCTGGCACCTTCTCTGCATAACATCAGCGCATAACGATAAAATGCGCGCCGGGCCCACGCGTATCCTGCCGGGTGCGTGGAGGAGGGAGCGATGCGCGCGGCGCTGCACCGTTTGGTCGAGCAGCTGATCTCGACCGGCGATATAAAAATTCAGTATGCGGATGGTACATCTCACCGTTATGGCGATGGATCCGGTCCCCCATTCGAAATCATCTTCCACGACAAAGCGCGAGAGCGCGCGATCCTAACCGATCCCACCTTAGCCTTTGGCGAGGGCTACATGGATGGGGATATCGAAATTCGTCAGGGCACACTCTACGACGCGCTTGATCTCCTTTATACGCAAGCCAGGCGGATCGGCATGGCGACCCCCCTCGCGAAGATTGGCGAAGGCATCCGCTTTGCCAAACGGCGCCTTGATCAGTGGAACACAATTAGCCGCTCGCGAGAGAACGTCGCTCATCACTACGACATATCGAACGCGCGCTATGAGACGTTCCTCGATGAGGATCTGCAATATTCCTGCGCTTATTTCGAGGATGAAGGCCAATCGCTCGACGCGGCGCAGCTCGCCAAGAAGCGCCACATCGCGGCAAAGCTCTGCCTACGGCCGGGGGACCGAGTCCTCGATATTGGCTGCGGATGGGGCGGCATGGGGCTCTACCTTGCGAAAGTCGCCGAAGCGGACGTCACCGGCATTACGCTTTCGGATGAGCAATTGGCCCTCGCCAATCAGCGGGCGGAGGCCGATGGCGTCAAAGACAGGGCGCGCTTCATCGCCCAAGACTATCGTCTGATGTCGGATGAGGTTGACCGCATCGTCTCGGTGGGGATGTTTGAGCATGTCGGGCTCAACAATTTCGACACCTACTTTCAACAATGCCGGGAGCTCTTGAAAGACGATGGCGTGATGCTGGTCCACTCCATCGGGCGCAGCGATGGGCCGGGCATCACCAATCCCTTTATCTCGAAATATATCTTCCCAGGCGGGTACATCCCCGCCTTGTCCGAAGTGTTGCCCGCCATTGAGAAAGCGGGCCTTGTCGTCACCGATATCGAGATCCTGCGCCTTCACTATGCGGAGACCCTCCGCGCGTGGCGCGAACGGTTCTTTGCGGCGCCCCACACCGTGCCCCCGGCGGACGACCCGCGCTTTTGCCGCATGTGGGAATTCTACCTGGTGATCTCGGAGCTCGCCTTCCGCCGCATCGGCATGATGGTCTTCCAAATCCAAGCGACGCCCGACCAAAGCGCCGTCCCCCTCACCCGCGACTATATCGCTGAGGCCGAAGCGCGGCTGAAACGGGCCGAGCGGCGGGATTATGGCCACCTCCATGAGGATCACCCCGGTCGCGCCTACGCGGCGGAGTAAAAGGCGCGACAGAGCGGATTGTCACAAGGCGTGTGGCTCGGCTATAGGCTCCGTTCGTTCGCCGGGGAGATGGCTGAGCGGTCGAAAGCGGCGGTCTTGAAAACCGTTGGGCGTTTACGCGTCCCGGGGGTTCGAATCCCTCTCTCCCCGCCACTCCTTCTTGGCCTACCGCTTCGCTACTTGAGGCCATTTGCATCGGGTTCCTTCGTCCCGAACGGCCCCCCTGCCAAACTGCGACGCCAAGGCATTGGTACGCCCATAGCAGCCGAAGAACGCCACCCCATCTTTTCATCAGTTAGAGGCAAGAATCCCGAATGGGCCCATCGGGGAAATCGGTTGGTGTTAGGCCATCGATTCTGCGTAAGGCTTTGGTCAACTGAATAGTGATCATCCGTTATGTATCGGAGCCCGAGTGCATATCGCCGCGGCGGCCATCTGTAGAAGCGTTCTTTGGTTGTGATGCCATCGCGGAGGTCGTAAGCCGCTGTAACGAAGTTGGAGGCCGGCAGGACTGGGCCGTCGGGCGACGCGCGGAGAGGCGTTATCGCTTGTCAGCTTGGGCGGTTTCCGTAAGAAGCCGCCCTGGGTGCGGGATAAGAATATGGATTACCTGAGTTTTTTCGATAACGCCGTCGCGCAGCTCCACGCCGAACAACGCTATCGCGTGTTCGCGGATGTCGAGCGCATTGTCGGTCGTTTCCCCCGCGCGATCTATCGGAACGACGGCGCCGCCAAAGAAATCACCATTTGGTGCTCCAACGACTATCTCGGCATGGGCCAACACCCCGATGTGCTTGACGCCATGTGCGACACGGCGCGGCAAACCGGCACCGGCGCAGGCGGCACGCGCAACATCTCCGGCACCTCGCACCCCCTGGTCAAACTCGAAGAAGAGCTGGCCGACCTCCACGGCAAGGAAGCGGCTCTCGTCTTCACCTCAGGCTTCATCTCGAACGAGGCGACCTTATCGACGCTGGGCAACTTGCTGCCCAACTGCCTCATCCTGTCCGATGAGCTTAATCACGCCTCTATGATCGAAGGCATTCGCCGCGCAAACTGCGAAAAGAAAATCTTCCGTCATAACGACATGGCACATCTGGAAAGCCTGCTCGCCGCAGCGGAGCCGGGTCGGCCGAAGATCATCGCGTTTGAGTCCGTTTATTCGATGGATGGTGACATCGCGCCCATCGAAGCCATCGCCGATCTCGCCGACAAATATGGTGCGATGACCTATATCGACGAGGTTCACGCGGTTGGCATGTATGGCCCGCGCGGCGGCGGCATCACTGACCGCGACGGGCTCGCCCACCGCATCGACATTATCGAAGGTACGCT
>CAYFHK010000163.1:0-4633 GCA_964342585.1 uncultured Caulobacterales bacterium | reverse complement strand
ACGGCGCCCGACAGAATATGCGCGCCAACTTCGGAGCCTTTCTCGACGACGACGACAGAAATTTCGTTGCCTTTTTCCGCCTCGAGCTGTTTCAAACGGATCGCCGCGCATAGGCCTGCGGGCCCTGCGCCGATGATGACCACGTCGAATTCCATGCTCTCGCGTTCGATGGGCGTGTCGTCGTACATGAAGCGACCTCCATTGTCGTTTGTTTACATGCGCCTTTTCGCGCTCTTGGTATGCTGCACTGCGCCAAGACGCAATGCGCCCTTCCGGCGCGCCACAGCAGAAATGTCAAGATCAGTAAGCCCGGGAACTCCCCCGCCTCGAAAACGTCAATTGGATTCGCAGCGGTGAAGGAGCCCGGAATGGATATCTATGAGCGTTTGAAAAAAGATCACGATAAGCAGCGCGAGCTCGGCAAAAAAATCGTCGAAACCCAAGGGGATAGCGATGATCGGCGTGAGCTATGGGAAGCTTACAAAGTCGAGCTGGAGGCCCACGCTTCAGCGGAGGAACAGACTTTCTACGCCGAATTGATGGCCTGTCCGGAGGCTTCTGATCAAACGCGGCACAGCGTATCCGAGCACAAAGAAGCAGCCGATCTCGTCGAAGAAATCGACAAGCTGGACATGGCATCGCCGCAGTGGCTGCAAAAATTCAAACAGCTCAAACACGACATCGAACACCATGTCGATGAAGAGGAAGCAGATGTCTTCCCGCTCGCGAAGAAACACATCTCAAGCACGACGGCCGATGATCTCGCGGCGCGCTTCAATGACCGTAAGCCGAGCGAGAAAGAAAACGAGCGCGACGCCGCCTAACCGCAAAGTGACACGCTGACCTTCCGAAAGGATGCTGATAAAGAGCGGCCATGATCGATCCGGCCGCTCTTTTACGTTGGTACCAAGCCTCCGGTGTCACGACTGCCGAAGCGTCGGTTCCCACAGACTTTACGGCCTGGCCCGAGAGCGGTTTTCGGTTCAATGCGCGGTCGGCGCCGGCTCAACAAGTCGTTCCACCATCAACGCCGCTCCCCCCTCAAAATGACGATGCGCCCGCCAGCGTGGATGAAGCGGTCCGCGACGCTCAAGCGCTTGCCGACGCGGCGCAGTCCATCGAAGGGTTGGCAGCCGCGATCGAAGGCTTCGACGGCTGTCTCCTTAAATCAGGTGCGCGCAACACCGTCGTCTATGACGGTGTCCCAAAAGCGCCGCTCTTGGTGATCGGAGAAGCCCCAGGCCGAGACGAGGACCGGATCGGCAAACCATTTGTCGGCCGCGCTGGCGGGCTGCTGGATAAAATGCTCGCGGCGATCGAGATGTCCCGTTTTGGCGATGATGAGCTTGGGAACGTGTGCATTACCAATGCGATTTACTGGCGCCCGCCGGGCAACCGAACGCCCACAAAGGCGGAGATTGCTGTTTGCCTGCCCTTTGTCCGCCGCTTCATAGCGCTGTCGCAGCCCCGCGTCATCGCGCTTGCCGGCAATGTCCCCACCAGTGCTCTCTTTCCCGGCGCGCCGGGCATCACCCGGTCTCGCGGGCAATGGCGCGAATGGCCTGGTGAGGAGGGCCAGACCGTGCCGGTTCTCCCCATCTTCCACCCGGCATTTCTTTTGCGACAGCCAGCACAAAAGCGGCTCGCCTGGGCCGACCTGATCGCGATAAAGGAGCGCCTTGCGTGAGGAAAATGTTGACGGTTCCTTCACGAAGGACGGCCGATAAAAGTCGCGTCAAATCTCGGAGCCTGTCTTTGTCACTTGTTCACCGCTTGATTGTTGCCGCTTTGATGGCGCTCTCGCTCGTCGGCGTTTCCGCGGCGAATGATGAGGTGCGCTGGCCGCTGACCGACAGCGATGTCGCCCACTATCGCGAAATTTTCGCCGCCCAGGAAAAGGGTGACTGGAAAACGGCCGATCGACATATCGGCCTGCTCGAGAACAAGCTCCTGCTCGGCTACGTGCTGGAGCAGCGGTATATGCACCCGACGGCCTACCGGTCTTCCTTTCGGGAGCTGTCGCGTTGGCTTCAGGCCTATGCCGATCATCCCAATGCGCAGCCCATTTATCGGCTCGCAAAACGGCGCCAAGGCAGCAACATCTCCCCGCGCCCGCCCGTCTATCGCAAATGGCGCGACGAAGATGGCTCACCGCTCCATCCTGATCTGCTCGAAGACTACGATGATCCCGCGCGCCAAGACGTCGTGCGGCGGATCGAAGGACGGCTGCGGTATCTTACACGGAGCAATCGTCCCGAGGCCGCGCTCAATTATTTGAACGAACGCGCCAACTTCAACGCCCTCACCGCCGCGCAAACCGACCGGGTGCGCGGCTGGATAGCGGCAAGCTTCTACTATGACGGGAAGTTGAGCCAAGCCGAGCGGGTGGCCGCGCAGGCTTATCGCCGATCATCCGACAGCGCGGTGCTTTCCTATTGGGTTTCCGGTCTCGTGGCGATGCGCCGCGACGATCCAAAGACCGCCTTTGAGCGCTTCTCCGCTCAAGCCGACATTCCGTATCAGGAGGATACCCTTCGCGCGGCCGCCGCCTACTGGGCTGCGCGCACGGCCCTGGCGACGGGCAATGCGGACGAGGTGATGCGCTATCTTCGGCTGGCGGCTGACTTCCCGCTCACCTTCTATGGCCAATTGGCCCTTGGACAGCTTGGCCTCGATCCCGCCATCGATTGGACCCCGCCGCAACTGACGCAAGCAGACTTTGACCGGCTGACGGCGCAAAGCCCCCGCGCTCTGCGCGCCGCAGCGCTGGCTCAAGTGGGCCTCACCGCGCTGGCGGAAGAAGAAATCAAATGGGCGCAGGGTGAGCTGCCGCCGACGGAAAACACAACGCTCAGTGCCCTGACGCACGCCTTCTCGCTCCCGAACGCGCAGCTTTCAGTGGCGCTTGATGCCGGCGCGTATGCGAATGACGGGGCACATCTTCGCGCCGGCCTGTTTCCACTCCCCGGCTATGCGCCCAATGGCGGCTTCACCATCGACAAAGCCGTTCTCTACGGGCTGATCCGGCAAGAATCGAAATTCATGCCGCACGCCCGCTCCCGTGTTGGCGCGCAAGGATTGATGCAGCTGATGCCGCGCACGGCGAGTTATGTGGCGAATAAAGATGATGCGGTCCCGGTCCATGCGTCACGCCGCCTTGAAGACCCGAGCTACAATATGCAGCTCGGCCAGTCTTACGTCGAACAGCTCCTGACACGGTACAATGACGGATCGGGTGACCTGTTCGAGATGGCATTGTCTTACAATTGGGGCCCCGGCAATCTTGCCCGCTGGAAAGCGCGGTCGGGCATCGATGATCAATTGCTGTTCCTCGAAAGCGTGCCGAACAGCGAAGCGCGTCACTTCGTTGAGACGGTGATGACCAATATCTGGCTGTACCGCGACCGGTTGAATGAGCCCGCGCCGTCACGTGATGCCGCCGCCGCAGGGGAACGCCCGATTTATCAGTCCGTCTCGGCAGCTGAGTAAGCCTTCCCCTCACTGAGAAAAAGGAAGCGGACGATGGTTTCCGCTTCCCGCTGGATCGCCGCGTCGCGCGCCGCGGCTTCCGCATCAACGCCCCAGACCTCATTCTGGAACGTCTCATCGAGACGACTAGCAGCGAAGGCTTCAGCCGCGCTGATTTCCTCATACGCCACAGCGAGCGCGAGAACAGCCGACCCATAAGCCTCCGTGAGAAGCTTCGTTGCAAACACGGCGCCGGAGCTGAATCCATTGAGAAGATCATCGATCGCGCCCTCTAGCTCCGCAGGCTGATCGACCGCCATCACCCCTTCGGTGATTTGGAAGACAAGGCCGCAGCGCCCACCGATTTGATCAAGCGGCGGCTGCCACATCTCCGCCTGTCGCTTCGCCAGCTTCGGATCGCTCGCGCGGTAACAGAGAAGGTCCGATCCTGCGAAACTCTTGATCGTCTCCGACCACTCGCCCCGGCCCTTTTCCGCGCCATCGAGGGCAAAGCCCTGCATCCGCGTGAGGGGCAGATCATCAAGGCGGATCTCCTCGCCCTGCGCGCGCCATTCCTCAGCCAACGCTTCGGCGAGGATACGCGCTTCGGCGCGCAACACGTTTCGGCCTGGCGTCTTGGCCGTTCGGCCATCCAACAATACGGCGTATCCGCCCTCGTCATGCGACGCGAGCGAGACATCCTTGTAGAAACGTTTTAGGGTCGCGCTCATTCCGGCCACTCCAACAGTTCAGGCTCGGCAAAATCGAATAGGGCCCAGGTCTCGGCCATATGCCCCGTAAGGGGCGCCGATAATTCGATCCGTTTGCCATTGGGCAACGGGATCTCCATCGAACGGCAAAAGAGATGCATCTTCGGCGACACCCCCTCCACCATCGCATCCGCGCCGCCATATTTGCGGTCACCAATGATAGGTGTCCTCAGCGCGGAGAGATGCACCCGGATTTGGTGTGTACGCCCCGTATGCGGCCGCAGGGCGACGAAGGCTGCGCGGCGCGCCGCTTCCTCAACGACTTGGTAGTCCGTGATCGCTTTTTGCCCCTCCGCGGTGCCGCGCATCCGCTGATGACCTTCCGCGCCCGCCTTCTCAAGTGACAGGTCGATGCGCCCTTGCGGCGGGTGCGGCACGCGCTTTGTCAGCGCCCA
>CAYFHK010000162.1:0-4644 GCA_964342585.1 uncultured Caulobacterales bacterium | reverse complement strand
GCGCGATGTTGTGGCTCGCCCGCCGGACTCGCGTACTGCCTGAAATGAGCTGCCAAGGCGTCGCGGAGGTGATCGAAGCGCGGGCCAGCCCCCCAGGACAAATCTCCCTCCGCGGCGGGCTCATCAACACGCTGATCACCGCAACGGCCCTTGGCACGGGCGCCAGTGCCGGCCGCGAGGGACCGCTTGTTCTTCTTGGCGGCGCGTTTTCGACCTTCTGTGCACGGCATTTCACGATTTCTGCAAAGGACGCGCGGACATTGTTAGGCTGTAGCGCGGCAGCGGCCGTTGCCGCAGCGTTTAACGCGCCGATCGCCGGTGTTTTGTTCGCCCTCGAAGTGGTGCTCAGCAATTACGCGCTCTCCGTATTCGGCCCCGTCACCCTTGCGAGTGTGACATCGGCGATTATCGCCCAAGCCCATCTGGGCGACCTGCACCGGTTCAATGTGCCCGAATATGGTTCCTCTGGGCCCTATGACATTCCCATGGGGGCAGCATTGGGCCTTATCTGCGGCGGCGTTGCCTGGGCCTTTCTCCAATCAGCGGCAAAGGCGCGGCGAACCGCCCGTCAATTCGTCGCCAAAACCCGGATCTCGCCGGCGCTGCTGCCGATCTTTGCGGGCGCAGGCATGGGGCTCTTCGCGATCTTCCTGCCTGAAGTGCTGAGCGTCGGCTACGAAGCGACATCAGAAGCGATCAACGGCAATTATCCCCTCGCCCTGCTTCTCTTGCTACTCATCGGCAAGACCGTGGCGACGATCCTCTGCCTCTCCTGCCGGTTTGGCACCGGGGTATTCTCAGGCGGCATTTATCTGGGGGCGGTCTCCGGCGCCGTCTTCGGCACGATGCTTGGCATGGCCATGCCCGACGCCGTCGCCAGCCCCACCTTTTACGCGATGATTGGCATGGGCGCCGTCTCTGGAGCGATCATCGGTGCACCGATCTCCACCACGCTCATCGTGTTCGAGATTACCGGCGATTACCAAATGACGGCCGCTTTGATGATCGCGGTCGGGATTGCGACCCTGATCACCCAAGTCTTCTTCGGCTCATCATGGTTCCACTATCAGCTCAACCAGCGCGGCTACGATCTTTCGGACGGCCCCCAAGGGGTGATCTTACAAACGATCCGTGTGCGCGATGTGATGCGCCCGATGCCAGCGGATGCCGCGCCGCTTGAAGAAGGCGCGGCCCGCCTCCTCGCCAGCCAGAGCCTTGGTGAGGCGCTGGCACGGATGAATGATTTGGGCCTCGATGGCATGCCAGTGGTAAAGAGCCGGGACGATGCCACCATTGTAGGTACACTGACGCAGTTGCGCGCACTGCGAACCTACAACAGCGCGCTGGTCGACAGCCATATCGAGCACCACCGATAGTCTGCCGACCTCGAGCGGTCGGCTTTTAGGCCGATTTGGTTTTTGCCCGCCGCCAGCGCATGGCGCCGAAGCCTGCAAGCGCTGCACCGAACATCGGCAATGCAGCGGGCAGTGGCACGGGCGCAGCCTCGATCGTGATCGTGGCCAGCTGAAAATTCTCTCGGTCGCTGGCGAAATCCGCGAGTATAGGATTGAGAACATTCCCTGGCGGCAACATCGCGGCAATTGCCGCAATTCCATCGCTCAACGCCACAGGATCATTCGTGACCGTGCCTTCGGTCCCGGTTTGCCCTACAACAAAGGCGGGGCCATCGGTCAGATCGTTTGCTTCTGTGCCCGCATCCCAGATGTTGAAACCTGTCAGGTTGAGCGTGCGGTCGCCAAGGTAATTTCCGCTCATGTCGAAAATTTCGATGGGGTTGTCATTGCCGATGAAGGTGTCGTTCGAGGGCAGCACCATCGATAGATAGGTGAAGAACCGCTGGTCGAACGGATCGATTTCGAGCGTTACTGTCGCGGTCTCACCAGGCTCGATGATCGGCGCGCCGGCAAATCCTCCGGGTGCACCGGCAGAGCCGGTCACAGCGTCAGCGTCCGCAGCAAGTGCTTCGCTCATCGCGATGTCGGGGTTTCCTAACTCAGCAACACGTGCCGTCCCCATCGATGCAAATCCACCCACATCGAAGGCATCGTAAGATCCGTCGTGGAACGCCACGAAGAGAGGGGTCAGGCCAAGACCATCAGTAGCGCTTTCATTAGTGATCGATACGGTAATTGGGAGGGCATGAGCCAACCCAAAGGCGGCATAAGGAACAAACGCTGTCGCAACAGCGAGACGCGTCAAGTTTCGCATAAGATCCTCTCGTTCATCCTCCGGAGAATTCCGGCTTACTTTAGTTCGAGAGAACATGTCAGAGGTTACGCAGCAAAAGGAATTTCAGTGCACAAATTCTGATCACGAAACCGTGTGCACGCACTCACGCGGCCGTGAGTGGCTTTATTCTGTAGGCCTCACAAAAGCGTGAGCAGCGCCCCCTCCCAAGGACCCGATTCGACCCAATTGGCGGACAGGTCGCCCGCCCTTCCACTGCGCCCTCACCCGCGTTACGCTCGCGGCATGACACAAACACCGCCTTTTCAAGTCAAAATCGTCCCCGTGACACCGTTCCAGCAGAACTGCTCGATCATTCGCGCGAATGATGGCGCGACCGTCGTGATCGATCCTGGTGGCGAGGTCGACCGCCTAATCGCCGAAGCCGAGGCGATGGATGGCCACATCGAGAAGATCTGGCTCACCCATGGTCATTTAGATCACGCCTCAGGTGCGATGGAGCTGAAACGGCGTACCGGCGCTGTCATCGAAGGCGCTCACCCCGAAGAAGCCTTTTGGCTCGACCAGATCGCAGAGCAATCAAAGCGCTTCGGCGTTGCCGGCCAAGGCGAGAATGTGGTGCCGGATCGGTGGCTCGACGATGGCGATGAAGTGGAAATCGGCGGGAATGTCTTCTCGGTGATCTTCACGCCCGGCCACACGCCTGGCCACGTGGTGTTCTATAACAAAGAAACCCAGCTCGCTTTTGTGGGTGACGTGTTGTTTCAAGGCTCGATCGGGCGAACCGACTTTCCCCGCGGCGACCACCAAACCCTGATCGATAGTATCACGCAAAAGCTATGGCCACTTGGCGATCAGGTTCGATTCGTTCCCGGCCATGGCCCGATGAGCACCTTCGGCCAAGAGCGAAAGACGAACCCCTTCGTCGCTGACCACGTGGTGGGCCGGTCGCAACCAAACACCCAAGGCCCGGGGTAAGCCCGCGGCATTTCGGCGGAACATTCCCCCCCTCAACCGTTGGTTTGGCAGGTCAACAGAAGAGGTGAGTGAAATGAACACGCACGAAATCGAAGGCAATTGGAAACAGCTCAAAGGCGCAGCAAAGCAACAATGGGGCAAGCTGACCGATGACGACGTCACTGAGATCGAAGGCTCGTCGGAGAAGCTGATCGGCAAACTGCAAGAGCGCTATGGCATTGAGCGCGCCGAAGCGGAGAAGCGCGTCAACGATTGGCACCCGACCCAGTAACGCGTCCTACCCGAGTCGGCGCAGATGTTGCGATATCTTCGCCGACACAATTTCCCGCGGCATTGACCCTTGGACGATTGTGTTTCTTCGGGGCCTCATCACACCATTGTCCCATATCAAGAGACCTAAGCAGGTTCCCGAAGAACAATAACGGCGCTTCCCCTCGCGGGAGGCGCCGTTTTTCATGGCGCAGACGAAAGATGATCGATAACGGTTGCCCCCCTTGGTGGGGCTCTATAAACCCCCGGCAATTTGCCTCGATCCCAAAATAAGAGCGCCATGCCCAAACGTACCGACATCTCTTCCATCCTCATCATCGGCGCCGGGCCGATCGTGATTGGACAAGCCTGCGAGTTCGACTATTCGGGGGTGCAAGCGTGTAAAGCGCTGAAGGAGGAAGGGTATCGGGTGATCCTCATCAACTCGAACCCGGCCACCATCATGACCGACCCCGAGATGGCCGATGCCACCTACATCGAGCCGATCTCGCCTGAGTTCGTCGAAAAGATCATCGAACGCGAAAAGCCTGACGCGCTGCTGCCAACAATGGGCGGACAAACAGCGCTGAACTGCGCGTTGGCACTTGAGGCAAACGGCGTGCTCGAGAAACACGGCGTTGAGATGATTGGCGCCCGCGCCGACGCCATCGACAAAGCGGAGGACCGCGAGAAATTCCGCGCCGCCATGGACAAGATCGGGCTGGAAAGCCCGCGCGCCGAAATCGTCTCGAGCCCCGCCATCAAAAACGACGCTGGGAAAATCGTCGACTACGATCGCTTGGCCGGGGTGAGTAAGGCGATGTCCGTGATCGACACGATCGGCCTGCCTGCGATTGTCCGTCCGGCCTTCACACTCGGGGGCACAGGCGGCGGCGTTGCCTATAACCGTGACGAATATGAGAAAATCGTCCGTGCCGGGATCGATGCCTCGCCCACCGGCCAAGTCTTGATCGACGAATCGCTCCTTGGCTGGAAAGAATTCGAGATGGAGGTCGTCCGCGACAAGGCGGATAACTGCATCATCGTCTGCTCCATCGAAAACGTCGACCCGATGGGCGTGCACACCGGCGATTCGATCACCGTTGCGCCTGCCCTCACGCTCACCGACCGCGAATACCAACGTATGCGGAACGCATCGATCGCCGTGCTGCGCGAGATCGGCGTGGAGACCGGCGGCTCGAACGTGCA
>CAYFHK010000161.1:0-4667 GCA_964342585.1 uncultured Caulobacterales bacterium | reverse complement strand
AGCGCAGAAGAGCGGTCAGCTTGTCGCGGACCCAATAGAAAAGACCAAGAAGGCGGGCGGGACGCGCCGCAAGGAACTCATGACGGACATTGCTGCCAGTTGGCAAATGTGGATCACGCTCGCCGCGGTCACCGCGGCCATTGTTGCGTATTCGCTCGATCGCTTTTCGCTCGAATTGGTGAGCGGATTTGTGCTCGGCTTTTTCCTGATCTTTTTCCACTTCTTCCCGATTGAAGGGCCTGAGGGGCAAAACCCCTTAGACGCGATTGGGCTGTTCGAAGGATTTGCGAGCCCTGCCCTCTTCGCCATTCTCGGCCTCTTGATCGTTGGCCAAGGGATGTATCAGTCGGGCGCCCTCGACTATCCCACGCGGGTTCTGATTTCCGCCCACGCAAAATACCGGCAATTCGCGGTGGTTGGCGTCTTCGTCTTTGTGATGCTGGTGAGCGCGTTTCTGAACAACACGCCTGTGGTGGTGATGTTTGTGCCGATCATGGCGGCCATGGCCGCACAGGCGGGGATTGCGCCCTCACGCCTCATGATGCCGCTCTCCTTCATGTCGATCCTTGGCGGCATGACGACCACCATTGGCTCGTCGACAAACCTTCTTGCCGTGGAAGCCTATGCCACGCTTACGGGTCGCGAGATTGGCTTTTTTGAACTGATGCCGCTCGGCCTGGTTCTGGCGTTCGTCGGCAGTATTTACATGGCATTCGCCACCAGAACGTTCCTTCCCGATCGTTTCGGCGAAGCGGCGCGGCGCCCCGATGGGCGGCAGTTCGTGGCACAGCTTACGCTTGACCGCGGCAATCCTCTGATTGGGGAAAAGTCAGTCGCTGGCCTGTTCCCTACGCTGAAGAATCTCACTGTGCGCCTGGTGCAACGGCGCGATGAGATCATCTTGCCGCCCTATGACGACCTCACGCTGCGCCTGCACGATAAAATCGTTGTCTCTGCCACCCGCGATTCACTGACAAAGCTTCTGAAGTCGAAGAGCGAAATCTTGCGGGGCTTCATGAGTGAGGTGGAGCTGCCCGAAACCGGTGCGGGCGAGCTGACCATGGTGGAAGCCGTCGTCGCCCCGGGCTCGCGGATCATTGGCCGTTCCATCACCCAAATCCGCTTTCGATTTCAGACCAATTGCGTGATCCTGGGCATACAGCGTCGCAGCCGGATGATCCGAACCGATCTCACCTCAATCCGCCTTGAGGCCGGTGACGTGCTCTTGATTTTGGGCGATCGCGCCGATGTCCGTCGCCTGAGCCAAGACCGCGACATTTTGATGCTTGAGCAATCGATGACGCAGCTGCCTGATCCCGATCATGCAAGATATGCGGGTCTGATCTTCCTAGGGATCGTGACGACCGTGGCCATGGGGATCATCCCGATCTCCATCGCCGCGATTATGGGCGCCGCGCTAATGGTCTCGAGCGGATGCCTCAACGTCAGGCAAGCGTCGCGGGCCATCGACCGCCGTGTCTACCTCCTGGTGGGGGTGGCGTTCGCGATGGGTGCCGCCATGGAGGAAACAGGCGCAGCTGCCTATCTCTCCACCTTCCTCGTGCCCCTCGCAAACGGTCCAGGCGGCGTGACGTTGCTGATGTCGGCTTTCTTCTTATTGAGCGCGGCGTTGACGAACGTGCTTTCCAACAACGCCACGGCCGTTCTGTTCACGCCGATTGCCGTGAGCGCCGCGAGCATGGCGGGGATCGACCCGTTTGTGCTGGTGCTCACGATCATTTACGGGGCGAATTGCTCATTTGCGACGCCGGTCGCCTATCAGACAAATTTGTTGGTCATGGCCCCTGGGCATTACCAGTTCCGTGACTTTATCGTGATAGGCGTGCCATTGATCGTGCTGCTATGGGTGTCCTTTACGCTCGTAGCACCCATCTATTTTTCCAGTCTCGGTCTGCTCTGACCGGGCCTTGTGCTATTGTCGCGTTTTGTAGCGGGTCTGTTCGGACGATTAATGACCAAACCGTTTTCCTCGGGCACGAATGAATTCTTTCTCACGGCGTCTAGCCCGTGCCCCTATCTGCCTGACCGTCAAGAACGGAAAATTTTCACCTTTCTTGGCGGTGAAGGCGCGAGCCGGTTGAACGCAGCGCTCAGCCAGCGAGGCTTTCGCCGATCGCAAAACATTGCGTATTTGCCTGCGTGCGATCGCTGCCAAGCGTGTCGACCCGTGCGCGTTCCCGTCGCGACGTTCGATACGGCCAAATGGCGTCGGCTTGTGAGACGTAACCGCGACATCGTCAGGGTGCCGCGCGCGCCCCGCACCACGTCCGAACAGTTCTCCGTGCTGCGCGCTTATCTCGATCAACGCCACGCTGATGGCGGCATGGCCGATATGACCGTGCTGGACTACACCGCGATGGTCGAACAGACGCCTGTCGATACCCTCGTTGTCGAATATCGGGATAGTGAGGAGAGACTGATCGGCTGTGCACTGACGGATCGGCTCACGGATGGGCTATCGATGGTCTATAGTTTCTTTGACCCCGATGATCAGGCACGTTCTCCGGGATCTTACATGATCTACGACCATGTCGAGTTCGCGGCGTCACTTGGGCTCGACTACATCTATTTGGGGTATTGGATCGCTGGATCCCCCAAAATGGAGTATAAGCGCCGGTTCTCCCCCTTAGAAGAATTGACCCCAGAGGGATGGGTGCCGCTCGTTACTGGAGAAGCGGAATAATCACTTCCCGCTTTGAACGAATTCGCGTCCCGTTCGTTGGAAAAATATCACTTAACAGTCGAACTTCGCGCCAAAGCTGAAGATTCCCCTGGTAATTGCGCACTCGCGATAAATATACTGCGAGAGTGAGTTGGAGTTGCGTATCATGAAATTTGTTTTGTCTAGCGTTTTGGCCGCCTTCGCGATGGCGACGAGCGCCAATGCCGCGACGTTGATGCTGACCGAGGTGCAACGGCCCCTTATTCCTGGATCGATCCAGATCAGCGATATCGACAATGGCTTGCCGGGCAATGAGTTGAGCAACCCTCTTCCTGGCGGCACGCTCGACAGTGACGACACGATCAAACTTTTTGGCGAAATGTCCTGCTGCCCTGACCTCTTCACGGTCAATGCAACCAGCGCCTTTTCGTTGATCATCGACGAGTATGTGCCTGGCGCGTCTGGCCAAACACTGAATTTTAAAGTGCGCGACTCGAGCAGCAACTTGCTCGCGGACTTCACGACGGGCGCCTCTACGGTCAGCCAAGTCATTTTCAGCGTGGCAATGGCGGATACATATCTCGTGGAAATCACGCAGGCAGGTGGTGCCTCATCGCGCTATGATCTCACGATCAATGGTGCCGCTGTTCCTTTGCCTGGCGCGTTGCCCCTGATGGGTGCGGCCCTCGGCCTTGGCGCCTTCGCACGCCGTCGCCGCGCCAAAGCCGCATAATCGACCACGTTCTTTTGAAGAGAAAAGCCGCGCAGTCATCTGCGCGGCTTTTTCTGTTCTGACGAAAACGAGGTTCCGAAGCGCAAACGTCAGTAAGTCAGTCGACGCTCTATTTTTCGACGATTGCTGTGTGTGAGCGCCGACGCAGCTGAACGACCCCGATCATCGCGCCGACACCCAACGCCATCGCCGCACCAACGGCAATCCATGGCGCGGGCAGGCCGACCATCGCTGCCGCGGCAATCAAACCACCGAGCAGAAAAGCAAAGCCAAGAGCATAAACAAGGGCAGATGTGGACATGATGCAAACCTCCACGAGCCATAACCCCGCAGCCCCAGGCGGGTTCCGCCAACCGCCGTCACGAAAAAGGGTCGCCTCGGCATTCCGAAACGACCCTTCTGGAGTTTTCTAGGTAGAAGGCAGCGACTTAGGCGCTGGACTTGGCGGCTGCCTCACCCTTGCCTTCTGAATAGACATACATCGGCTCGCCGCGGCCCATCACGACATCATCGCTGACGACGACCTCTTCGACGCCCTCAAGGGTGGGCAGATCGAACATCGTATCGAGCAGAATGCCTTCCATGATCGACCGAAGTCCGCGCGCACCGGTCTTGCGCGTGATCGCCTTTTGGGCGACGGCAGCCATGGCTTCGTCCGTAAACGTCAGTTTCACGTCTTCCATCTCGAAGAGACGCTGATACTGCTTCACAAGCGCATTCTTCGGTGTCGTGAGGATTTGCACCAGTGCCGCTTCGTCGAGATCCTCGAGCGTCGCGATCACCGGCAGACGGCCGATAAATTCAGGGATCAGACCGAACTTCAGCAGATCTTCCGGCTCGACGTCGCGAAGCACGTCGCCGATGCGGCGATCTTCGAGCTCTTTGACCTCAGCGTTGAACCCGATCGAGGCCCCATCGCCGCGATTCTGGATCACCTTATCAAGACCAGCAAATGCCCCGCCGACGATGAACAGAATGTTCGTCGTGTCGACTTGAAGGAACTCTTGCTGCGGATGTTTCCGACCACCTTGCGGCGGAACCGACGCGACCGTGCCCTCCATGATCTTCAGGAGCGCTTGCTGCACGCCCTCACCCGACACATCGCGCGTGATCGACGGATTGTCCGACTTCCGCGAAATCTTGTCGATCTCGTCGATGTAAACGATGCCGCGTTGCGCACGCTCGACATTGTAATCAGCCGCCTGCAGCAGCTTGAGAACGATGTTCTCAACATCTTCACCGACATAGCCC
>CAYFHK010000160.1:0-4896 GCA_964342585.1 uncultured Caulobacterales bacterium | reverse complement strand
CGACAGCGTCAGGATGTTCACCTTCGGTCAGATGCCCCACACCCTCCATCTCATCGAACGCAAGCCGCAAAACGCGCTTGATCCTGCCGATACCAGCCGCTAGACGCCGCCTTTCGATGAGCGGTGGTCAGCGTCACCGGGGATGGTCCCCACAGTCGTTTGAGCCGAAGGCGTGACGCCTCCCTCCAGGGGCCATGTCTCCGCCGCCAGTAACGAGGAGCCACCATGCCGTTATACGAGCATGTCTATATTGCGCGGCAAGATATCAGCCCCGCCCAGGTCGAAGCCCTGACAGACGAACTGCAAACCATCATTCGCGAACATGGCGGCGACATCCGCAAGACCGAATATTGGGGCCTGCGGAACCTGCAGTACAAAATCGCGAAGAACCGCAAAGGCCATTACAGCCTGATGAACATCGATGCGCCGCCCGACGCCATTGTCGAGATGGAGCGCCAGATGCGCATCAAAGAAGACATTCTTCGCTTCATGACTTTGCGCGTCGAAGAGCATGAGGAAGATCCCTCACCCGTGATGTCGCGCCGCGACCGCTCTGACCGAGACTAAGGCAAAGGAGAAAGATCCATGGCTAAAACCTTTTTCCGGCGCCGGAAATCCTGCCCGTTCTCGGGCGAAAAAGCGCCGAAGATCGATTATAAAGATCCAAAACTCTTGGGTCGATACATTTCCGAAAAGGGCAAAATTGTCCCTGCACGGATTTCAGCCGTCAGCGCCAAGAAGCAGCGTGAGCTGTCTCGCGCCATCAAGCGCGCGCGGTATCTCGCCCTTCTGCCGTACACCACGGAGTAAGCCCAATGCATGTCATTCTACTCGAACGCGTTGAAAAGCTTGGCGGCATTGGCGACGAAGTGTCCGTAAAGGACGGCTTCGCCAGAAACTTCTTGTTGCCGCGGAAGAAAGCGCTGCGTGCAACGGACGCCAACCGCAAAGTCTTCGAAGCGCAACGCGCACAAATTGAGGCGCAAAACGCCGAGGCGCGGGAGAAAGCCGAAAATCTGTCTTCCTCCATCGCTGATAAGACGTTCGTCGTGATCCGCTCAGCGTCTGATGCAGGCCAGCTTTACGGCTCCGTGTCTTCACGCGATGTGGCTGAAATCGCCACCACGAAGAAGCTCAAGCTTCAGCGCAGCCAAGTGCTGCTCAACGCGCCAATCAAGGAATTGGGCATCTTCCCGGTGCGGATTGCACTGCACCCCGAAGTGATCGTTGATATCAAAATCAATATCGCCCGCAGCCAAGAAGAGGCTGAGGCGCAAGAGCGCGGTGAAAACGTGCTCGCGAAAAAAGAAGAGTCGGTTGAGCAAGTTGTCGGCACAGGGAATTTCGATGAGTTCGGAGACGAACCTGCTCCTGCAGCCGAAGCGCCCGAGACCGAGGCGAACGAAGAAACAGCATAAGCGCTGTATCGCCTAACGATTTGCTATTGCAGAAAAAGCTCGTCCATCGCGGCGGGCTTTTTTCGTTGCGCAACCCGTGCGCCACAACCGCTCGTTCTCCACACGGATAAGCTCGGCAAAAACCAGCGAGGAAATCAAGAGCCAATCATTGCGTTTCGCAGCTCAACTTTGCGATGGAATCCGCGCGCAGGGTTTGGCATTTTGCGCGGATGGCAGACGGCACCCCACTCTCCCCCCTCCCGCAAGACAGGCTCCCCTTTTCAATCGAAGCCGAGCAGGCCGTGCTGGGCGCGATCCTGTTTGACAACGAGGTCTTCTATAAGGTCTCGGCTTTTCTGTTGTCGGATCATTTCTACGATCCCGTGCACGCCGTTATCTACCGGGCGATTGAAAAGCTGATCACCCGGGGACAGCTCGCCTCCCCCGTCATGCTCAACACTTATTTGAAGGAAGAGCCTGCCTTTCTTGAAATCGGCGGCGAGCGATATCTCACAGACATTGCGCGCGCCGTGCCCTCCACAGTGGGAGCTGCCGATTACGCCCGTGTCGTTTTCGATATGGCCACGTGCCGCGGATTGATCCGCCTGGGGACAGATATGGTCGAGAAGGCAGGCGCGATCGACATTGACGAGGACCCGCAAGAACAGCTCGATCAGGCCGAAGCGCGCCTGTACGCCCTCGCAGAAAAAGGCAAATATGAGGGCGGCTTCCGCGTATTTGAAAAAGCGCTGACCGAAGCGATCGAGCACACGCAAGCCGCGTATCAGCGCGGCGGCGGCCTTGCCGGTGTCGCCACCGGGCTGCGCGATCTCGATGAGAAACTTGGCGGCCTCCACCCCTCCGACCTCGTCATTTTGGCGGGGCGCCCCTCCATGGGGAAAACGGCGCTGGCCACAAACATCGCCTTGAACGCCGCCCGCGCCTATGTGCCCGAGCGGCAGCCGGATGGGTCGATCAAAGCGAAGTCAGGCGCCGTTGTCGGACTGTTCAGTCTAGAGATGTCAGACAGCCAGCTCGCCGGCCGGATCCTTGCCGAGAGTTCGGGCATCCCATCGGACCGCATCCGCCGCGGCGACATCGATCAGGCGGATTTCGATCGCATCTACGAAGCAGCGAACGAGCTAAACGATCTGCCGCTTCACATCGACGACACAGGCGGCCTTAGCATTGCACAGGTTGCGGCGCGCGCACGACGTTTGAAACGCCAAGCTGGCCTCGGGCTATTGGTGATCGACTACGTCCAGCTCTTGTCAGGCTCGAAGAAGGCGGGCGAAAACCGCGTCCAAGAGCTGACCGAAATCACCACAGGCCTGAAAGCCCTCGCCAAGGAACTCTCCGTACCCATCCTCGCCCTCTCCCAGCTGTCTCGCCAGGTGGAGCAGCGCGAAGACAAGCGCCCTCAGCTGTCAGACCTCCGGGAGTCAGGCTCGATCGAGCAGGACGCAGACGTCGTCATGTTTGTTTTCCGGGAAGAATACTATCTCGGCCGCCAAGAGCCGAAAGAGGGCACGCCGGACCATCTCACCTGGCAGGAAGAGATGAACCAGATCGCCGGCCAGGCCGAGGTGATCATCGGCAAACAACGGCACGGCCCGATCGGCACGGTAAAGCTCGCCTTCGACCCACGGCGCGTCCGCTTTGGCGATTTGGCCGATCCCAACCGCTACCCGCAGTCGTTTTGACCCTGAGATGTGGCGAGACGGATCTGTTGAACCGTGTCACACTTGAAAGATGGATATTTCTGATCCCGGTCCCGTTGCTGAGATTGACCTCGCCGCCTTAAGCGACAATGCCCGGCACCTCGCTTCCTTGGCGCCTGCGGCGACCTTTGCCCCGGTGGTCAAAGCCAATGCCTATGGCTTGGGGGATCAGGCGGTCGTTGAAGCGCTCTCCACACGGATGGGCGCCAGAACCTACTTCACCGCCTATGCCAATGAAGCCGCGCCCCTCGCCGAAGCGTTTCCTCAGCACACATTTTATATCCTGAATGGTTTTTTGCCCGCCGAGAACCGGCACTATGATGCGGGCGATCTCCGTCCCGTCTTAAATACCGCCGCACAAGCCAAGGCCTGGCAACGCACTCATGATGGCAAGAAGCCCGCTGGCCTCGCCATCGACATCGGCATGAACCGCCTGGGTTTTCGTCTGGAAGACGCTGTGGCGTTGGCCCAAACGGCCACCATCTCGGCACAGAGCATCCGCCTGGTCGTGATGCACCTCTCCCATGGCAGCACGCCGGGGGCACCGGAGAACGCCGCTGCCCTTACCCGCTATGGAGAAGCGCGGGAGGCTTTGACGCCCCTTTATCCGCAGGCGGCGTTCTCTCTTTCAGCGTCCGCCGCGCTTTTCTTGGAAGACGGAGCGGAGGAAGCGCTGATCCGCCCCGGCATTGCGCTTTATGGCGGCGCCCCCGATGGCGACCCGGGCCATGCGCTCAAGCCGGTGGTGACCCTCACCGCGCCCCTGATCGCGATCCGCACCGTCGAGCCCGGCGAAACGGTCGGCTATAACGGCCGCTGGCGCGCAACCGATAGAACGCAGATCGGCATTCTCGGCATCGGCTACGCCGATGGGTATCCGCGCAGCCTCACCAATCGCGGCCATGTCATGCTCGGGGACAAAGAATGTCCCGTGCTCGGCGCCATTTCGATGGACCTGACCGCCATCGACCTCACCAACGCACATGATGCACAGGAAGGTGACCGCGCGGAGCTTTTCGGCCCTAAACGCCTGATCGACGCCGTCGCAGCCGACGCGGGCACCATTGCCTATGAGCTCCTGACATCGATGGGGCCGCGCGTTCAGCGCATCTATCGCGGTTAACCGCCAATCGGTGCTTTTCCTCCCCCCGCCAAGCTGCTATTGGGCCAGCTCGGTCGGAGCGTAGCGCAGCCTGGTAGCGCATCTGGTTTGGGACCAGAGGGTCGGGAGTTCGAATCTCTCCGCTCCGACCATTGCAAAATGCCATCGGCCTTTGGCATATCTTGCACCGCACAGTGGCGCCGCCACTGCCACTTTGTTTTCAGGAATGAAGAAAGGGCCTGCGCCATGCTCGCACGCATCTACCGTCCCGCTCGCACCGCGATGCAATCGGGCAAAGCCAAGACGGAAAAATGGGTGCTGGAGTTTGTGCAGAAAGAGGCGCGCGACATCGACCCCTTGATGGGCTGGACCTCGGGCAGCGATATGCAATCGAACCAAGTGCGCCTGACCTTCGAGACCAAGGACGCGGCCATCGCCTATGCGAAGGAGCAGAAGATCCCGCATCAGGTCATCGAGAAGCCCGAGAGCAAGCCGGTCCTGAAGGCCTATTCCGACAATTTCGCCTCATATCGGCGTATCCCCTGGACGCATTGAGCCGGCCTCACGCAGGGCCGCTTTTCCCTCGCGCCGTGGCGCAATCGCCGTATAAACGGCACCGAACGGCCCCTTAGCTCAACTGGATAGAGCACCGGACTTCTAATCCGACGGTTGCAGG
>CAYFHK010000159.1:0-4947 GCA_964342585.1 uncultured Caulobacterales bacterium | reverse complement strand
GTCTACACCGCCGGCACGAGCGCGCAGATGGACGACCTTCTTGATCCGAATCGCTTCCCTGTCTTCGAATCAGGGCGCGGCGGCCAGTTCACCTATCACGGGCCGGAGCAGCGCGTGATCTATGTGATGCTCGATTTGCGGCAGCGAACCCAAGATGTGCGCCGGTTTGTGGCGGATCTTGAGGCCTGGATCATCGACACGCTCGGCGAATTCGGCGTGACCGGGATGATCCGCCCGGGTCGTGTGGGCGTGTGGGTGGACCGCTCTCGCCCTGGTTATGTGCGCGAGGACAAAATCGCGGCCATCGGTGTGCGGCTGAAACGTTGGGTGAGCTTTCACGGCATTTCGCTCAATGTTGAACCCGAGCTCAGCCATTTCGACGGCATCGTACCTTGCGGAATCGACGATCCCTGCTTTGGCGTGACAAGCCTTGTTGATCTAGGGCTGCCTGTCACCATGGACGATGTGGACGCGGCTTTGGCGGAAACGTTCTCGCGGCGCTTCGGGCCCGTTTTGTCCGTTCAGGAGTCGTGACCCATGCCGATCGGTGCCTTTCTCGTCCTATTGGGCTTCATGTCGGGTGGGCTCATCGCTTCGCAAGGAGCGATCAATGGGCGGCTTGCCGGGTATGCCGGCGGCCCCCTCCCCGCGGCGTTGATTTCGTTCACCGTCGGGTGGATCACCCTTATGCTGATGAATTTACTTACCCGGCGCACATGGCCGGCGAGTGATCAGTTCGCAGGCGCGCCCTGGTGGATATGGATTGGCGGGGCTGTGGGTGCCCTGATGGTGTCGAGCGCTGCGTTTGCGGTCCCGCGGATCGGCATTGCGACTTGGGTAAGCGCGGTCATCGCGGGGCAGCTGATCTCAGCTCTTCTCCTCGATCACATCGGCGCGTTCGGCCAAACAGTGCGCGAGATTACGCCGATGCGGCTGGTCGGCGCGGCGTTTTTGGCCACGGGCGTGATCTTGATCCGGAAGTTTTAGGCGACCCCGATGAGAGGCAGGACAAGCCCGATAGCCAACCACGCATAGGCGACCACGGCGAGGACAAAGAGCGTCTTCTCAGTTGGCCCACTGCCCATGATCGTACCGACCGGTTGTCGGCGCATTCGCCAGCCGATGAACACCCCCGAAAGCACAAGGGCGGCGATGTTTAAGAAGAGCGTATAATCGACGGCGAAAAACTCTCGATCCGTGATCGCTTTCGTTGCCGAAGGATCGGGCAGTAAGCCAGCCGCGGCAAAGGCATAGTGCAGCGTGACCGCCGTCACCACGAGCGCTGTCAGAAACAGCCCGAGGATAAAAAGCGCCATGGGCCAGCCATAATATTGCGCCTGGATCCGTAGCACAGGTAACACCACGAGATCGGAAAAGATAAAGGCCATGACGCCCGCGAAGCTGACCCCGCTGCCGAAAAGCACCGCCGCCAACGGGATATTGCCCATGGATCCGATGAAGGTGAAAAAGGCGGCGATAGGAGCGATGAGGGCCTGCGCCACGATCTGCCAAAAGGTTGGGTCATCCGTACCCGATCCAACAAATAGGGTTTCAAAAAAGGCGGCGGGCACAAAGGCCGCAATGGCGCCCGCCACGGTGAACCCCACGGTCACGTCCTTCCAAACCATGCCCCACTCGCTGGCATATTGGCTGGCCACCCGCCCCCATCCCTCTCGGCTGCGCAAAAGCGCCCGCCAGTCCGGGACCTCGATATCGCCCGATTGAGATTTCTCAGCGGCGTGCTCGCGCGCCTTCTCGATCATTTTTTGCGGACGGATGATCCTCAGCAATAGGGCGGTCACGAGGATCAGGAGGACGCCGCCGACATATTCGCCCACCACGAATTGCCATCCCAAAAAGAGCGCAATGATAATCCCAAGCTCGACCACGAGATTGGTCGAGCCCAACAAAAAGGCGAGCGCGGCGCTAAGGCTCGCCCCTTTTACGAACAGCGCGCGGGTGGCGGACAACGCCGCAAACGAGCATGAACTGGATACGAAGCCGAAGAACCCGCCAAGCGCGATGCTGCGCACGCCGCCATCCCCCATGGTCCGGCGCATGCGCTCCTGCGTCACGAACACCTGGATCATGGACGAGATGAGATAGCCCAAGGCGAATGCCCAAAGGGCCATCCAAAACAACCCGACCGTGGTGGATGCCGCTTCGTGCCAGGTCTGAAGAAAGGTGTCGTCCATAGTCCCTTCGAATGCTTTGCCTCCTCACCAGCGCTTAAGGCGCAAGGAAGTTGCATTCGGAGGAGAAGCCTTGTCCGCTAGCGATCCTTTTTCGCGTAAGGGTTCTCCCCTTTTCGCACCATCAATCTGATGGGCACGGCGTGGATATCAAACGCCTCGCGGATGCCGTTGACGAGATATCGCCGGTAGCTCTCGGGCAAATCATCTGCGCGCTGACAGTGCGCCATAAAGGTTGGCGGCCGGGTGTTCACCTGCGCCATGAAGCGGATTTTGATGCGTCGCCCGGCCACCGCTGGCGGGGGGTGTTTCTGGGTGGCATCATGTAGCCAGGTGTTGAGATCAGATGTCTTCACCTTGGCGTTCCAGTCCGTATACACCTTGGTGATGGCGGGCATCAGTTTTTCAAGGTGGCGACCCGTCATCGCCGATAGGGTGACGATGGGCACCCCCGCCGCCTGCGGCAATAAACGCGCCGCCTCTTCGCGCAAGGCCTTGGCCATTTCGTTTTTGTCCTCGATCAGGTCCCACTTGTTCGCCACGAGGACGACTGCGCGCCCTTCACGCAGTGCCAAGTCGGCGATTTGCAGGTCCTGCTTTTCGAACGGCATCGTCGCGTCCATCATCACCACGACGACTTCCGCAAAGCGGATGGCGCGGAGCGTGTCGCCTACGGACATTTTCTCGAGCGTCGCCTGCACACGGGAACGGCGCCGCAGCCCCGCCGTATCGAACAATTTGACCGGCCAGACCCGGTCGCCGGCCGCCCATTGCCATTCGGCACTGATCGTGTCCCGGGTGATGCCGGCTTCTGGGCCCGTCAGCACACGATCTTCACCCAAGAGCGCGTTCACCAGCGTTGATTTGCCCGCATTGGGTCGTCCGACGATGGCGATACGTAGCGGCTTGAGCGGATCGTCCCAGGCGAGGTCTTCCTGCTCGTCATTGGCGTGGTCGGCTTCGTCGGCATACGGCACAAGGGCCTGATAGAGATCAGAAATGCCTTCGCCATGTTCGGCTGAGATCGGGATCGGGTCGCCAAGGCCGAGGGCGTAGGCCTCGTAGGCCCCCTCTTCGCCCCGACCTTCGGTCTTGTTCGCAACCAGAATGACTGGCCGCCCAGAGGCGCGCAGCATTTGCGCCAGCTCTTCGTCTTGGCCCGTGATGCCGGCCCGCGCATCGATCAGAAAAAGGCTCACATCGGCAGCGGCGATCGCCGCTTCGGTCCCGGCCCGCATCCGCGCCTGCAAAGAACCGTCGCGCGCTTCTTCAAGCCCCGCCGTATCGATCAGTACAAGGTCGAGATCGCCAAAGCGCACCTCATGCTCGCGCCGGTCACGCGTCACGCCGGGCTGGTCATGCACAAGGGCCAGCTTCCGTCCGGCGAGACGATTGAACAGGGTGGACTTGCCCACATTGGGGCGACCGATGATTGCGACGCGAAGAGCCATTGCGGGCCACTACAGCAATGGCGCGGTGACGTCATCCATCTTGAGAAGAGAAGCGCGCCCCTTCGACCGCTAGGCAATGAAAGCGAATTGCGCGCCGGACACGACCGCGTCATCGCGGAACCGGGTATAGGCTTCGATCGCGCGGACGGCGGCATCATCGATTCTGATCGAATTGTCTTGAGGCTCTACTTTCAAGCCCTCACGGAAGCTGCTGAGGCCCTCGACCTGTTTTTCAATACGGCCTGATCGGATCTCGGCCAAAGCATCGATCAGCTGGGCCCTGGCAAGTTGCGCCACGGCGCGGTCTTGGACCGAAGGTTCTGCCGGGGCGAGCGCCGCGGCGATCACCACCTGCATCTTGTCGACCGTTTCTTCCGGGTCTTCTTCTGGTGCGGTGTCAATCGGCACTTCGCCGCCAACCGCGTATTGCCGGCCATCCGGGCCGCGCGTGAATTCATAGGTAATCGGACCGGCATATTTGCCGCCAACATCCTTGTGCGCCTTTTCATGGGCGCGCACCTCACGGTCCCGCTGCGCGAGCTCTTTGACGATTTGCTCTTCACGCTCGGTCAGGTCGCCGCTAGGCGAAGCGGCGCTCGACACAGGCGCAATAGCGATCTTCGTCTCAGGTCGCGTGGCGCTGAGGCTGGGTGCTGCGATGGACGCCGCACCACTGTTTATGGCTGTCAAGCTGTCCATGCGTGAAAAATATCACTGCAATTATGACCAACGCGTTTTCCAGTATAGTCAATTTTTATGCAAATACAAAAAAATTTGGACTGAGCGTCAGCAGGATTTTCTTTACCAAGACGCCCAGCAAATCAAAACTCTATTTACCATAACGCCTCAGGCCGCATCGGCGACGAACCGATCCCGCAACTCACGCTTGAGAATTTTCCCGATCGCGCTCCGAGGCAGCTCATCGATGATCTTTACTGCGGCGACGCGCTGCGTTTTACCCAGCCGATCATCAGCATAGGCCTTAATGTCTTCAGGCGTTGCTGTCGCGCCCGTTTTCAGCACCACATAGGCGACGGGCGTTTCGCCCCATTTGTCAGAGGGCACGCCGACAACCGCCACATCAACCACCGCCTCATGTTCACCGATCACCGGCTCGAGGTCGCTTGGGAAGATATTGAAGCCGCCCGAGATAATCACATCCTTCTTGCGGTCCATGATGGTGAGGAAGCCCTCTTCGTCGAAACGACCAATATCGCCTGTACGGATGAAGCGCTTTCCGTCCGGCGAATGCCATTCGGTCTCTGCGGTCTTTCCAGGCAAGTTGTGGTAGCCGTTCATCATCG